>CAZWIW010000106.1:0-4835 GCA_964634545.1 uncultured Rubrivirga sp.
CGGGAAGCCGGCAGTAATGCGTCGGAAATTGGTGACTGTGCTCACCAACGCAACCGCGCCTGGCAACGCTCCCGGGGCGAATGAGATAAAGAGGAGGGGGACATCGGCTTGGTAGATCAACGTGGCAGTCGCGTTGACATCGTCTGCAGCCAACGGGATCTGCGCCGGCATTGTGGCGTTGTTGACGTCGATCACGCTCACGATGGGTTCGCGACCAACAAGATAGGCGCGCCCGGTTTCGGGATACAACTGGACAAGGGACTGCCCCGGAACCTCAGTGGGAATTTCACCGACGATCGACCACGCGGCTGCATCCACTACCCGAGCTACGCCATCGTTAAAGCCGGTGACCACGAGCCTGCCATTGGTCTCAAGGAACCCGAGCCCACCGGGCCCGGACATTTCCATCTCGGCAACGACCGTGGGTGTCGGGTCCTTCGCCTCTTCAGCACTTGCCGGTGCGGTACCGAACAACGTTCCCAGCACTAACGCAGCCGTGGCGGTTATCGCCACACCTGTTCGATTCACAGACCCCCCTCAAAAGTGCCTGGTTCTTGCGCCGCGGGCAGAAGATTCCCCAGATACAACAACGCCTTCCCCTCACCTAAGGCGAGGGGAAGGCGTCGAAGTCACTTACCGCACGAACCACATACCCGTGCTGTTGTCGTGCATGAAGGTGCGGATGCAGTTGTCGCCGAAAGTGTCGGCCCAGCTGGCGCCGCCCACACCCGACCAGTTGATGTCCGACTCGGACATGTAGTCGGCGCAGGAACCGGAAGCCGGCTTCTGAACCTCTTGGATGACACCCTCGCCGGCTGCGTAGCCAGCAGCCGCGGCCGGGACGGCGGTTGCGAGGGCGAGCGCCGATGCCCCCACGAGACCAGCGATAACTTTGCTCTTCTTGGACACGATATGTCTCCTTGTTGGTTTTTCCCATGGGAACGGGACTCCCCCGGTTCCAGTTGCTTAGTTTTGCCCACGAGCGCGCGGGAAACATCCCCAATTCAGTCATGATCGGTCAAATCTCAATGACGAGTTGCTTATTGGTCATTTCCGACTTACCGTCACGACAGGTTATGACTGCACGTGAGGGTTCGGTCATTTGAGATAAGCGGCACGGGTGTCTTGGCAACGGGGGGTTGCACATGGGTTCTTCCGGCAATTCGATCGCAGAGGCCGACCAACTGCTATCGGCCCTCGGCAGCTTTCTGGTGACGATCCCAACTCCCATGGCGGTTCTTGAACACTTGACTATCGACGTGTTGCGGCCGTGGAACCCACGCGCTGCCTGGATCACTTACCCGCAAGACTCAGGTCTTTTCCAACTCGAAGCCGCTTTCGGGGCCCTCGACATTCAGGCTTTCGACGCCAACCCACCCGCGATTTGGGGGACGCATCCGCTTGCACTCGCGCTGGAATCGGATGAGGGCGTGATTGCCGAAATTTCCCAGGGGCGCGAGGCAGGTCTGTCCTTCACGAACGGTCATGTCCATCACGTCATCACGTGCTCCACCTTCTCCTCTGGCCGCACCCGCTTCATCGTGGGCGTGGGGTGCGCTGGCACTCAAAATGACGCGCACGAAGCGCGCAAGCAGCTCTTACGCATCCGGCCCTTGATGTCTGTGTACTTGAGCTTCATGCAGGATCGTCGCGAACTCACAGCGGATGGATCTCGCTCACGAAGCTCCTCCGGCATGTCCGGGACGTTGACGCCACGGCAACTGACCATCCTGCGGCTTTTGTCGGAGAATATGAAGAATCGTGAGATCGCTTTCACGATCGGTTATAGCGAGTCGACCGTGCGCATCGAGACGATCGAGATCTACCAAAAGTTGGGGGTCAACGGCCGGCATGAGGCCGTGCGGCTCGCCTCTCGAATCGGTCTCCTAGATGAAGCCAACGAGGTAGCAGTCCTTCAGCAGGCGGGGGCCAGCCAAGGCTGACTCTCCCGCAGCGAGCACTCTTTGAGAAGATTCAGGGCCCGGTGGCCCATCCGGGGCGCTGCGGAGGGAGAAGCTCAACGATGCGGACCCTCACCCGGCGACAGGCCGCGATCGAGGCCTCAATGGCCGCCGTTGTGGCCACAGCCCTCGCATCCATCGTTTTCGCACCGATTCTGAAATGGGTAGCCACGGGTTGGGCCGGCGGCGACATGCTCGCGACCTACGTCAACGCCGAGGTATGGCAGGGCTTTCGCTACCGCGTGACCGACCAGTTCGGCTTCCCGCTCGGGATGAACCTCAATTACTTCCCCGGCATCGACATCACCGAGAACACCTTCGCTCAACTTCTCACGATGCTGACCGGACGACCGTTCCTGGGCATCAATCTGTTGATCATGGTCACGTTCCCGCTGGTGGCTTTCCTGGCCTACTACCTGTTCCGCATGACGGGGCTGCACGGACCATTGGCCATTGCCGCCGCGGTGGTTTTCTCCCTGCTGCCCTACCACTTCGGGCGCTCCCTGGGACACACCTACCTGGCAACGCTCTATAGCGCGGTCACCGGCATGGCCTTCGTGCTGCTCGTCGGATCGGGCCGTTTCGAACAGATCATCCGAAAACTGCGCAAACCCAGCACAACCCGACGAACCAAGGTGCTCACGCTCGGGGTGTTCGCGGTGATGATCATCATCACGGCCTGGACCGGGGTCTACTACGTCGCCTTCACCCTCATTCTGGGTGCCGCCGCATTGGTATGGCGCTTCGCCCACCGTGCGCGCTGGCGCGATCTCGGCATCGACGCCATTCCCTTTGGCTCCATCGCCATCCTCGCGATAGTCGGTTTTCTACCCAGCATCCTCACCACCCGCGGCGATCCACCGCTCGCCGTTCTCAGCGAACGCCTTCCCTACGAATCGGTGATCTTCGCGGGCAACCTGGCCGTGGCTCTCCTGCCGCTGCCGCAAAGCAGCCTGCCCGGCTTCGACTTCTACAACGCATCCGTAGTCGAAGCGATCGCCGCTGCAGGGTGGGGGGAAAGCACCGCCATCACGAACCATGGAACGTGGATCACCACCCTTGCACTCCTGGTGATCGTTGTTGCGCTGATCATCCGGACTCGCCGATCCACCATGCCCAGCACCGCCAACACAACAGTCAACTCATCCCCGCGATACGCCTCCTTACCCTTCATCTCCTACCTCATCCTCGTCACGCTGCTGTGGTTTATTCCTTGGGGTGTGAACTACCTGTTCGCCGGCACGATCACCGCACAGATCCGCGCTTGGAACCGGCTCACGCCCATCCTGCTGCTGCTTTTCCTCCTCGGCGCCGCAGCCGCCTTACGTTCGACGAAAGTGGCGCGCTCCACAACCATCGCGATTCCTGTTGCCGTCATCGTTTTGCTCCTCACCACACTCGACAGTGTTCTGCCGTTCCGGTCTGCTTACGCTGATAACGCGAAGGAGGCCGCCGAGATCACCAAGGCTGGCGTCGAATACGCCGAGGTGACCAACGCTGCGCTACCCGACAACTGCGGAATCCTCCAGCTGCCTTATATGGGCTATCCGGAGTTCGGTGTGGTGGGAGGGGTCAATGACTACGACCACTTCTGGACATCTCTCACCAACCCCGAGAAGCGCTGGAGTTACGGCGCCGTCAAGAACACCGATGCTGGAATCTGGTCATCCCAACTGCCCGAGTTACCAACCGATGAACAGGCCTCCTACCTCCGGGGCGCAGGGTTCTGCGCGATCCACCTGGACACTCGCGCTTACATCTCCGAACAGCTTCCGCTGATCACCGGAAACCTGCAGGATCGCTTCGGCGCTCCGGTTGCCACCGGTTTCGACGGTGAGTGGCTGCTCTTCGACATCACCGGCACTCCAGCTGCGCAGCAGCAGGCAACAGAAGACTTCCTCCACCAGCCGATGATCACAGCGGATTCCGAGACCACGCAGCCACGCGAAAGTGAGCTCGAAAGCACCTGGTGGTGGATGAAATCCGAACGCAGTGTCTTCACTCTGACGAGCACTCGCCCGGAGACTCCGATCACCACTATCCGCGGCTCCATCCAGGCACCAATCTGCGGTGCTCGACCCATCACCTTGGTTTTCGCCGCCAACGACCAGGAGTCCCAGACAACGCTCATTGCCGAGCCGAATACGCCGACTCCTTTCGAGTTGACGTTGCCCGAACCGACCACTGCCATCGCCACACTCGAGGTCCGCGCACCGGGCCCGGATTGCCAATCACCGGATTTCACCTGGAAGCGGTTCGCAAAGGTTCTCGACCTCCGCCCATAAATCATCGAGCCTCTCCTGGGCGGGCCTAGACTCCAGCCGTGCACCGGTTCGGGATGATGCTGAAGTCCTACCGCGGTGACTTTCCTCTCGCGCAACGCCTCGTCGGGTCGTTCACTGACTACAACCGCGATGGTCTTCCGCTCACCATCGTTGTTCCCGAGGAAGACGAAACCCTTTTTGAGCAGCTCGCGACAGATCACATTTCCGTGATCAGTGAAGCACCCTTCCATCACGAGTTGGTCAGTGAACCTTTCGGCGACATGCGCGTGGGATACATCAACCAGCAGATCGTCAAGCTTGCCTTCTGGGAACTCGATCTCTACGACGACTACTTCGTGGTGGATTCCGACATGGTGTTCGTTCGCCCGTTCCTCCGAGATGACTTCATGGCAGACCCCGATACTCCCTACTCGGTTCTGGTGGAGGACAACGATCTACAGACAGATCCCCGCTATTACCGCGAGCAATGGCAAAGCCGCGAGCAACACCTTGCACGCATCAAGGAACTAGTCGGACTTAACGACCGACGGACTCTCACCTGCCACAACCATCAAGTTTTCTCCGCTGCAGTCTTGCGCTCCCTGAAAAG
>CAZWIW010000107.1:0-4820 GCA_964634545.1 uncultured Rubrivirga sp.
TCGGAAATGGAGATGATGGGGTTGCGCTCGGCTTGCGCGCTGCAACAGCGCGCCTAGTCAAGGGTGTCGTCCTACTGTCGAACTTCGCTATGCCAGGCCTGCTGGCGGATGTCCCCACGACTACGAGAGTTGGGTGGGGCTACCTGCTCAAGACAAGCGTGGCCAATCTCGGCCAGGTCCGTCGTGCCATGCACGGGGCTAGCCTCGGGGATCTCGTGATCGATGAGGCCCTGACGAACGAACTTAGTCCGATGCAAACCAGCCCCCTGGCAGCCTTGTCGACTCGGCAACTCGAGGTGTTGGCCCTGATGGCGAACGGGTGGTCCAACCAAGTGATCGCCGAACGGCTATTCATCAGTGTTCGGACTGTCGAATCGACGATATCCACCATCATTCGAAACCTCGGCCTCGAACCTCAAACCAAGCAGATCAATGCCCGTGCGGCGTGCGTTGCACTTTTCCTCCGGGACACCATCCGCCATCGAACCTCGGCGCCGGCACGTACCCAAAGCGCGGGATCGGATATTGGGACTGCATCGTGATTCGGCGGGCTTCACCGCTGCCGTTCGTCCTATTCGCGGTGCTCAGTTCCCTTTTCATGATCTGGACCCTCGACAGTTTCGAGTTCGGCCCTGTGCAATTCGTCGGCCGAATCGTGCTCGGTGCGGGAATTGCGCTTGCCATTGAACTTGTGATTCTCGCCCTCATCGGGCGTTCTTCACCCCTCACCATCTCTCGCTCACGCTGGCTGCGGGACTACCTCGTGCCCTCACTTGGGGGCTCGGCTGCCTTAATCGTCTGGTTCGAAGCGGTCGGGCTTACCCAAGACCGAGCTACGTTCATTTTCGCCCTTGTCTTCTTGACTCGAGCGGTCAACATCTGGCTCCTGGCATTCATCTTGGATCAGATCGCTTCGTATCGTGAGCAAGTCCTCACCACGCGAGCTGAACTCCTGCCAGCCCTGATGACCACCCGGGAGATGAATTCCCTCGTTCAGAATGCGACTCGCATTAGGGATCACCATGAGGTTGAACTGGTCCGAAACGATGTCTGGTCGCCACTCATGCAACTCACGGCGGCAGCAGACCGTCACAGCAACGAAGAACTCGCCACCAGCATCGAAGAGTTCATAGATGACTCGCTGCGCCCTCTGGCACACAACCTGCATCCGGTGACCCTGCGGCGGGGCATCATTCCGGCCCTGCAATCGCTGGGTTTTGCGGTGTCCGCAGATGCTGCCCTGCACTCACTCGATACCACCGGCAAGCTCGTCGATGCCGCGGCACTTCGCGAAGTCTTTCGGTGGCTCCAAGACTCATCCGCCTCGGGCGATCGACAAGTGACCATCGAAATCGAACGAAGGATAGACGGCGTTAGCTTCCGGATCCACGGCGCGCAGGCCGGTGTGCTCGATGCGCTGCACCAGGTGGCCGGCCTGCGCTCCCTGGACGACACGACTGTTGTGGTCCACGAATCCGCCAGCACCATCTCCACCAGCAAAACGCCGAACCTCGGTGCTGCACCATCTTCCGCTTCGTTTCGCCGGACCCTTATCGACGATTGGCGGTGGTCGGTTGGCAGTACCCATCCGCCACTTGTCTTGATTCTCGCCTTGACCGCCGGAGCAATTCCCTCCATCGCCTTCATCGCATCTCCCCGAGTGGTCGCGACATCCTTCGTTGCCCCTGTCGGGTGGATCGTTGTTCCCCTACTGCTGACCCTTGCCCTGCGAATGCTGCCTAGTGGGGGAAACGGGCGCCTTGCGACGCTGCGCTTTTGTTGTGTCTGGCTCGGCCTCGGCCTTGCTTCCGGCCTCCTCGTCTCCACCTTGGACCTTGCGTTCGTCCCCGGAACCGGCACCGAGATCATTTGGCAGGAAACCCTCCGTGGGCTTTTTCGCATCTCGATACTCGGGGGTGCGGTTGCCCTGACCGCTGATCTGGCTCGAAACGCGCAACACCTAACGGCGGCCGTTCTACGGGACTTGCGCATTACTCAGCAGCACCGTGACTCTCTGTTGAAGCAGGCACGGATTCGATCGGAATTCATGGCTCAACTACTGCATCGAACGATCCAGGGACGGTTGGCGGCGATCGCTCTACTGCTTCATCACGGTGATCGCACTCGAGCACTGCAAGAGCTCGACGCCCTTACGTCACAAACGCTGCCTCATCTGCTGACCAAGATGACGGACGAGGCCCAACCGGCCACGTCCATGCGATCCGGTTTTGACGTACCGCTGGGCGTAGACGTTGAGATCACCCCCGAAGCTCTGCACCTCGCTGAGAACTCACCGCTTCGCGATCAGATCTACGAGATCGTTGCTGAGGCAGCTGTGAACGCGCATCGGCACGGCAACGCTCGGTCCCTACGGATCGAACTGCAGGATCGGGATGGCAGCATCGAGTTGAGGATGATCGACGATGGCACCGGTCTGGAACCTGCGCTCGTTCCGGGGCTGGGCAGTCGCCTGTTCGACGACGCGGTAGGCCCTAACGGAACCTGGGCATTGCTCCGCGAGCACGATTCCACCGTGGCTCACTTCACTTTGCCGAAAGCGGCTCCCGTAACCACGTGATCGCAAGCCGTGCTGGCACCGATGCTGGCGAACGCCTGGACGGCTTGACTTCTTCTCATCGAATCAATGCTAGGAGGGTGAGCTGGAAATGCGGCGCTTCCAAGCGATGTCGAAGTTGGGTAAGGGTGTTGTCATCATCACGGCCCTAGCGCTGCTATTCGTCTTCGCCTTGGCTTTGCGGGTTGTGACCACAGTCCGCGAACCGTCGGCAGTACTGCGCGAAGACAAACTGGTCAACGCAGATATATGGGATACGCAACCTCGCATGATGGCGGCCGGCCTGGGCTTCACCGACATCATCGGTGTTCCAGGCCTCGACGTCAACGAACCACAATCAAGCGCCACCCGCGCACGTCTGGCCGGTGGGACATGGAACGTGATCGAGTGCGAGGCGTCCACGGTCGCCGAACTGCACTCGTTCACGAGCGCAGCAACGCCCGAAGCTGTTGAAACGACCTACGGAGAAAAGGTCTACTACTCCGACGGGTTGCCCATTGAGTTCAGCTGGCCCACGTTGCCGAGTTCGGTAAGCGCAGACGACTTCCGCGTCACGTTGAACGATGGCACTCACACGACACCACAGGTAGCAGCGGTCTGGCCCAACTTCGAGTACAACGAACGCAGCACCGTGGTCATCTTCGGTCATTTCGGGAACCGCATCGACCCCGGTGAAGCGGGTTCGCTCTACCCCATTCGCGTTGATGTCGTGGATTCCGATTCCCCTCTCACGTTGGTCGGACCGAACAGGCAACTGGCCTCGGCTGTGGGTATGGGTGTGGACGCCCCTGGCTCGCCCTACACCGACCCGAGTGTCGCGCCCCAGGACCGAGGGGGGCCGAGACTGGTCGCCGCTAAGTTGACGCGCTACTCCTCGGAAGGTGATTTCGGACCCGCGTTGTTCCGACCCGGCCTACTGCCCAACCATGGCGAGGCGCTGTACGGCGATGCCGCGCAATTCCGATTGCGGGTATTCACCACAGGTGGCATGACCCCCGACGGTGTTCGAGGTATGCATCCAGACGAATTCGAGCGCTTCTTCCGGGTAGTCGCACAAGATCGAGGCGGTCGCGAGATCATCGTCGACAGGCAAGGCATCGACTTCGCGATCGACGGTGGCCGCCTGCGTGTCGAAGGCCTTGCTGACCTAGGAGTCAAACAAGACACCTACGACGATTGCTACAAGGAAGACAAGGACAACCAGATCGACATCATCATGTCCGGCGATATCGAGGCCATGCGCGCCATCACCCGTGTCCAGATGCCATCGACGGGTGACTACTCACCGGTCTACAACCCCGGCGGCCCGGGCAACGATCCGGCACCCGGCGTCCGCTACAGCGCGCCGAGTCCACCGATCGACATAGAGGTCCTCGACGCTTTGGACGATCCGCTCGTGGTCGATTACCCGTAAACCCGGACCGACTCGGGCTGCGCGTCAGACACCCCCGGCCGCTGGGCCGTGAGCTCCTCCCGAGCCCGTTGCGTTTCCGCGTCGACTTCGTCCTCGCGGCTAGAATTCCCGGCATGGGTGCGATCCGGGACGTCGTCATGGCGCACACGGACGACATCAAGGCCCTTCTCGGTCAGCGTCACGCGGTGAGCATCAAGGTGTTCGGCTCAGTCGCCCGCGGTGACGATCATGCAGGCTCGGACGTGGACTTTCTGGTGGAGTTCGGGCCTGGAGCCTCGATCCTGGACCAGGTTCATCTTGAGGCCGAACTTCGTGCCCTTCTGAACTGCGACGTCGACGTCATTCCGGTTGGCGGGCTGAAGCCGCGCGACGGACATATCTTGGCGGAGGCTGTTTCCCTGTGAGTCGCGGCGATGACGAGCGTCGATTGGACATCATCGATGCGTGTACGTCGCTTGCCGACGTAGTCGCTGCTAGGGGATACCGTGAGCGAGGACATACTCCTGCGGGCCGCTGAACGCCTACTTGAGATCATCGGCGAAGCGGCAACGAATTGCTCACTGGAGTTCACGGCGCACTATCCCGATGTCGACTGGGAGGGCATCGCCGGTCTCCGCGTTGTCCTTGCGCATCATTACCACCGCACGCAGCCGGCGTTGATCTGGCGATTCGCGTCAGTGGAAGCACCCCAACTGTTAGCCAACCTCGCTAAGTGAGGCCCGCGAACCTATACACAAGGTGTGCACGTCTGCACCCCCTGGGGGTGCAGACGTGCGGGTTGGTAGCGGGGGCAGGATTTGAACCTGCGACCTCTGGGTTATGAGCCCAGCG
>CAZWIW010000108.1:0-4711 GCA_964634545.1 uncultured Rubrivirga sp.
CTCGACCGGCTCGCGCGGCCACTTCATCCTCGTGGGTAATGATGACAATCGTCTTACCTTCATCATGGATTTCGTCAAGCAGATCCAGCACATCCGCGGTCGAGCGAGAGTCCAGATTTCCCGTTGGTTCATCGGCAAGCATCAACGACGGCTCCATAGCCAAGGCACGAGCGACGGCCACGCGCTGCTGCTGACCGCCGGAAAGCTCGTTCGGCTGGTGGTGCGAACGATCGGCGAGCCCCACCTTCTCAAGGGCGTTGAGCGCTCGCCTACGACGCTCCCCGCGTCGCACTCCGCGATACATCAGCGGTAACTCCACATTCGCGGCAGCACTCATGCGCGGAATCAGGTTGAAGGCTTGGAAGATGAACCCGATCCGCCTATTACGCACGAGAGAAAGCGCATCATCATCCAGATCCCCGATATCCACTCCATCGATGCGATAGGTCCCCGTAGTTGCAACGTCGAGCGCTCCGATGATGTTCATCAAGGTGGATTTCCCCGAACCCGAGGCCCCCATGATGGCCACGTACTCACCGGGCTCAACCGTCAGCGAAACACCGTCGACCGCCCGCACTTCGGCCTCACCCTCGCCGTAGACCTTGGTGATGTCGTGCATCTCCACGACGGGAATCATCAGTCGCCTCCGCCACCGAACGGGCCGTCGGGATCATCATCGCGACCCGATCCGGGGACCCCACCCTCGGGGAAGGACAGATCATCAGCGGATGGAATCACCAGCACGTCACCTTCCTGCAAACCTCCGGTGACCTCCGTTCCAGCATCGCCTTGCAAACCGATCGTGACCGGTGTTTGCACGGTGGTGCCATCCGGTCCCTGCAACAAGACAGATGCCCGATCACCGCTGCCGGTGATCGCTCCCTGCGGAACGATCAACGCATCGCTCACCTCGTCGACGAGCACGGAGACCGACGCGGTCATGCCCTCGCGCACCGCATCCGGCGGATCGGTTACCTGGACGCGCACGCTGTAAGTGATCAAGCCACTAGCGCTCGTGGTCGCAACCGGATCGACAGCGATCACGCTGCCCTCGGCCTGCTCCCCGGCCAGGGCATCGAAGGTGACCGTTGCTGGTGCACCTACGTCGATGCCTGCGGCGTCGGACTCGGCGAAGTCCGCGACGATCTCCAGCGGACCATCGGGCAACACCGTGATGCCACCTTGTGTTCCCGTCGAAACGGCGGCCTCACCCACAACGTAGGGAACGGTTCCGACGATCCCAGCGACGGGGGAAACGAGCTCGGTATCCGCCAGTGCCTGCTGCGCAACCTCCACCCCGGTCTGCGCAGCGGCGATAGCAGCCTCGGCCGCCGTCAACTCAGAACCATCGGGTACTTCCACAACCTCTTGCGCAGCGAGAGCGGAGTTCAGCGCAGACTGTGCCGTGCGGACGGATTGGTCACCGGTCACTTTCCCCTGCTCGAGGGTGCGCTCGGCTGTGTCCAATGCCTGCCGAGCGGAGCGAACGGCATCGTCACCCGCCTTTCGCAACTCCGCTTGGGCCTGCTGCAAGGCGACATTCGCGCTCGCCAGACTCAACGACGCCGTCTGTTGGGCTTGCTGATCGGCGAGCAGGCCAGTGGTGCGCGCTCGAATCGCATTGTCATAGGCCTGGCGCGCGGTCACCGTGGCGGTTTGCGCGCTAGTGCACGTAGTGGTTTCGCTGAGAGCACCCTCGCACGCCGAGGATTCCTGCGCCTGACGTTGGGTCAGCAACTCAGCGGCCTGGTTGACAGCGACTTCGTAACCCGTGGCGTTGTTCGCCGCATTTTCAACAGCGGTGTCCAGCGTGCGTTGCGCAGAGTCGACATTCGCCTGCGCAGCTCGCAGTTGTGCTTGGGCTGCCGGGTTGGGGCACGTAGCGTTATTCGGGTCCAGGCACGACTCATCCCACAAGCTTTCGGCGACTCGTAGTGATTCCTTCGCCTGATCCACGGCCAGACGGTTACGACGGTTGTTTTCCTTGGCCACTCGACGGGCATCGGCCAAGGTGGCACTAGCGCTGGCAATTGAGGCGTCGGTGCTGGCAGCGCCTTGCACCGCCTGCGCCAGGGTCGATTCGGCCGATGCCAGTTGTTGCAGGGCAGCGGTGTCGTCAACTGCAGCCAACACCGTTCCCGCACTGACAGCATCCCCGGGTTCGACGTTCACCGCAGTGATGGTTCCGCCGGAAACGAAGGCCAGATCCACTACCCCAGCCCGTTCGACGGTTCCACTTGCGGTGACGGTCGCCGAGATAGCACCTCGAGTGACGCTCACGGTGCGCTGTTCATCCGGGGCAGGCGCGGGTCGCAAGACAGCGAAAATCAAACCGATGACCACCACGATCGCAGCACCGATTCCGAGGTTGACCCATAGGGTCCGTCGTTTCATAGCCCCAGCCTGCCTCATCCGCTCGCTCTCAACCCCCCTGCAATGTTCGGGTCAGGTAAGGCTTTGATTGTGCCCGAGGCGATCAGCCAGCCACCACACCCGATTTCGCACCTGTGGATTACTGTCGCGCAGCGCCCGAAAGTCCGGGTCGGCTCGGAGTTGGTAATCGTTGGCGGCAAGAACCCGAGACAGCGCGGCCATGGTCTCCGGTGTCCAACCGCAGGTGAATGCCGAGCGCCAATCAATCGGTGCATCGTGGTCGATCACTGTGCTCGCGATGCCGATCCGATCCCCACTCGACAGAAATTCAACGACGCGTCCTTGTTGCGGCCAGTCGATCAGTGCCGACGTAGTGATCTCCCACAAGTGCGGCGTTTCACTATCTGGGCGGTGGTGCGCGAGTGCCGCATGGAAGTGGACATGTCCGGCAATCCATGCGATCACCTGATCGTGTTCGAGTAGTTCAGCGATTACTTCAGAGCCCAGCACTCGGCGCGGGGCCCCGTCTGGTGCATAGTCGTTGATCATCGTCGGCGAGGGGTGGTGCGAGGCGATAACGGTGTAGGTGTCGGGGGACTCTCGCAACTGCTCCTTCAGCCAGCGGAACTGGTCGATGTCCAGCGATCCTTGCCAGCCACCGTGCGGATTCACGGTGTCGAGGTAGATCAACCGCAGTGCACCGATTTCGCCTACCCCATACGTCCCCGGCATACCCAAGACATCGGCATGTTCCCCGGGCTGAACGATGCGACGTCGCTCGTCGGCTGGAATCTCGCGTGTGGGAGACACAGGATCCAAAGAGAATTCCACTGGACCCACCATCGCGTTCATCGAGATCGCTACCGACGGATCCCCGCCCTCCGGCAGGTCTGTCACCCGACTTGCACCGACAGCGAAGGATCGGGCCACTTCATCGGCGGGCAAGGTTCCCTGGAGGAGACCATCGTGATTGCCGTGCACGGAAACCCACCGATGACGAAGGCCCGGAGTATCGAAGTCTGCGCGAGCAGCGTCGATCAGTCCGGGACAGCGCGGATAGCCCTCGACTTCAGTTGGCCGATCGGGTGCGATGCCTGCGGGTGGACCACCGGGATGCCAGTAACGCTCGTCCCAGCTATCGGCGTCGCTCACTCCCACCCACGAACTGCGTGCATCATCCCCACTGCGCGCAGCTACGGTTCCTCCGTCGAGGAGTCTCCGGTACCAGGACAGTTCGTTGGCTTGAGCGTTATCGGTGACATCCCCGGTTAGCAGAACCACATCGACCGGCGCCCCGGTGATCGGCCCCCTGTCAATCTCGTTGACGGTTCGCACCATGGCGTCTGCCACCTGCATGGTGAGGATCTCCTGCGGCCGGTAGGAACCAACGTGGCCGATTTCCTCGCGAAGCGGTGAGTCCGGATCACCCAGGCGATCCAGGTACTCGATGCGCGCCGGTGACTCGGCATCGCAGATGTGCAGATCCGTCAAGTGCACCAGGCAGGCGAGCGGTGTAACGGACTCTGCGGGAACATCAATCGTCGATTCGCCCGGGCCTTCATTGAGATCGCACCACCCGGACACGTCGGGTTCCCCGCGCTGCAGAGTTCGGTGCAGAGTGCTCACTAGCAGCCTTGTGCTGTGGAGAAGGCCGCACCCAACTCACCACCAGCATCTTGGCGGGTGCGATCAAGCAACTGCAAAGCAGCATTCGCATCCGACGTCGCTGATTGCGCCGCCGCCGCTGCGCCTGCGGCTGCAAGTCCGGCGCCCAGAAGATTCCCCGCAGCAGTTGCTTCGGCCAACAGGTCGATCGCTTCCTGCCCCGACGCGCGGGCTGAATCCACTAGGGCCTCCATCTCCGCAGCGAATGCCGTTGCACTCGCCGAGCCGTCCGGAACTCCGGCCAGCGCATCCTCCACGGCCTCGATGTCGGACTCCACGACATCGAGATTCGCGGTCACCTGTTCTTGAAGTGCCGGCAATTGATCGAGTCCCTGGGAAAGATCGATGTCCAAACCGTCGGTCAACCCGGTGACGGTGGCAGCCAACTCATCGACCGTGCCGCACACCTGCGAAGCCCACGCACTGAGTTCCTCAGCGTTGGACGTCGCTGTCACTTCCGGCATCGCACTTTCCGACGCACCGGACGAGCAGCCAGCCAAGACGAGAACGACGACGCCAACACCGACGAACCCAGACATCTTCATTTAGATTCCGATCAATGTACGCAGGTGGCGCGGAGCCGGTGAACCATGGGACAGCATGAGGTCGTGCAACTGTCGATCGGTCCAGTCTGGATGCACTACCCGTAGATCCGTTGCGATACTGCGCACCG
>CAZWIW010000109.1:0-4637 GCA_964634545.1 uncultured Rubrivirga sp.
ATGGCGTCCTGCAACATACCCACGCCGTATTCGGAGTAGTTGATGACGTTGAAGTCCTCCGGCTGGTAGAGCTCACCGGTGTCCGGGTTGACCGCCTCGAGCAGCATCGCGTACTCGTTGTAGGTCATGGCCTCAGCGGCGTCGATCTCGCGGTTGAGCAGCGCGACCATGTCGAACTGCTGCTGCACGAGCTCAACATCGCTTGCTGGGTCGAGGCCCTCTTCGCCGAGAGCGGCGAAGATCTCGTACTCGTTGCCGAAGCCCCAGTTACCGATCTTCTTGCCCTTGAAGTCAGCGGGGGACTCGATGCCCGAATCGGCCCACGCGACCTGCAGCGTGCCCGAGCGCTGGAACACCTGAGCGATATCGGTGATTCCGGCACCCTGCTCACGCGATGCGAGAGCCTTCGGCACCCACGCGAGGGCGAAGTCCGAGCCACCCTGGGCCAAGACGGTCTGAGGAACGATGTCCACGCCGCCTTCCAGGATCTCCACGTCGATGCAAGCGTCCTCATAGAAGCCCAAATCCTTGGCTGCGTAGTAGCCGGCAAACTGGGCTTGGACGAACCACTGCAACTGCAGGCTTGCCGGAGTCAGCTCCGTGCACTCCTCGTCGCCGCTGGCGGCCTCTTCGGCCTCGGTCTCCTCAGTGGCGGTGTCCTCTGCTGTCTCCTCAGCTGCGGTCTCCTCAGCCGTTGTCTCGTCGGCTGCGGTGTCCTCAGAGCTCGAATCCGAGCTGCTGCAGGCTGACAGCGCGAGCACACCGACAGCGGCCAGACTCGCTACTCGAGTCCACCGACTGCGTGCGATGTTGCGCATGCTTCCTCCTTCTTTTATCAGGCCGAACGGGTTCTGCCTGTCCAGGGTGTTGTCCATCGCTCCACGGCCACGACGATCAGGTAGAACACCAGGCCGGCGATGATGGCTGCAACTACGTATGCCCACGCTCGTCCGTAGGCGGTATTGGCTGCCGAACTTGCGATTCGAGAGCCAAGTCCTTGTTGGGGTCCACCGAAGTACTCGGCGACCAATGCGGCGATCACCGCCAGCGGGGCGGCGATCTTCATGCCGGTGAAGAAGAACGGGATCGCGTTGGGGACGCGCAGGACGCGCAGCACGGTGCGTGGCTGGGCGTTCATCGAGCGCATCAACTCCAACTGCGTGGGCTGCACCTGCACAAGTCCTCGGATGACGTTCACCAGCATCGGGAAGAACACGATGATGGCGGTGACCAGCACCCGCGGTGTCCTGCTTGTGATGCTGAACATGTTGTTCAGTATCGGTGTTAGGGCAATGATCGGCACTGCTGCCAGGCCGGCGGCAAGGGGAGTGACCAAATTGTTAACCACTATGAACCGCTGCGCGAGCAGCGCCATCGCAATCCCGGCGATTGTTCCGAACACAAGTCCAAGGAATGCGGTCGTGCCGGTGTAGTAGGCCGTTTGCCACATCAGGCTGATGTCGCCGAAGAACTCCTGCCCGATGAGCGACGGAGCCGGCAACAAGAAGGGCTCGATCTCGCGCACCACCACTAAGGCCTGCCACGCCCCCAGGAACACCAGTGCGACGAGCACCGGCGGCCAGATGAACTTGAGGCGATCAGCCCACGCTTCGGACATCAGACTTCGCCCACCTTGGCCCGCAGCCCGGCCCCACCCACGTGGCCGCGCAGGGCCTCGCGAACGGCGGTGACGGACTCGTAGAAGGCCTCGGCTTCGCGGGTGTCCTCGTCCCGGTCGGCACCCAGAGGGATGGTGACGATGTCGGTTATCCGCCCCGGCCGAGGTGACATGACGACCACCCGATCGGACAGGTACACCGCCTCGGGAATCGAGTGGGTGACGAACACGATCGACTTACCGGTCTCCTTGCGGATCCGCAGCAACTCGTTTTGCATCCGTTCGCGGGTCATCTCATCCAGCGCTCCGAAAGGCTCATCCATGAGCAGCAGCGGGGGATCGACGGCGAGCGAGCGCGCGATGGCAACCCTTTGTTGCATTCCTCCGGATAGTTCCCACGGGCGGTGTTCGGCGAAGTCCGCGAGCTGCACCATCTCGAGCAGTTCCATCGCCCGCTCTTGGCGCTTGTTCTTGTCCCAGCCTTGAAGTTCGAGCGGTAACTCCACGTTCCGACGAACGGTGCGCCACTCAAACAGTGCGGCGTGCTGGAACGCCATGCCGTACAGCTGCTTCTCGCGCGCTTCGTGCGGAGTGACACCCGCCACCGTCATGTCGCCCTTGGTGGCATCCGTGAGATCGGCGATCACGCGCAGCAGCGTCGACTTCCCACAGCCCGAGGGTCCGATGAGGGAGACGAACTCACCGGTTCCCACTGTGAGATCGACGTCCTGTAGTGCGGTGACCTCGTTTGCGTCGCCCTCGTTGAAGATCTTCCAGACTCCGTCCGCACGGACGGCATCCTTCACGGTCTCACTCATGCGTTCTTCTCCTTGGGCAGGTTGCGGGTGAGGTAGACATCGAGGGCGGTGACCAAGGCGGCAACCAAGAGCCCCAGGGCGACGGCCCCGAAGACGGCGACGTACACCTTCGCCGGTTGCGCGGTGGTCTGGCGGGCGTACTCGATCAAAAGTCGACCGATACCACCGCGCACGCCAGCGGAGATCTCGGCCACCACGGTGCCGACCACCGCAGCGGCAGCCGAAACCCGAAGCGCCGGTACCAGGTACGGAATAGATGACGGGAAGCGCAACTTGCGGAGCATCTGGCCAGGTGTTGCCGCGTAGGAGCGCATCAGTTCCAGTGATGTGGGCGAGGGAGCCTGCAAGCCGCGGAGAGCACCGATCGACAGCGGGAAGAACGCCAAATAGGCCGCGATGAACATCACCGAATACGTGGTGGTCCACTGGACCGAACCGATTTCGATCCGGTTGCCGATGCCGACGATCAGTGGCGCCAGGGCAATCAGCGGCACCGTTTGCGACGCGATCACGAAAGGCAATAGACCTCGTTCGGCGAACAGGAACCGTTGCATGATGACGGCCAGCAGCAGGCCAACGCTCACGCCGATAACAAAGCCCCCGAACGCCAGGAGCAGGGAGCGGAAAGCAGCCGAGATGACGGCATCGAGCACCGTGTTCTCCGAGCCGCGTACCTCCGGTTCCCCCATGGCCGCGAACATCGTCCACACATGCGGCATCGTTAGGTCTGAGGTGTTGAACGGCAGGGGAATGAACGTCCCGAGCCATTTGACCAACTCCCACATCACGACGACGATGCCTATGCCGGCAAGCGCCCACAGTGTGGAGATACCCCCGTTACGCAGACGCCGCGCCAGAGCGCTGGAGCGCGAACTGCCGACCGGCAGTTGTTGCTCAGCAATCGCAGCGTTACTCACGTGTGTTTCTCCTCGGTGTCGTGGAAGTTTCGGTCGCTGACTATCAAGAATTCCGATTAGGACTTAGCCAGCACCGTCTCCTGTATCCCGGGGATGACTTTCTCGCCGTACGCCGCGAGCGTGGCGTCCTTGTTGTCGTGTTGCAGGTACACCGCGAACTGGTCGACCCCGAGCGATTTGAGCTCCTGGAGCCGACGAATGTGATCCTCGGGGGTACCGATGATGCAGAACCGGTCAATGATCTCGTCGGGGACGAAGTCGGTATGGGTATTTCCGGCCTGGCCGTGCTGGTTGTAGTCGTATCCCTGGCGGTTCTTGATGTAGTCGGTCAGGGCTTGCGGCACCGCACCGGAATCGCCGTAGCGCTCGACGATGTCGGCCACGTGGTTGCCCACCATGCCGCCGAACCAACGCAGCTGATCACGGGCGTGATCGTTTTGTTCTTTGGAACCGTCGGTTATGTATGCGGGGGCGGCGACGCAGTTATAAACAGCGTTCTCCTCCCGTCCCGCGGCCTTGGCGGCATCTCGGACCGCGCCCATCGTCCATTCGGCAATCGAGGGATCGGCCAACTGCAAGATGAAGCCATCGCCCACCTCGCCGGTGAGGGCAAGCACCTTGGGCCCATAGGCGGCCACCCACACCTCGGCTCGGGAGTCCCCGGCCCAGGGCAGGCGCAAGGTGGAGTCCTTGTAGTCGATGGCCTCTCCGTTGACCAGACCCTTGATGTCGATAACCGACTGACGGAGGTCGGCAACGGATACTGGCTTACCGTTGGTCACCCGGACAGCCGAGTCACCACGTCCGATGCCGATAACGGTGCGGTTGCCGTACATCTCGTTGAGGGTCGCGAAGACCGATGCGGTGACGGTGATATCCCGGGTGGCCGGGTTCGTGACCATCGGGCCGATCTTGATCTTGCGCGTCTCGTCCAGAATCTTGCTGTAGAGCACGTAGGGCTCCTCCCACAGGATGTGGGAGTCGAAGGTCCAGACGTAGTTGAACCCGTAGGTCTCGGCACGACGTGCCAGATCGACAACCCGAGCTGCCGGGGGAGTGCACTGCAATACGACGCCGATGTCCATGCTCGCTCCTTTGAATGAGGTTCGGTGGTGATGGGTACTAGCGGGTCTGCGGGAAGCCGAGGTCGACCGATGAAGTCGCCGGATCGGGCCACCGCGAGGTGACGGTCTTGGTCCGCGTGTAGAAGTCGATACCCGCGGGGCCGTACATGTTGGCGTCGCCGAACAGCGATGCCTTCCATCCCCCGAAGCTGTAGTACGC
>CAZWIW010000110.1:0-4531 GCA_964634545.1 uncultured Rubrivirga sp.
CAGGACAGCGGACTTTGAATCCGTCAACGGAGGTTCGAATCCTCCCCGGGGAGCACGAATGGGGGCGCGAGTGAGGCCAGCACCGGACGAAGTCGCCGAGCCCACCGATATCACCGGTTGGTATTGGACCAAGGACGAATTGGTGCACATTGCGGCTCGGCTGGCGGTTCCCCGCTCCGGGACCAAGCAGCATCTGATCGAAGCCCTAGTGGCGCGCTTGGCTGGCCACCAGCCCCCAGTATCCGAACGAGCGCCCACCTCGAGACCCCTTCGAGCTCCTTTCGCCGACAACATGGTCATTCCAGCGGGTCAGCCGTTCACGCGAGCGCTGCGCGATTGGGTGGAAAGTCGAGCAGGTGTCCGTGTTCGCCTGAATGCGCAGGCTCGCGAACTCCTTCGAGACCCGCTGCTCGTCACGGGGCGACAAGCGACGCTGGCCGACCTGATCGATCTGCTGGTCAACCCACTACCCCCCTCCGGAGAGATCGGATTCCAATTCGAACGCAATCGCTTCTGGCGGTTGCTGTCACAAACAGCACCGGAACTGACCCGCCAGCAGCGCGAACGCGAATGGGCTGCTTTTCGGCAATTGCCCACGGACCGACGGGTCGACATCCTCAAGGACGTGCCGTAGGTCGGGTATCGGGGCATTCGGCTCATCGGGTGCCAGGTGAGTGGTTGGATGCTTCCGTGAGTATCCCGCGCCCCTTCGCCGTCATCATCCTGGCTGCAGGGGAAGGCACCCGGATGAAGTCGGCCACTCCCAAGGTGTTGCATCAGGTCGCGGGGCGCTCGTTACTCGGCCATGTGGTGGAAGCGGCCGCCCATGTCGAGCCTGAGCACGTGGTCGTCGTTGTTGGTCATGGTCGTGAACAAGTAACCGAGCACCTCGCTGAAGTCGCGCCGTGGGTACTGACTGTCGTGCAAGAAGAGCGGCTGGGTACCGGGCATGCGGTCCGCGTGGCGCTGGAGGATTTGATTGCGCGCGGCGCTCGCCCAGAAGGCTCAATCGTGGTGCTTACTGGGGATACGCCTTTGCTTACCGGGGCGAGCTTGGATTCGTTGCTCGCTGCGCATACCGGAGCCTGCACCGTGCTAACAGCGCACTTGACCGATCCCACGGGTTACGGGCGCATTGTGCGAAGCGGTGATGTCGTGACAGCAATCGTCGAGGAGCGCGACGCCACCGACGAGCAGCGGGCGATCGATGAGATCAATTCCGGGATGTATGTCTTCGATGCGACAGCGCTCGGGGAACGCATCGGGCGGCTGGAAACCGATAACTCCCAAGGCGAGGAGTACTTGACCGACATCGTCGGCATGCTGACGGCTGACGGTCTGGTGGTGAACGCGCACATCGCAGCTGATTCCGACGACATCCGAGGCGTGAACGATCGCGCGCAATTGGCGCAAGCAGCAGCGATCATGCGCGATCGCATCAACCACCGCTGGATGCGTGACGGTGTGACGATGGCCGATCCGGCATCGGTCTGGATCGATGTCGATGTCGAGATCGAAGCGGACGTCACGTTGCTACCGAACACGGTGTTGCAGGGTCCGACCGCGATCGCGACCGGCGCGCGGGTGGGTCCGGGAACCACGTTGATCACATGCGAGGTCGGCGCTGGCGCGGAGGTCATCCATACGTGGGCGCAGTTGGCCGTGATCGGCGATGGTGCCACCGTTGGACCGTTCACGTATCTGCGACCAGGTGCGCGGCTTGGAACCGGGGCGAAGGCCGGTGCCTACGTCGAGATCAAGAACTCCGAAGTGGGCGATGGGGCGAAGGTTCCGCACCTGTCCTACGTGGGCGATGCGCAGATCGGTGAGGGCGCGAATATCGGTGCCGCGACTGTGTTCGTCAATTACGACGGCCAGGACAAGCACCGGACCGTGGTGGGTCGCGATGCGCGCATCGGAAGCGACTCGATGCTCGTGGCACCCGTGGAGATCGGTGATGGCGCGTACACCGCGGCGGGTTCGGTGATTACCGAAGATGTCCCACCCGGCGCGATGGCCGTGGGGCGAGCCAAGCAACGCAACATCGAAGGGTGGGTGGAGCGCCGCCGGCCGGATTCGTCCTCGGCGAGGGCGGCGCGCGCAGCAGGTGAGGCATCTGGAAAGGTTCCACCCGTCGAGTCGTCCGATCCCGCCTGGGAGGAATGAGTGGCCGAGAAGTCGGTACCGACCCAAAAGCGCCTTGTCCTGCTCAGCGGCAGGGCGCACCCGGAGCTAGCGGAGGCGGTTGCCGAGGAATTGGCCATCGACCTCTCCCCGACCCTGGCCTACGACTTCGCCAACGGAGAGATCTTCATCCGCTTCCGGGAATCCGTGCGCGGCACCGACGCCTTCGTGCTGCAAAGCCACACCCAGCCGATCAATAAGTGGATCATGGAACAACTGATCATGATCGATGCGCTCAAGCGAGCATCGGCAAAGCGCATCACCGTGATCGTCCCGTTCTACGGGTATGCGCGGCAGGACAAGAAGCACCGCGGACGTGAGCCAGTCTCCGCCCGATTGATGGCCGACCTGTTCACCGCTGCCGGGGCTGATCGGTTGATGACGGTTGATCTTCATACCTCGCAAATCCAAGGCTTCTTCGACGGCCCGGTCGACCACCTGTTCGCGCTACCCCTGCTCGCTGAGCATGTGGCGTCGCGGGTTTCCACCGATGAAATCACCGTCGTCTCACCGGACGCCGGGCGAGTGCGGGTCGCCGAGCGATGGACCGATGTTCTCGGTGCGCCGTTGGCGATCATCCATAAGCGGCGTGATCCCGATGTGCCCAACCAGGTGCGGGTGTTCGAGGTGGTGGGCGATGTGCGCGATCGCGTCTGCGTGGTGGTCGACGACATGATCGACACCGGCGGAACCATCGTGAAGGCAGCTGAGACCTTGTTCGAAAACGGAGCGAAGGATGTCATCGTCGCTGCAACGCACGGCATCCTCAGCGACCCCGCCCGGGACCGGCTACAGCAATCGAATATCTCCGAGGTGGTGGTAACTGACACGCTGCCCATTCCGGAGGAGCGGCAGTTCGAGAAGCTCACTGTCTTGTCCATCGCGCCCGTACTTGCCCAAGCGATCAACGAGGTCTTCACCGACGGTTCGGTGACCAAGATGTTCGAGCCGGCAACCGCCGACGAAGCCTCTTCCCACTGACCGGTCGCTGCACCCTCCCCGGCCCCCGTTAGACTCCTGCCGTCCTCGGCGAGGGAGACGCTCTAGTGGGCGTCGCCGTGATCGACGCGGGCGGCGATATGCCGCGCCGTCGGCCGCGCCCCCGCGAGAACGAAGAGACATCTACCGAGCACCAGCCGAAGGAGCACCACCGTGACCAACGTCGAAATCAGCGCCGAGCCCCGCACGGACTTCGGCAAGGGCGCTGCCCGCCGACTTCGGCGTTCGGGCAATGTGCCAGCCGTCATCTACGGCAACGACATGGAGTTGGTCCATGTGGCCATCAGCGAGCACGAGATGAATCTCGCGCTGCGTAAGCCGCGGGTGGTACTGAACGTCACGTACGGCGGGAACGTCTACCTCACCAAGCCACGCGATGTGCAGCGTGATCCGGTGAAGCGGAATCTCGAGCACGTTGATCTCGTGATCATCACCAAGCAAGAGGCTGCGATCCGAACCAGCTACGCCGATGCCGTCGCCAAGGCGGAGATCGCCGCGGCCGAAGCCGGCTACGACTCCGCATCGGTGATCATGGCGCTCGAGGAGGCAGTGGCTCGCGGCGAAGATCCGCTCGAGGCAGTGGATCACGCGGTCGCCGATGTCAAGGCCAAGGCCGCCGAGATGGCCGCCGCCGAGGCAGCCCGCGAGGCAGCCCGGGCAGCCAAGGAAGAGGCCGGGGCCGGAGTTGGCGAGGCCGAAGCTTCCTCCGACTCCGAGTAGCCAGCGGCTGCTGTGTCCGAGCCCTGGCTGGTCGTCGGACTGGGCAATCCCGGGCCGGCCTACGCAACCACTCGACACAACGTCGGCGCGATGGCGGTCGCGACCCTCGCGGTCGAGTGCTCCGCGAAATTGTCACGGCACCGCAAAGTGCTCGCGGAGATCGCCGAAACGCACCTGGGCATGCCCGGGGCGCGTGAGCGGGTGGTGTTGTGCAACCCGCTGTCTTACATGAACGAAAGTGGTGGTCCGGTGAAAGCGGCGATGGCGTTCTACCGGATTCCACCCGAGCGCCTTGTGGTGCTACACGACGAACTCGATATCGACTTCACTGCACTTCGACTCAAGCGAGGCGGCGGTGATGGGGGACATAACGGGTTGAAGAGCATTCGCTCTGCGATCGGTACCGGGGACTACTACCGCGTGCGAATGGGAATCGGTCGCCCGCCCGGTCGACAAGCGCCTGCCGACTTCGTCCTGCAGCCGTTTTCCGGAGCACAGCGCACCGAACTGCCCACCTTCTTGGATCGGACGGCTACGGCTGTCGAGACTCTCGTGCACCGCGGCTTGGAGGTGGCGCAGAATGAGTTCCATACGCGACCGGGTGGAGACGATCAATGAACGATGAGCG
>CAZWIW010000111.1:0-4501 GCA_964634545.1 uncultured Rubrivirga sp.
ACGACCTCGTCGCGCAATTGGAGAAACTAAAGAGGGCCCTTGACGCTGGCTTGATTGAGCAGTCCGACTTTGATGCCGCCAAAGCAAAGCTGCTGGGCCTTTGAGTAAAAGCAGGAGTTGACGCCGTGAAGATCATGAACTGCACCGGGTGCGGAAGTAGGGAACTAATCGAGGAAGACGGCCTAGTTGTCTGCGCCTTTTGCATGACGAAATACGTACCGGATCAGTCGACCGCGCCGTCGGCCGCAACTTCTATCCATGTTGGCGCCGACGTTCATGCTCTAATCATGAAAGCGCGCCACGATCCGCCCAACGCGGGCAGATACTACAAACTAGTGCTGGACCTTGATCCTACGAATGCAGAAGCACGTGCGTATCTCTATCCGGTTCGCAAAAAGAAGAAGTGGTTTTAATTCCGCGAGGGGGAAGATATGAAGATGAAAGATGTTTCAAAGAAGTATGGAGTGAATTCGGCAATGTTTGCCACGTGGATCAAGGCGTCTGGATATCCCCATAAATCCGGTGCTATGGGAGGCATGGACATTCCTGACGAAAATGTTGAGGAAGCAGTAGAAGCCTTCAAGAGTCAGATGGCAGAGCAGCACAAGCAGGCTGCCGCTGAGGTTGCAGAGCAGGAGCGAGTGGCACAAGAGCGGCAAGCGGCGCTCGCCAACATGATCATCACGTCGGGGTTTGCCTTTGACGGATACACAATTACGAAATACTCCGGCTATATCTCAGGCGATCACGCCGTCGAAATTCCACGCGGCACAGAAGGGCTGTTCGGCGGAGGCGTTACCTCTGTCTCGCAGGCGCTGATGGGGTCACTAGTCGATCTGCGTCGTCAGGCTCTCCTTGAATTGAAGGAGAGCGCCTATGTGCTGGGATGTAACGCCATTATCGGTGTAGACTTTGACTACATCACTCTTCAACCCGAGACGTCGAACTTCAAGGGCGAAATCAAACATCTGCCCTACGTCTTTGGAGTGACAGCCAATGGCAACGCAGTAGTGATCGAACCCAACCGACGCTAGGGGCTCAGCGAATAGGTCCTTCTGGCCTAGCGCTTGAGGCAGATTGCGCTGGTGGAAAACCCCTTAATTTGCGAGGAGCCGCGGGAGCCTATTGACTGCGTACTACCTGGGACGGTGTCCTTCCACCGAGTTTTGAACTTGGGCGGCAGGGTCTCATGTGACAGTGGGGAGTGGATTCCTCCAACGGTGCTCTACGGCAACCTGTGGAGGGTGAACGGGGAGAGGGTTTAAGTTATGGCATCACCGGATCAAACGGATCAACCATGGATGGCGCAGCCTAAGAAGCCGATCTGGACGAAGTGGTGGGTCTGGCTCATCGTTGGCTTCGCGGCCCTGTTCATACTGGCAGGCATTTTTGGGTCGGGAGACAGCAACGACGCATCCGAGCCCGAGGAAGTTGTTGAAGAAGTTGATCCCATGCCAGATCTGCTCGGGGAGCGTCTGGATGTCGCGCTGTCGGACCTCGAAACCGTTGGCATTTCCGAGGATGACGTTGAACTCGTTGGCGGAGGCTCATTCGGCATCCTTGATGAGTCAAACTGGACGGTCTGCGAGCAAAGGCCTGAGCCTGGCAACACGACACTCGAAAACCTGCGGCTGATAGTTGATAGGACCTGTCCGGAGGCCGAAGCTGCCGAGCCAGTCGTCACTGAAGACGAGTCCCTAGCGGCTGAGCCGGATATCACCCAGGACAACGAAGCGCCCCAAGAGGAAGCCGTTGCACCGGAGAGTCCGGCAGAGTTCATCGTCAGCGCGCAACGGGACCTGGGTGATATTCGCAAGGACTTAAACGACTTGGAAACGGCTTTCGCTGAAGGTGGAACGCTTCGCATTGCTGGCAATCAGGTCGAACTCGCCTTCAACATCGCGCAGTTGAACCTGCGCGACGCTCCACCGGCCTTCGCGGATGAGTGGGCCGAACGCTTAGCGGCGCTGTCGCTCGCCATTGACGAGGTAGGTGATGAGTTGGATGCGGGTGAATCGCCGCAAGCCGTGATCGAAGCAATCGACGGAGCCCGAGCGGAAGTTCGGACCACACTCGGCGCCGTGGAGGACTTCGAATCCAGTCTGGGCTAATTGCGCTTTGGGCGGTCTGGCCGTCACATCGTGTAAGTGAATACGGGCTGCTCCGCTGTTGAGACGAGGTTTGACTGCACGCCTGCCCAGGCCGTTGCTGCCCGTGTGTTTCCATGGTCGGACTATGCGTATCTCTCGGGCGTACGTCGGACTCGTGCTGGCAGCAGGTGTGCTGTTGGCGGCTTGCTCAACTGACGAGGCGGTGGTGGAGGAGGAGACGTCGTTGCCGTCGCCTTCGGTGTCGGAGCCGTCGTCGTTGCCTTCTCCTTCTGTAGTGGAGCCCGAGCCGGTTGAGTCGGTGCGTGAGGTGTCGTTCTCCCCGGTGGATCCGGGGATGTTGGGGATGCATGTGGCCGGGGCTCAGGAGGGGGACTGGCCCTCGGGTCGGGTGCCGGTGGAGTCCTTCCGGTTGTGGGATACCGGGACGTCCTGGTTGCAGATCGAGGCGACGCGGGGCCGGTATGACTGGCGGGGGCTGGATACGGCGCTGTCGACAGCTGCGGATGCCGGCGTTTCCGACGTGTTGATGATCTTGGGGCCCACGCCGGTATGGAATGCCAGCACCACGCGGGGTGTGCAGTACCCGGTGCCGGGGGCGGCGTCGGTGCCGCGGTCCTTTGCTGCGTGGGATGACTTTGTTTCGGCGGTGGTGGATCGGTACGCCGGGCAGATAACGGCGTACCAGATCTGGAATGAGGCGTCGTTGAAGATGTTCTGGCGGGGGAGTCCTGCGCAGATGGCTGAGTTGACGCAGCGGGCGTATCGGATCATCAAGGAGAAGGATCCTTCGGCTCTGGTGGTTGCGGCGAGCACCACTATCCGGTTGTCCGGGGCGTATAACCGGTTCTTCCCGGCGTACCTGGAGGCGCTGGCCGAGCGGGATTGGCCGGTGGATGTGTTGGCGATCCACTCCTACCCATCCGGTGAGGACGATCCGCTGCAGCGGTCGCGGAACCTGCGGCAGGTGCGGCAGACGTTGGCGGAGTTGGATGCGCCTTCGTTGCCGGTGTGGGACACGGAGCTGAACTACGGGTTGGCGGGGCCGGGGGATATTCCGCGGACTGAAGTGGTGGGGGATCAGGCGACCTCGTGGGTGGTGCGGACGTATCTGGATTCGCTGCGCTTTGGGATCGATCGGACGTATTGGTACATCTGGACACCGGAGCCGTATGACCTGCTGGGGCTGCAGATGACTAACGGTTCCGCGGGTGCTGCGGGGCTGCGGACGGTTTCAGCGTGGGTTGCCGGCGGGGAATGGGGCGGCTGCACGGTTTCCGGGCTGGTGAACTCGTGCCTGGTGCGCAAGGACGGGGTGGTCAGCGAGGTGCTGTGGTCGGACTTCCTGGGAGGGACGGTCGCGGGGTTTGCTGCGGGGGCGGAAGTGTGTGACTTCCGCAATGAGTGCTCGGCGCTGGATGGGTCATCGGTATCTGTCACTTCGGATCCGGTGCGGGTGACGCCGGCGCGGGAGTTCGTGGAAGTGGACTGACTCTGCCTCGCGGTGGATAACTGCGGTGCTGCCGTCTCCTTAAACGCGAAAACGGCCCGGATCGAGATCCAGGCCGTGAACGCTTCCCACTCAGCACGGGGAGCGTAACAGGAGTGCAACACCGGTCGGGGCCTTTGGCCCCGCCACTTCCTGTGATTTCGTCGTTGTTTGGGTGTTTGCGGGGCGGCTGCTGGCATAGCCTGCAGGAGTTGTCTTCCAAGGGAGAGCGTGATGCGACGGGTAATTGCTGCGGCCATCGGATTGACGGGTTTGCTGGGCGGACTGGTGGTGGCGCCGGCCCAGGCGGCTGCGCCGAGTCCTGATCGCACATACGTGGTCAACTGCCAAGGGGAGTTGGACTACAAACCCAAGGAGATCGTGTTCGCCTGCGGGGACGGGGGCGTGTATTTCGGCAACATCAAATGGCGCAAGTGGAACATGAACCGCGCGGTTGGTCGCGGCACGCTGTTCTACAACACCTGCGAGCCGAACTGCGGCGCCGGGAACATTCAGCGCTACACCAAGGTGCGGATTGTGCTGGGGGATGTGGCGACCGGACCAGGTGAGGGGACGTTCGTCAATGCGTTCACGACCTTGACCGGGACGTTCGGTCCGGATGCGGGGCCGGCGATGGCGGAGTCCTCGACGTGGGCGTTGGATAACCCGATCGGCGACAACTGAGCGCGGCGGAATTTTCTCTCAGCGGAGTGCTTGAGGTGAATCCACAGGGCGCGTGAAGCGCGTCCACAGCTTCTCATCGGCGACTGTTGAGGTGTGACCTAGCCGCTTAGTTTCGTTGTGTTGCGCTCTTGTGTTGGGCCGTTCCCTTCCCGACTCGGGTGGCCTCCGAACTTCGTCCACATCACGTGAGGCGAAGGGAAGGGGGTGTCCCCTATGAGGG
>CAZWIW010000112.1:0-4311 GCA_964634545.1 uncultured Rubrivirga sp.
GCCCGGCGTTCGGCAGCACTGATCACCCATTCACCCACCACCGCGCAGCGGATCAAACAGCAAACCGGCGTCCGTCCGATCGTGCTGCCTTTCGTGAACTACCGACCCTCAGCGCACCAGCCGGTAGGAGAGCAGGACAAGGTGCATGCACGGGAGCGGTTGGGCCTGTCACCGGAAGGCTTCCAGCTGGCAACCTTCGGGTTCGTTGATGTGCGCACCAAGCAGATCGACACCCTTCTCGAGGCGGTCGGCTGGCTGGCGTCCTGGGGGCGTCCGGTGACCTTCACCGTTGTCGGATCGGCTCCCGCGGAAGTCGAAGCCGAACTCATCCAACGCGCGGAGGAACTAGGTCTATGTGATTTTCAGGTAACCGGCTTCCAAGACGAGGAGCGCTACCGCGATTGGTTGCTCGCGGTGGACCTCGGCGTTCAACTCAGGGTGAGCCCGTTCTTGGGGGTGAGCGGTCCGCTTGCAGATATGGCGGCGGTGGGAACTCCGGCTATCGCTTCGGCGGGGCTGTGCCGAGATGTCGACACTCCGGCTTTCATCGAGCAACTCGCCGATGCGGTCAGTCCCGTGACCGTGGCGGAGGCAATCGAGAAGCATCTGACCGCCCCCATGCCGTGGGCCGAGCGTGATGAATTGCGCCGTGCATACCTGGCAAGCCACTCCCCGGAGGTCTACGCCGCCCAACTACTGCAGGCCGTCCGCGAGGTAGTGCGATGAACGCCGTAGCCATCGTGCAGGCACGCATGTCATCGTCCCGATTCCCGGGCAAGGTCCTGGCGCCGCTTGCGGGTGAGCCGATGATCCTTCGTCAACTGGCTCGACTTTCGGGTGCCACCAGCATCGATCAGATCGTGGTGGCCACTTCTTCGGACTCATCCGATGACCCTTTGGCGGACACGCTCACCAAGGCCGGTTACCGCGTGCACCGCGGATCGCTGACCGATGTTCTCGAACGCGTCCTCGGTGCCGCCCAGGAGTCCGAAGCGGACGCAGTAGTTCGCATCACCGCCGATTGTCCGCTTCTGTCACCTGCTGTGGTGGATCGGGTGGTGGAGGCGTTTCGGGAATCAGGTGCCGATTACGCCAGCAACACTCTCGATCCGACCTACCCCGATGGGCTCGATGTCGAGGTAGTCACGGTCGAGGCCCTGTCTCGACTCACCGAGTGGGAATTAGACAGCGATGAGCGCGAACACGTGACCCTGGGGATCTACCGGCGCCCGGAGACATTCCAGCTGCAGTCGGTCATCGATCCGGATGCCGATCACTCCGACTTGCGGTGGACGGTCGACACCCCCGAGGACCTGGAATTCGTTTCCTGGGTGTTTGAATCGCTGTACGCACGCAACCCGCAGTTCGACTACCCGGACATCCTGGAGTTACTTACCCACGATCCGGAACGAACCCGTACGGCAGCCGATGGCCTGCGCAACGCGGCCCTTCTGGGCAAGGACACCGGCGCGATGAAGGGTCCGGCGTCATGACGCACGTAGGTGTCGACATCGAGCAGTTTGCAACGGACCCGTACGGATCGGGAATCCAACGGGTTCTGCAACACCTCGCCTTGGAATGGCCCGATGACGGGCCGAGTTGCCACTTCGTGCTGCCGCACCCCGACGGGTATCTCCTTCTCGATCCCGCCCAAGCTGGGCGGGTTCTCTCGGTGCCCTTCGAAGCCGGCACCTCCGATTCGGGGGTAGTCCGGGCCCTAGTGGCCGAGGCCATCGAGCAGGCCGATGGAGTGGTCGTCGAGCCAGGGGCGCTGTTGAGCATGTTCGACCGGTGGTTCCTGCCCGAGGTGAGCTACGCGCCGGCGGTGCTGGACCGCTTCGAACTCTTCGCCGAATGCATGCCGGTCGCGATGATCGGTTTTGACGCCCTTCCGATGATCGAACCCGCCAACTACCGATTCCCCCCGGGAACCGTGGCGCAGGTCAGTCGCTACTTCCACCTGCTGGCTCGGGCCGATGCGGTGGTGTGCATCTCCGAGTACGCCCGCACCTCCATCTGGGATCGATTGCGCCGTGAACGCAGTTCGATCACGACCGTGGCCCACCCCGGCGGCGACCACATCACGCCCCGAACCCCAACACCATCCAGTACCGAACACCCCACCTTGATCAAGGTCGGAACCATGGAAGCCCGCAAGAAGCCGGTCGAGACGATCGAAGCCGTGCAGATCATGCGCGCGCGAGGGTGGAACGGAAAACTCGTGTTGCTCGGGCGCCCCTCGGCTTCGGATCCACAAATCAACGCTGCTGTCCAAGCCGCGGTGGAATCAGACCCCGCGATCACCTGGATCCACGATGCTCGGGACGCCGAGGTGCTCGACCACCTGCATCGAGCCGACCTGTTTCTGTCGATCGGCACCGAGGGCTACGGAATACCCGTGCTGGAAGCCATCTCTCAGGGCATTCCTGTGGCCTACAGCGGTATCCAGCCAGCCGCGGAACTGATGGACGGTGCTGGTGCCATCGGCGTCGATGCCAGCGATGGGCAGGCTCTCGCCACATCGCTACTCAAGGCCGCCGATCAGATTGATTCGCTGACCACCAGCATCGATACGACCAGGATTCCCACCTGGCGCGATTTCGTCCGCGGAGTTGTCGCCGTCCTATGAGCCGGCTAGCCGTGGACTACCGTGCTGCCCTGTGAGCGCGCATTCCTTGGTGGCCATCCCCGCCTGGAATGAAGAGGCATCGATCGCCGAAGTAATCGAGAAGGTCCGCTCCCACCAGCCGGAGGTGGACATCCTGGTGGTGGACGACGGATCGACCGACCTCACCGCGAGCCGGGCCCAGCAGGCCGGCGCCACGGTCATCTCCCTGCCCTTCAACGTGGGCGTGGGCGGCGCCATGCGGACCGCCTTCCTGTACGCCCAACGCGAGGGCTACCAGGCTCTCGTCCAAGTCGACGCCGACGGCCAACACGACCCCGCCGACCTGCAACGAGTTCTGGGCGGGCTATCGGAGGCTGACATCGTGGTCGGGACCAGGTTCCACCCCGATTCGATGTACTTCGTCGGCGGGCCGCGCCGATGGGCCATGGTGCTTCTCAGCAAAGCGTTGAGCTTCATGAACAAGGGCACCATCTCCGATCCGACCTCGGGCTTTCGATCGGCCGGGCCGAAAGCGATCGCCTTATTCGCCGTTGAGTACCCGGCGGACTATCTCGGCGACACCGTGGGCTCCCTGGCAATCGCGATTCGCAAAGGACTCGTGGTGCATGAGACTCCGGTCACCATGTACTTCCGCCAATTCGGCAGGCCGAGCAAGAACGCCGTGTGGTCCGCGCTTTACCTCGGACGGGCGTCCCTGGCGATCGTGGCCACCGGCCTGAAGGGCAACCAAACCCCGCGGGGTGATGTGGCATGACCCCGAACATCCTCGCCGGCGCCACAGCTGTCATCACCTTCATTTTCGTGTTCTATCTGCTGCGCCGCGGTGTGCTGCGCGAGAAGTACGCGGTCTTGTGGCTGTTCTTCTCCGGTGCCGCACTGTTCTTCGCGATCTTCCCCGGCGCCCTGGTGTGGATCAGCGCCCTGATCGGGGTTGCCGCTCCGGTCAATCTGCTGTTCTTCACCACCGTGCTGCTACTCGTGTTGGTGAGTGTGCAGTTGAGTTATGAGTTGAGCCGCCACGAGATGCGCATCCGCCGCCTCGCTGAGGAAGTGGCGCTCTTGCAACAACAGATCGATGACATCAAGGACGACGATGACCGTCGCTGAACCGGTCCTGATCATCGCGTTCAACCGACCCGATCACCTCAAGGCCCTCATCGAGCGGTTACGTGAAATCAAGCCCCGAACGATATACCTGGCCGTTGATGGCCCCCGTGGTCCGCGAGACGAAGCCCAGGTCCGCGAATGCCAGGCTCTCGCGGGGACCATCGACTGGACCGGGGACGTCCACACCCAATTCCAGGAATCCAACCTCGGCTGCGGCGAAGGTGTGACCGCCGCGATTACGTGGTTCTTCGACAACGTGGACCGCGGCATCATCCTCGAAGACGACATCATCCCCGAACCATCGTTCTTCCCGTTCTGCACCGAACTACTCGATCGCTACGAAAACGACGAACGGGTCTTCGCGATCTCCGGCTGCAATCCGGTCCCCAGCCACGCGCAAAGCGACCCCGAGGCCGCCTACCGGTTCGCCCAAGTCACGCACGTGTGGGGCTGGGCTACCTGGAAACGGTCATGGCAGCGCTACCAGCTCGCTATGGACGACTGGTACCGACGAATGTCGGTCACCGACTTCTGGCGACGAACTCACATTCAGCCTTAGCCATGAATTGGATTGG
>CAZWIW010000113.1:0-4294 GCA_964634545.1 uncultured Rubrivirga sp.
TCCCGCGACTGGTCTTCCTGGCCGAAGCTCTCGCCGAGATCGCCGAGGGTCGCGATCTGCAGGTGTTCCGCGGTGACCCCGCAGAGGTGTTGGCCGATCGTGCCGTGGCGGCCACCTTCGCTCCGGTGCCGGGGTGGCGTCGCATCACCCAGCGAGTCTCTTTGGCCGAAATCCACCCGTGGCCGTGGCTGCGGCGCCCGCACGGAGGGTCCGTAACCTCCTTCACCGCGTGGTCCAAGTCACGCGGCAATCGCCGCTGAATGCGAACACTGCGTACGCCGGTAGGATCGCGCGGTGCCCAAAACACGTGTGTTGATCGCCGAAGAACTGTCCCCCGCGACCGTCGAGGCCCTGGGCCCCGACTTCGAGATCGTGCGATGCGATGGAGCGAACCGTGAGGAGTTGCTCCCGGCCATCGCCGATGTCGATGCGATCTTGGTGCGCTCGGCCACCAAAGTGGATGCCGAAGCCATCGCCGCGGCGAAGAACCTGAAGGTGATCGCCCGCGCTGGTGTGGGTTTGGACAACGTCGATGTCAAGGCCGCTACCCAAGCCGGTGTCATGGTCGTGAACGCACCGACCTCCAACATCGTCAGCGCCGCTGAGTTGGCGGTCGGTCTGCTGCTAGCCAGCGCCCGCAACATCGTCCCAGCGAACTCGGCCCTTCACCGGGGGGAGTGGAAGCGATCCAAATACACCGGAGTCGAGGTAGCGGACAAGACCGTCGGCATCGTGGGACTTGGCCGGATCGGCATCCTGGTCGCGCAGCGCCTTGCAGCCTTCGGCGTGAACCTCATCGCCTACGACCCATACGTCCAGCCCGCCCGTGCAGCGCAGCTCGGGGTTCGCATGGTCACGCTCGACGAATTACTCGCCGAGTCCGATTTCATCACCGTCCACCTGCCCAAGACCCCCGAGACCGTGGGGCTCATCGGCGAAGATGCCCTCTCCAAGGTCAAGCCGACGGTTCACATCGTCAATGCGGCCCGTGGCGGGATCATCGACGAAGCCGCTTTGTTCACCGCCATGTCCGAGGGACGGGTAGCCGGCGCTGGTCTTGACGTCTACGCCTCTGAACCGTGCACCGATTCCCCGCTGTTCACCTTGGAGAACGTCGTTGCGACCCCGCACCTTGGCGCCTCCACTGACGAAGCTCAAGAGAAGGCGGGCATCGCGGTTGCCAAGTCCGTCCGGTTGGCCCTCGCAGGCGAACTCGTGCCGGACGCGGTCAATGTGCAAGGCGGCCAGATCGATGAGGACGTCAAGGTGCTCCTGCCCTTGGCCGAGCAGGTTGGGGCTGTCGCCTGCGGCCTTGCTAGTGCAGCGGTGGAGCGAGTCGACATCGAGGTGCTCGGGGACATCATTGAACACGACGTCCGCGTGCTCGAGCTTTCCGCACTCAAGGGTGTTTTCCAGATGCTCGTCCACGATCCGGTGTCCTACGTCAACGCACCAGTCCTCGCCGAACAGCGGGGCGTGGAGGTTGCCCTCACCACCGACGCCACGAGTGGAGACCACCGTTCACTGCTGCGGGTGATGCTGACCTTGACCGACGGAACCACGGTGTGTGTCGGCGGGACCGTCGCGGGTCCTCGGCACCAAGGCAAGATCGTCGAAGTGGACGGCTTCGATGTCGATGTCCCGCTCAGCGATTACCTGGCGTTCTTCCGCTATCACGACAAGCCCGGGGTAGTTGGCGTTGTTGGCCGCCTGCTCGGCGATGCCGGCATCAACATCGGCGGCATGCAGGTCAGTCGGGACGACACCGATCACGCGTTGATCGTGCTCAGTGTGGACTCACCGATCCCCGGTGAGATCGTTGATGCGATCACCGAGCAGATCGGTGCTCACTCCGGACGTTTCGTCTCCCTAGGCGCTTAGTTCACTTGCTCCTGCCAGCGGGACATGAGAACGGCCGCCAGCACACCAAGGACGAGGACAATCGCTGCCCCGGCGAAGTATGTCTCAGCGGAGGCGAGCTCGAAGGCGGATCGAATGCTCGCCTCGACGCTTTCTCGTTGACTGGCTGGTTCGCGAGCCGCTGCCGCCAACGCCGATTGCACCGAACCGCTGTCGGCGCCGGTCGCGGCTTGCTCACGGCCGCTGAAGGTCGAGGACAACACGGTGCCCAAGATGGCTACACCGAACGATGCGCCTAGGAAGCGCGAAAGCATGCTCGTGACCGATGCCGTCCCGGTGAGATTGTCGGGAAGGGCATTCAAGATGACGACCGATCCCAGTGGAACGCTGAATCCCCAACCGATTCCGCTGACGCACGTGGCGATGATCACCAAGATCACCGATCGTTGGGAACTGGTGACCGCGAGGATGACGAATCCGGCCAACATGAACAGCAAGCCGAGGTCGATTGCTCGCGCCGTGCCCCACCGCTTCGCCAGCTTCGGGCTGATTCGCGACGTGATCCAGAAGACGGCTGCGAACGGGATGAGGGAAAGCCCCACGCTCAGGGTGTCCAGGCGTTCGATGGCGTCAAGGTGTTGGGGCACCAAGAACAGTGTGCCGGTGAAGGACACGTAGGTGACGAACAGCGCGAGTGCCGCTCCGGCGACGGCGGGGTAGCGCAGCACTTCGAAATGGAACATCGCGTGCGGGGTATGCATTTCCCACATCGCGAACAGCGCGAGGACCAGCACGCCCACTGCGCCGATGCCGAGAATGAACGGGTTCGTCCATCCGTAGCGCGGTGCTTCGATGATCGCTCCGAGCAGCATGGTGAAACCGACGACCGAGAGGACAGCGCCGGGGATGTCGAGTTTCTCCTGGGCGTCACCGCGCATATCGGGAATCGCGCGGACACCAATGAGAACGACGACGGCCATGAAGGGAACGTTGACCAGGAAGATCCAGTGCCAATCCAGGAACTGGATCAACGTGCCGCCAAGGATGGGGCCGGCAGCGAGGCCCGCGGCGCCTGCTGTTGCCCACACTCCGATTGCCCTGGCCCGCTCAGCGGGGGAGAAGAGCGCCGAGATGAGGGATAGGGCCGGGGTCAGCAGCATCGCCGCGCCAACGCCCATCACCACGCGGGCGCCGATCAGCGAACCGATGTTCGGCGACAAGCCGGCAAGCAGCGACCCGATCCCGAAGGTGGTCAGGCCACCGAGGAAGATCCACTTGCGCCCGAAGCGCTCACCCAGTGCGCCACCGAGCAAGAGCAAGCCGGCCAGCGCGATGTTGTACGCATCCATCACCCACTGCAGGGCGGATGTCGATGCTCCCAACTCGGTACCGATACTGGGCAAGGCGACGTTGGTGATGGTGATGTCCGTCGCCACGAAGAATCCCGCGACGGCGATGACAACGAGCGCGGCGCTCTTGCTGCCGCCCGCCTTGTCGGACTGCGGCACCGCCACCGCGGACGAGGCCGCGGGGTGGGCGTGGGTGCCGAGGATATGCATCAGGCGTCGCGCTCAGCGCGGTTCACCGCGCTGACGATTCCCTTCAGAGAAGCGGTGGTAATTGACGGATCTATGCCCACTCCCCAGAGCACCTTGTCTTGGACTGCGCACTCGAGGTAAGCCGCCGCGCGCGCGTCGCCACCTGCGCTCATGGCGTGTTCGGCGTAGTCGAGCACCCGGACATCCACCCCGTGTGAGGCCAATGCGGTGCAGAACGCCGCGACGGGCCCATTACCTATTCCCACGAGTGACACTTCACTGCCACCGTCCGTCATGACCACCGACACGGTGGTATCGCCATCCACTGCCGAGTCCTGCTGCACGGAAACCAGTGAGAATCGACCCCACGGTGCGTCGGGATTGGGCAGGTACTCGTCGTAGAACGTGGACCACATCTCCTCCGGTGAGACCTCACCGCCCTCGGAATCGGTGATCCGCTGGACTACTTGGGAGAACTCGATCTGCAGGCGCCGGGGGAGATCCAAGTTGTGCTCGGTGCGCATCACGTACGCAACGCCGCCCTTACCGGACTGGGAGTTCACCCGAATCACGGCCTCGTAAGTGCGGCCGACATCCTTCGGATCGATGGGCAGGTAAGGAACCTCCCAGCGGAAGGCGTCCACCTCTGCTCCGGCAGCAGCGGCATCGGTCGCCATCGCATTGAGTCCCTTGTTGATGGCGTCCTGGTGCGAGCCCGAGAACGCTGTGTACACCAGATCGCCGCCGTAGGGGTGACGCTCATGCACCGGGATCTGATTGCAGTACTCCACCGTGCGCCGAATGTGGTCGATGTCGGAGAAGTCGATCTGCGGGTCAACGCCCTGGCTGAACAAATTCATCCCCAAGGTGACGAGGCAAACGTTGCCGGTGCGCTC
>CAZWIW010000114.1:0-4274 GCA_964634545.1 uncultured Rubrivirga sp.
TCACTGGCTGAATCGGTGGACTCTTCTTCCCCCGCGCCGCCGTCCATGGATCCGAACGAGAGCACATCCGCACGCTATCGCGGCGCTCGAATGTCCTCTCGCTAGTCTCAATCTTCCATCGCACAACTACCCGTCCCCACCAGCCAGGAGTGCCAACGTGACCACCGAGCGCTACGTCATGACTTTGCGGTGCAACGACGCCCCGGGTGTGATCCACGCAGTGTCTGGCGCGTTGTTGGGAATCGGTGGCAACGTTCTCGAGCAGGCGCAGTTCACCAACGAAAGCACCGGCATGTTCGCGATGCGAACGCGCTTTGAGTCCACGAACACGGAACCAGCCGAGGTGCATGCGGCGATCGAAGGAGCCACGCAAGGTTTTGCGCCGCAACTCACCGTGCGTTTGGAGAGCGAGTTGCCGCGGGTGCTGATCATGGTCTCGCAGTACGACCATTGCCTGGTCGATTTGCTGTATCGGCAAGCAGCCGGCGAGATCCCGATGGATGTCCCGGTAATCGTGTCCAACCACCGCGTTTGCGAGCCGATCGCCGAACAGTACGGAATCCCGTTCCGGTACATCCCGTTGGAGAAGGGTGTAGAAGGCGCGAAGGAAGCAGCCGAGGATCGACTGCGTGAGGTGATGGCTGAGTTCGACATCGACGCAGTGGTACTCGCCCGCTACATGCAGATCCTCAGTGATCGGCTGTGCCAAGACTTGCAGGGCCGGGCGATCAACATCCACCATTCGTTCCTGCCAGGCTTCAAAGGCGCCCGTCCCTACCACCAGGCGTACGACCGCGGGGTGAAGCTGATCGGTGCCACCGCCCATTTCGTGACAGCGGATCTCGACGAAGGTCCGATCATCGAGCAGGGTGTTGAGCGCGTTGAGCACCACCACACCGCTGATGAGTTGGCTCGGATCGGACGGGACATCGAGCGACTGGTGCTAGCGCGTGCGGTCACGTTATTCGTGGAGGATCGGGTGCTCCTCGAAGGACACCGGACGGTTGTCTTCAGCTGATGAGTCGAACACTCGTCGTAACCAACGACCTCCCACCTAAACCTGGTGGCATCCAGACCTTCGTGCACGAGATCGTGCGGCGCCAAGATCCTGGCTCGGTAGTCGTCTTCGGCCCTCACGAAGCTGGCAGCGCTTCCTTCGACCGCACCGCCGGCTACGAGATCCACCGACACGACGGTCCGATCATTCCCACACCGAGGATGGCGCGGCGCATCGTCGAGATGGCTGCGGTGACCGGCTCCGAGCAGGTGATGTTCGGTTCCGGGATGCCGAACGGCCACCTGATTCCTTTTCTAAGGCGCGCAGGTCTACCGACAGCTTTGGTTATCACGCATGGCAACGAAGCGGGTTGGGCGCAGTTGCCTGGTGGTGGCATGTGGGTGCGGCCGTTGAACGGATCAAGAAGCATCACCTACCTTGGCTCGTTCACCTACGACATCTTGCGTCGGTACATCACTCCAGCGAGCCGGTTGCATCGACTCGCGCCGGGAGTGGACACCGATCGATTCCACCCGGGCAGTGGTGGTGAAGCGTTTCGCGCCAAGTGGAATCTGACCGATCGTTTCGTGATCGGTACCGTCACCCGTCTCGTCCCACGCAAAGGGGTCGATGCACTGATCCAAGCGCTCGCCTATGTCCAGCGCGTAGTGCCGGAAGCTGCGTTGTTGGTGGCCGGTGACGGTCCGCACCGCCTCGAACTGGAACGGGCGGCGCAGGAGATCGGCGTCTCCGGTGATGTCGTCTTCACCGGAGGAGTCCCCGACGACGAACTTCCCGCTGCATACGACGCCATGGACGTGTTCGCCCTTCCCACCCACACCCGCCGCCTCGGGGTGGACGTAGAGGGGTTGGGCATCGTGTTCTTGGAAGCATCGGCCAGCGGTGTTCCGGTGCTCGTCGGAGCCAGCGGCGGCTCGGTAGACGCGGTGCGCCCCGGAGAAACGGGTGAGTTGATCGACACCGATCCGGCGGCGATCGCCGCGACCATCGTGGAGTTGGCTCGAGATGACACGAAGCGCCGCCGCATGGGTGAAGCCGGCAGAGAGTGGATGCGGCAGGACTGGCAATGGAGTGAGCGGGCAGCGAGCGTGGCATCGCTTTTGCAGGCAGACTGAAACCCATGACCGCAACACTCGGTGAAGCTCCTGCCGAGGCATTGCACGATCTCATTCAGCGCGGGGACGTACTGGTGCTTACCGGCGCAGGCTGCTCCACGGCCTCCGGTATCCCCGACTACCGCGGTCCGAACGGGGCGTTCACCCGCGGCCATCAACCGATGACATTCCAGCAGTTCCTGCGCGATCCTGAGGGCCGACGCCGTTATTGGGCGCGTGGTCATGTCGGTTGGCCGCAATTCGCCAAAGCCCGACCGAACAGGGCACACGAGGCGATTGCCGAACTCGAAGCGCGGGGCTTCGTCGCCGGAGTGATCACCCAGAATGTCGATGGTCTACACCAGGCTGCCGGCTCGCGTGCGGTTGTCGACTTGCACGGACGGCTGGACCGAGTGGTGTGCTTGCGCTGCGAGGCCAGCGAGACGCGGGCGAGCGTTCACCGGCGGCTGAGCGAAGCCAACCCGGGTTTGGTTGTCGACACCAACACCATCAATCCGGACGGCGATGTCGACCTTGACGATTCGATACTCGCGAACTTCACGATGGTCGACTGTCGCGCATGCGGCGGAGATCTCAAGCCCGACGTCGTGTATTTCGGCGAGAGCGTCCCGGTGGATCGGGTGCAGCAGGCTTACGAATGGGTGGATCGAGCCCGATCGATTCTGGTTGTCGGCTCCTCGCTCACTGTCTACTCGGGGCGCCGGTTCGTTATTCGCGCACACAAGACCGACAAGCCGGTGGCTATCGTCAACGCCGGACCCACCCGCGGAGATGAGTTCGCGTCCTTGCGAATCGACGACGACGTCTGCGAAGTTCTGGCATCGCTCGTGGAATGACGAACTCCGGGGTGGTCACGCCAACCCCGGAGTTCGCTTGTTCTAAAGGACTTAGGCCCAGCGGCCCTGGCCCTGACCCTTGCCTTGACCCTGGCCCTTGCCCTGACCGTTCTTGCCCTGCTTGTTCTGGTTACTCGTGCCATTTCCATCGCATTCACCCGAGGCGTTCACGTCGCCCTCGGCCAGTGCGGTGAAGGCAGCGAGATGCCGCTGCGATCCGTTCAGCAGGTTGGTGAAGACGCGCTCGATGTCAGCGGGTTGACCGGCGTCGAGTGCCTCCTGCAGGTCGGCGATATCGAGTTCCTCGATGGCGACGCCGACCGCTGCGGCAGCATCGAGCGACTGGCTGCCATCGGCCACCATGTCGTCGTACATCGCCTGGAATACCGGATCGTCGAACTCTCCGACCGGATCACCGACCGTCGGATCGGTGACGTCGTACGTATCGAGCAAAGTGCGGACCGCGTCTTGATGACGGTCTTCACTGGTCGCGATGCGATCGAAGGTGGGGACGTCGTACATGTCACCCAGGGTGACGTAGACGTCATGCGCGACCTTCTCTTCGGCCACCATTGCCTGCAGCAACTCCGCTGTTGCGGGATCAGTGTCGGCCTGCACGGACGTGGCAACAAGCAGTGAGCCGGGAAGTGCGATCGCAGCGGCGGCCAATCCGGCCAGTGTGCGTCGTGTGGTGATGTTCATGATGCCCTCCTTAGGAGCGGTCCGTTTGCGGACAACTCCTTTATCGCAGGGTTATGTGTTGCCAGAGTTCGATGATTGTCAAGGACGTGTAAGGCTGCGGAATATCAGGAGATGTTGACTACTCGGTGGGTCTTTCGACCCTAGGCCGTTGGGCCTACCGACCTATGAAGACGACAGTTCAGCGACGACCTTCTTATTGCCGTCCTTGTAAGCCGCGAGCAGCCCGACGCCGCCGGTCAACTTCATTTCCTTGTCACCCTGGCGTAGGTCGAGGTGCTCGCTAGCACCGAACTTGCTGAGATCCACTTCGCAGGAATCGCGAGTGAAGGCCATGAGTTCTTCGCCGGGGTTCTCACCTGTTGCCCCGAGTCGGTACAGCCGAATGTGTGTGGGTGTCACCGCGAGGAGCATTCGCAAGCTCACACCTTGTCCGGCAGCGTGGGCTTCCCGAGCAGCCCGCACTCCCGCGGCCGCGCCTACTCCCTCTGTTATGGAGTTATCGAAGAGTTCATCGGCTACCGCGGATCCACCGATGGCGGCGAGTGCGGTGGAAACGTAGTCGTCTTGGACAGCGAAAACCCCCGCGGCGAGGACGTCCTCACC
>CAZWIW010000115.1:0-4259 GCA_964634545.1 uncultured Rubrivirga sp.
GGCGCTTGTGCGTGCGCATCTCGAAGTGCTCGCGGCTGTCCTTGTACTTGTGCGGTGAACGAATGACGCAGTAGACGTTCTTCTCCGTTGGCAAAGGCACGGGACCGGCTACTTGCGCGCCAGTTCGGGTGACCGTCTCGACGATTTTCTTCGCCGAGGAATCAATCACCTCGTGGTCATAGGCCTTGAGCCTGATGCGGATCTTCTGTGCCGCCATGATGGCTTGCCGTCCTTCGTCTCGTTAGTGCATCTCGTTCTAGCCGGGTAGTGCTTGCCGGTGACACGTGGTGGGCGGTGGATTGCACCGCCCACCACGGGGCCGGTTGGTGGGTTGCTACTTCAGGATCTTCGTGACGCGACCGGCACCAACGGTGCGGCCACCTTCACGGATCGCGAAGCGCAGACCCTCTTCCATGGCGATGGGCTGGATCAGCTCAGCGCGCATGTCGGTGTTGTCGCCCGGCATAACCATGTCCTTGCCCTCGGGCAGGTGCACGACGCCGGTGACGTCAGTCGTCCGGAAGTAGAACTGCGGACGGTAGTTGTTGAAGAACGGCGTGTGCCGGCCGCCCTCGTCCTTGGACAGGATGTAGACCTGCGCCTCGAACTCGGTATGCGGAGTGATCGAACCCGGCTTGCAGCACACCTGGCCGCGCTCGACGTCCTCGCGCTTAGTGCCGCGCAGCAGCAGGCCGACATTCTCGCCAGCTTGACCCTCGTCGAGCAGCTTGCGGAACATCTCGACGCCGGTGACGGTCGTCTTCTGCGGCTCGCCTGGGCGGATACCGACGATCTCGATTTCCTCGTTCACCTTCACGATGCCGCGCTCGATGCGACCGGTGACAACGGTGCCGCGACCGGTGATGGTGAAGACGTCCTCGACGGGCATGAGGAAGGGCTTGTCGATCTCACGCTCGGGGGTGACGATGTACTCATCAACCGCGCCCATGAGCTCCATGATCGATTCGCCCCATTTGGCGTCGCCTTGGAGAGCCGGGAAGGCAGCGACGCGCACAACGGGAACGTCGTCGCCGGGGAACTCGTAGCTGCTCAGCAGCTCGCGAACCTCCATCTCGACGAGCTCGATGAGCTCCTCGTCATCAACCATGTCGCACTTGTTGAGAGCGACAACGATGGCCGGAACGCCGACCTGACGCGCCAGCAGCACGTGCTCCTTGGTCTGCGGCATCGGGCCATCGGTAGCAGCGACCACGAGGATCGCGCCGTCCATCTGGGCGGCACCGGTGATCATGTTCTTGATGTAGTCGGCGTGGCCGGGGCAGTCGACGTGTGCGTAGTGACGTGCCTCGGTCTCGTACTCGACGTGCGCGATCGAGATAGTGATACCGCGCTGCCGCTCCTCCGGGGCCTTGTCGATCTCATCGAAAGGCGTGTAGGGGTTGACATCGGGGTAGCGGTCATGGAGCACCTTGGTGATCGCAGCAGTCAGCGTCGTCTTGCCATGGTCGATATGACCGATGGTGCCGATGTTGATGTGCGGCTTGGTGCGCTCGAACTTGGCCTTGGCCACGTGCGTTCTCCCTTGTCTTGTGCCGTCCGGCGTTACGCGGATCGGTTACTTGCGGTTTGTTTCTTCTTTTGTTGTGGTGATCCGCGACTATTCGCCGCGAGCCTTCGCGATGATCTCCGTCGCCACGGCCTGCGGGACCTGGGCGTAGGAATCGAATTGCATGCTGTAACTAGCCCGGCCCTGGGTGCGCGACCGCAGGTCGCCCACGTAGCCGAACATCTCCGACAACGGCACGAGTGCTTGGACGACTCGAGCGCCGGAGCGCTCTTCCATCGCCTGCACCTGACCGCGGCGGGAGTTCAAATCGCCGATGACATCGCCCATGAAGTCCTCCGGAGTGGTGACTTCAACGGCCATCATCGGCTCGAGTAGTGCCGGCTTGGCCCGGCCTGCGCCCTCCTTGAACGCCATGGACCCGGCGATCTTGAAGGCGAGTTCGGAGGAGTCGACGTCGTGGTAAGCGCCGTCAAGCAAGGTGACCTTGACATCGACCATCGGGTAACCAGCGAGGATGCCGTTCTCCATGGCTTCCTGGCAGCCTTCGTCGACCGAGGGGATGTACTCGCGCGGGATGCGACCGCCGGTGACCTTGTTCTCGAACAGGTAGCCACCGCCCTCTTCGGTGTTCGGCTCGATCTTGATGATTACGCGGCCGAACTGACCTGAGCCACCGGTCTGCTTCTTGTGGGTGTACTCGACCTTCTCGACCGCCTTGGTGAGGGTCTCGCGGTAGGCAACCTGCGGCTTGCCGACGTTCGCCTCGACCTTGAACTCACGCTTCATCCGGTCGACGAGCACCTCGAGGTGAAGCTCGCCCATGCCCTCGATGATGGTCTGGCCGGTCTCTTCATTGGTGCTGACCCGGAAAGTGGGGTCTTCTTCGGCGAGGCGCTGAATGGCGGTGCCGAGCTTTTCTTGGTCGGACTTGGTCTTCGGCTCGATGGCAACCGAGATAACCGGCTCGGGGAAGGTCATGGATTCCAAGACGACCGGGTTCGATGCGTCGCACAAGGTGTCGCCGGTGGTGGTGTCCTTCAGACCCATGACCGCGACGATGTCGCCCGCACCGGTCGAGTCGATCTCCTCACGCTTGTTGGCGTGCATCCGGTAGATCTTGCCGATGCGCTCTTTGCGGTCCTTGGTGCTGTTGAGTACCTGGGTGCCGGTGGCCAACTTGCCGGAGTAGACCCGAACGTAGGTGAGCTTGCCCAAGTGCGGATCGGACATGATCTTGAAGGCGAGCGCGCTGAATGGCTCGTCCTCGCTGGGCTTGCGGGTCATGAGTTCTTCCTCGTTACCCACCTTGTGGCCCTGGATGCCTTCGACATCGAGTGGGGAGGGTAGGTAGGCAACCACGGCGTCGAGCATTGGCTGCACGCCCTTGTTCTTGAACGCAGTGCCGGTCAAGACCGGGGTGACAGTCGCCGCGAGAGTGGCGCGGCGAATACCGGCCTTGATCTCCTCGACGCTGAGCTCTTCGCCTTCGAGGTACTTCTCCATGACGGCGTCGTCGTTCTCGGAAAGTGTTTCCAGCAGCTTCTCGCGCCATTCTTCGGCCTTGGCCTGCAGGTCCGCGGGGATGTCCTCGATGGAGTACTCCTCACCCAGCGGAGTCTCGCCGCGCCAGGTCAGTGCCTTCATCGTGACCAGATCGACGACGCCGATGAAGTCGGCCTCATTACCGATCGGCAACTGCAGCACCAGCGGAACTGCATTCAGCCGGGAGATGATCATGTCCACGCACATGTAGAAGTCGGCGCCGGTGCGGTCCAACTTGTTGATGAAGCACATGCGCGGAACGCCGTAGCGGTCAGCCTGACGCCACACCGTCTCGGACTGCGGCTCCACGCCGGCAACGCCGTCGAACACCGCAACCGCACCGTCGAGGACACGCAGCGAACGCTCCACCTCCACGGTGAAGTCGACGTGGCCGGGGGTGTCGATGATGTTGATGGTGTAGCCGTCCCACGAGCAGGTGGTGGCGGCGGACGTGATGGTGATACCGCGCTCTTGCTCCTGCTCCATCCAGTCCATCGTGGCTGCGCCTTCGTGGACTTCACCGATCTTGTAGTTGATGCCGGTGTAGTAGAGGATCCGCTCGGTGGTCGTGGTCTTGCCCGCGTCGATATGCGCCATGATCCCGATGTTGCGGACCTTGGCGAGGTCGATTCCCAGTGCGGTGGACACCATCTACTCCGTTTTTCTCGTCAGAACTTTGTGTAGGACTGTTAGGGCTGTTACCAGCGGTAGTGCGCGAAGGCCTTGTTGGACTCCGCCATCTTGTGCGTGTCTTCGCGCTTCTTCACGGCCGCACCGAGGCCGTTGGAGGCATCGAGGATCTCGTTCATCAAGCGCTCGGTCATGGTCTTCTCGCGGCGCTGCCGGGCGAAGCCGATGAGCCAGCGCATGGCCAGCGTGGTGCTGCGTACCGGCTTGACCTCGACGGGCACCTGGTAGGTGGCACCGCCCACGCGGCGGGAGCGAACCTCGAGGGTGGGGCGGACGTTGTCCAACGCCCGCTTGAGGGTCTGCACCGGATCGGTGCCGGTCTTCTCTCGGCAGCCTTCCAAGGCTCCATAGACGACGGCTTCGGCCTTGGACCGCTTTCCGTCGAGCAGGACCTTGTTGATCAGTTGGGTGACGACCGGGGATCCGTAGACCGGATCGTTGATCGTGGGGCGCTTGGTGGCCGGTCCCTTGCGAGGCATCAGCCCTTCTCCTTCTTCGC
>CAZWIW010000116.1:0-3970 GCA_964634545.1 uncultured Rubrivirga sp.
CCGCGAGGTGTATCGCTAGGAAAGCTCGCCTTCCTCGGCACGCTTAGCCGCCAGCCACGCCTGGAAGCTGGCATCTTGCTCGTCACGCCAGGTGGCGATGGCGGCGCTGAGTTGTTCGGGTGTGTAGGAGCGCAGGGCGTCGTAGTTGTTCATCTCGGCAAGGAAGAGCCGGCCGGTGATGGTGGCATCAGCGGCGGCGCCATGCCAACTGTCCTCGGCGAGATCGAGTCCGTAACGCTGGATGGTGGGCATCAACCTACGTTGATTGCGACCCTTGACGTACTTGTCGAACTCCTTGTCGATCACATACGGGCAGATGATCGGGCTGTCGGTGATCGGCGCAATGCCATGGCGGATGAGGTTCGCGTTGAGCATCGCCATATCGAAGGGCGCGTTGAACGCGACGATCGGCAGATTCGCGTTCGTGAGGTGGCGGTGGATCTCGATGAGGGCTTCGCGTTGGTCGATGCCCTGGGTTTGACTGAGTTCATCGGTGATGCCGTGCACCTCGGTGCTGCCCGGCGGGATCGGGATATCGATCTTCAACAGCCACTCGTGGGTGTCGGTGGGCTCACCGGCCTCGAAAGGGACGATCGCCGCGGTGACGATTCGACCCTGCTCGGTGTCGGTTCCGGTGGTCTCGGTATCGAAGGCCAGGAAGCCCGGGGTGTGCCACCAGGGGTGGGTGCTGACCGCGTTGCTGCTCATGGAAGGCCATCCAACACCGTCGCTGTGACGTTCCCGGCACTGTCGGTTCGGCGGTTCGTCATTGCGTCACTGCGGAAACTCACCTCGGGAGTTGGGCAGCGCGATGACGTGGTGATCCATCTCAGCTAAGACACCGATTATCGCGGGATCACTCGTCGCCAAAGGTGCATCCACGCTGATCGCCGTCGCAATCGAGAAGCTGTCCGCGAGGGATATCGGGCAGTCTCGAGAGTGGTAGTTCACGGCTCGCACCTGCGCTGCTTCCTCCGCTAGCTGAGCATCCGGGGCAACTACCTGCAGGCTTGTGTGAATAACCGGTGCCAAGTGCAGGTCGATCCAGTCCTGATCGACGCGGACTATGCGCAACAGGTGGTCGATCACCTCGCAGTAGTTCACTGAGGACATCACCGTAGAGCCGTAAAGGAGATCGCCGACGGTATTCGCAGCCGGCTCGTTCTTCATGACCGCGATCAGCGCGGCGGCGTCGAGGACGACCATCGCTCCTCCTCGAGACGAGCCTCGAGCGCCCGTTCCTGATCGCGAACCTCATCTACACTCACGCCGCCGGCAGGCAAGGAGCCTCGCAACTGTGCAACGGCATCCTCCGGTGCCGGGCGCACCAAGACGTGATCACCTTTATCGATCAGCAGCACCTCGTCGGCTTCCCATCGGCGCCGGATCTCAGCCGGCAGGGAGACCTGGCCGCTGGATGTCACTTTGAGACCGTGGACTTTCACCATATGAGCATACATTTCATATGGTGAGCGTTGATCCTGCGTGGGCCAAGGGCCCGCCAGCGGCGGGGCAACGGGGGTTTGCCCGCACGCCGCTGACGGGCTATTTCCACCGTACGGGACGCAACTAGGCCTCGTCAGGCAGTGATTGGATCTCCTGGGAGTGTTGTCCCGGGTGTGTAGGGAAAACCCGACACTTACGTCCAGATCGCGACCACGGCCATGAGGGTCAGGCCTAGCGCCGCCCACACCCACTTGATGCGTCGGTCGCTGCGCGGGGGCAAGAACTCCTCGCGAATGATGTCCAAACTCGCGATGTAGATGAAGGTGCCGGCGGCGATCGCATCGAACAGCGCCTCGAAGACCTGCTCCCCGGTCGTATCCAGCAGCGCCGAGATCAACGTGCCAGCAACGATGCCGATCGGCGTCATGATCGAAAAGCCCAGGATCAATGTGCGGGCGCGGCCCAGGCTCGTTCCGACGCGATGCAAACTCACGCCGAGCGCGAATCCCGCCGCGGACTTGTGGGCGATGATCGCGATCACGATCACCACGAACCCCGCGAGCGACTGCTGGGCGCCAAGCGCCATGCCCGCGATGATCGAGTGGATGGACAGCGTGATGAGCAGCAGGTATGGGTACTTCGAGGTGTCCTCGGCGGCTTCGACGATCGAATCGGATTCCGGATCACTGCCCAGGTGCGCGGCGCCAACCGGCAACCGCGACGCGCGCGGGAGCACTCTCTCGATGCCCAAGATCAGCAAGAACGCACCGGCCGCGATCGTGAACGCCCACGGGTAGTCGATGTCCGGCCACACCGCGTCGAAGCCATCGGCGGCATCGCCGAGCAAGTGAATCAAACCGGCGGCGAGCAGCACTCCCCCGGCGAACGCGTTGCCCCAGCCGAGGTAGGCCTCACTGCGCCGAGAGGCGGCCACCTTCCAAGGCAAGAGCCCGCCGAGCATCCCCGCGGCGAAGACCACGACGACGGCCAACAACTTCCAGCCGAGCAATTCATCCACGGCGGCACCCTATCTTAGTGAAAATCATTTGCATTAAGAGCGCGGATGTCAGACCCCTGGTGTTTGGTGTGTTGCGGGTCGAGGCAAGCGAGTTTTCGCAAGCCCACCTGTTCGCGCCGGGGAGGTATCGCGGGGGTGACTTCCCCGGCGCGAACTGACCTACGAGGCACTTACTGGTTGACTGGAGATTCCTACGCATAACGGGGGTTGCGATGGGTGGTCGCACAGTGGCGGCGGTGATCGGCTCGATTCCGCTGGCCCTTTGGATCGGTTACTTCGCCCTAGTGGCGTTCTTGGCGATCGCCCAGCAGTTGCTCGCCGGCTTCGTGGATTTGTCGATGGCGTCGTGGACGTCGTTCTTGAATCCCGCGGTGATCGTGGGCTGGGAGTCCCCCGGCGGAACCGGTGGCCCGCTCGATGCCATCTTCGGTGGCCCGGGCGCACCCGGCGGAACGGTCAGCCGCTACTTCGTCTTCATTGGCTCAGCGTTCCTTGCTGCCGGCGGCTACGGAGTGTGGAGTCTGCTGTGGGGGTGGGCACGCCCCCAAGCGTGAGCGTTCGCGCGTAATCGCAGTTGGTGGGATTCCTCCCGGCTCGATGGGCTTGGATAGGGCCTTCGCCCACGAACCGAAAGGTGGCGCCCGTGTCCAACGCATTCGGAGTCCATGCCAACGTCTGGACCGGTGGCTGGTCGCCGCCAGAGGCAGAACACGCGATCTCCTCCACCGCGGCCGCCGGATACGACCTCATCGAGATCCCGGCGCTCGATCCGTCGCGCATCGACATCGAGGACACGCGTGCGCGGTTGCAGGCCCACGAGCTACGCGCGAGCTTGACACTCGGGTTGACCTTCGACAACGACATCAACTCCGAGGATGCAACGACCGTCGATGCCGGGCGGAGGACATTGATGTCAGCGCTGGACATCACCCGCGGTGTGGGCGGGGAATATCTCGGCGGAGTGATCTTCGGGGCGATGAACAAGTACCCCGGGCCAACCACCGCTGCTGCACGAGCGAACAGTGCCGCCGTGATCAAGGAACTCGCCCAGGAAGCTGCGCGCGATGACATCACGATCGGCCTGGAGTTCGTCAACCGGTACGAAAGCAACCTGCTCAACACCGTGCAAGACACCCTCGACTACATGGAACTAGTGGGCGAGGACAACGTCGTTGTTCATGCGGACGTTTATCACATGAATATCGAGGAAGACGGCTTCCGCCGACCCCTGCTGTTGTGCGGTGATCGCCTCGGCTACGTGCACATCGGCGAATCGAATCGCGGGTATCTCGGCGCCGGCACGATCGACTTCGATGAAGTGTTCGGCGCCCTAGTGGACATGAACTACCCGGGAGTGATCACGTTCGAATCCTTCTCCTCGGCCGTGGTGGACCCCAACATGTCCAACACGCTGGCTATCTGGCGCAACCTGTGGAGCGATGGCATGGACCTGTCCACCCATGCCCTCGGCTACATGAACGATGCGATGCAACGCGCGCGCGAAAC
>CAZWIW010000117.1:0-3912 GCA_964634545.1 uncultured Rubrivirga sp.
GCGACGGCTACAAGCGCTGGCGGCGCGCCGTCGAACGCAGTAAGGACTGGATCGAATAAGTGAGCGAACCCGACCGCATTCGAGACATATTCATCGAGCGGGCAACGATCCCGCTGGAACCCGCTTTTCACGCGAACTGGGATCCCACGCCCCGCACTACCTTCGAGGCCACGCTCGTCTCGGTACGCACCGAGCAAGGGGTCGTGGGTTACGGCTCCGGGGACACCATGGTCGGCTTCGAGGAGTTCCAGCATCTGTTCCTCGGACAACCCCTCATGGCGATCGACCGACACGTACGCGTCTTGGAGACGATCACCTTCCACGCTGGGCGCTACTGGCCACTGGAAGCGGCCCTGTGGGATGCCATCGGCCAGAGCCTTGGTGCACCGGTCGCCGATCTGTTCGGCGCGGCCACAGACTCGCTGCCCCTGTACGCATCGACCGGTGCCATCGCTGAGCCCAACGAACGCGCTGAGATGTGCCAGGAACTGCAGGAGGAGGGCTTCGGTGCCGTCAAGATCCGGGTTCCCGAACACGACCTCGAGGGGGGCATCGCGACGATCGCGGCCGTCCGCGCTGCGGTGGGCGATGACTTCGAGATCATGGTCGACCTCAACCAGTCCTGGCGGATGCCTGGCGATGTCCGCCGCGGGCTGGACGCCATCGAGGTAGCGAATTTCCTCGACCGGTGTCGCGACTACCGCCTTTTTTGGGTCGAGGAGCCACTCCCCCTGGACGACACCGCCGGGCTGGAACTCTTGCGCGGTCGGGGACCACGCTTGGCCGGGGCGGAGATGGTGCGCACGTGGCCGGAATTGCTACGCATCGCCGACGAAGGCACGCTGGATGTCATGCAACCCGATGTGGTCTTGGCTGCAGGAATGCTGCGGATGCGCGCACTCGCTGATGTGCTGCGCCCCGCGGGCAAACACTTCACACCGCACACGTGGAGTAACGGCATCGGCCTGCTGGCGAACGCCCACGTCGCCGCCGGTGTTGGCGCCGGCCCGTATCTGGAGTTCCCCTACGACCCGCCGACGTGGACGATCGAGCGTCGCGACTTCATGCTCACCGAGCCCGTCCGCGCACAAGGCGGCTACCTGACTATCCCCCGTCGTCCCGGGTTGGGTTTCGAACCTAACCTCGAAGTCTTTCCGCTGACGAGGAAGTTGTGACCATGGACACCTGGTACGAGCGAGCTCGCGCGCTGACACCGAAGACCGACGCCTTCATCGATGGTCGTCCGCATGGCAGCGCTGGGTCCTTCCACACGTCCTCGGCTATCGGCGGGACTCGGGAGATTGCGGAGTGCGATGCCAGCGATGTCGATCACGCGGTGAGCGCCGCGAAACGAGCCTTCGATGATGGTCGCTGGTCGGCGTTGGCCCCGATCGAGCGTAAACAGCGAATGCTGGCCTTCGCCGATCTCATCGAGGCCAACTGTGAAGAACTCGCACTGCTGGAAACGCTCGATGTCGGCAAACCGATCGGTGAATCGCTGCGTGTGGATGCTCCGTCTGCGGCCAACACCGTTCGCTGGTACGCAGAGGCAATCGACAAGCGTTACGACGAAATCGCACCGAGCGGGCCGGACTCACTGGCTTTCGTCACGCGTGAGCCTCTCGGTGTGATCGGAGCGGTCGTTCCGTGGAACTACCCGATGATCATTTCGATGTGGAAGGTGGCACCCGCCCTCGCCACCGGCAACAGCGTGGTGCTGAAGCCCGCTGAGCAATCACCACTGACCGCCATCGCTTTGGCTCACCTCGCATCCCAGGCAGGGATTCCCGACGGCGTCTTCTCGACAGTCCCGGGCACCGGCCCGGTCACCGGTCGAGCGCTCGGGGAGCACCCACTGGTCGACAAGATCGCGTTCACCGGCAGCCCGGAGACCGGCGCACGGTTCCTCGCCTACGCAAGTGAGTCCAACCTCAAACAGGTCGCACTGGAATTGGGGGGCAAGAGCCCCCATGTCGTGCTGTCCGACGCCGGCGACATGGCAAGCATCGCCGAGACCATCGCGTGGGGGATCTTCTACAACGCCGGCCAGACCTGCCACGCTGGTTCGCGGGTGATCATCCACCAGGACCGTAGGGACGAACTCCTCGAGCACTTGCGAACTTTCGTGTCCGCCTTCGCGGTTGGTGACCCATTGGATCCTGCGACGCAGATGGGACCGCTGGTCGACGCCGAGCAACTCGAGAGAGTTGCGGGCTATGTGGACCTGGCGCAATTAGACGGCGCAGCAATCGCGGTCCAATCCGAGATGGATGCCTCGGGTGCCTTCTATCCACCGACGGTCCTTACGGATGTTCCTGCGAACAGTCGAGCCGTGCGCGAGGAGATCTTCGGTCCGGTTCTCATCGTGCAAACGGCCGACGACGACGAATCCTCTATCGCCGCCGCGAATGACACCGACTACGGCCTCGCCGCTGCGGTCTGGAGCCGGGACATCGCCCGAGCGAATCGTGCAGCGCGGCGCATTCGGGCTGGAACGGTGTGGATCAACACCTTCGATGCTGCGGATATCGTCACACCGTTCGGTGGATTCGGCCGGTCCGGATTCGGCCGCGATCGTTCCTTGCACGCCCTGGATTCCTACACCGCGTTGAAGACGACCTGGACGGCCTTGGACTAGCAACAGTGGAACGTGGCTCCAGTTACAACCTCGAGGAGATGATGGCCTCGACGTCGGCCGAGGTCACCGGACGCGGATTGTTCGATGTCACGCGATCGGTCGCAGCACCGACAGCGATCGATTCCACCATCGAAGCCAGCACTCCTAGTTCACCTAGCGTGCGGCGGGCCCCGATACTCGTCGCGAGGTCTTCGACTGTCGTGGGTAGGTCCCCGTGCACCACCCACCCCGCATCCGACATGCATCGGACGGCAACCTGATATTCCTCTTCACTGACCGGCATGTTGAAGTCGATCACTTCCGGCAGCACCGCAGCGAGGGCCTCTCCGTGAGCCGCGCCCGTGTGCGCGGATACCGAGTGTGCGATCCCGTGCGCGAGCCCTAGGCCCGATGTCGTCAATGCTCGCCCGGCAATGTGGGCACCGATGAGCATCCCGCTGCGGGCCTGAATGTCTTCGCCGTTGCGTACAACACCTGGCAGGTGACGAGAAACCGTGGTGATGGCTTCGGTGGAGAACTCACGACCGGCATCGGTCGCCGAGTTTGAGGTCAGCGATTCGATTCCGTGGGTTAGCGCATCGAATCCGGTGGCGGCGCTGGCGCGTGCGGGAAGTCCGACCGTTACCAACGGATCAAGCACCGTGCCGTAGGGCACGGTGCTTGCATCTCCGATGTAGAGCTTCACGGCGGCGATCGGGTCGTCGATGACTCCCCAACTGTTCGTCTCGCTGCCCGTGCCGGCCGTCGTCGGGATGGCAAGGATCGGAACAGCATCGGTGGGGGCTTCAGCCGTGAAGTCAAAGTCGCGAGCACTCATGGATGGGTTCGCGGCCACCAACGCGATGCCCTTGGCTGCATCCATACTCGATCCGCCTCCGAGTGCGATCACAACGTCTGCTGCGAACTCATGCGCCTGGCGTCCGGCAGAGTCGATGAGTTCCACGGTCGGATTCGGGCGCACTCCGGTGAAGACCGACACCTGCGCGAACCCGGCGAGAGCATCGAGCAACGTTGGCGCTATCGCCGTGGCCGCCAAGGCCTCATCCGTTACGACAAAGGCCCGGGAAGCATCCCGTTGCGCGACGAACTCGCCAACGCGAGACAGCGCACCCGGACCGATGAGGACATTCGATTCCTCAATCCAGTGCATAGATCTCCCGTGAACAGATCAGCTGTGGCTCAGTGCAGTCGCATCGGCCGCTGCACCCTCGGCGATCAGTTCCTTGGCCCGTGAGGCGTACATGTCCACGTACTCCTGACCCGATAACGACATC
>CAZWIW010000118.1:0-3910 GCA_964634545.1 uncultured Rubrivirga sp.
GTTTTGAGCTGGGGGGACACTGGGTTTGGGGCGCAACGGCGATGATCCTGTACGCCAGGGCTCCTGAAGAGTATTGGCGAAAGAATTTCAGCGGCAGCCGCAGTGTTCGATCCCAGATCGCCGCTTCCACACGCATTTGAGCGATCTGAGTCATCCGCGCTGTTGCGAAGTTCTGCACCACCACGAAGGCACCGGCGCTTATCGCTAGCAACGTGAGCGCCACGCCTACACCGATGACGTTTCGGGTATTGCCCTGCGGTACGAACGTTCCGAGCACAGCGTTCGTTAAAGCCGGTGTTGCTAGTCCCAGTAGAGCAACGAGCAATGAACAGCCGAGGATCAACGCAACCGTCGAACCGCTGCCCCGCACTGCCAGGCGACCCATGTCAACGAAGCTCGCCTTGCGATCGAGTGGGAAACCCGGATAGACCATCAAGGCTTGGGGACCGAGCGGCGTGGTGCCTTCTACAACGCGGTGCATTGTGGCATCCATCGCCGTCCGGTAATAGACCTTCCCTCGGCGTGGGATCAGGGCGACTATCTGCCCATCAGAAGCCGCATCGGTTAAGAACCCGATCATGGGCGAAGTCGCATCCGAGGTCCAACCTGTGGCCAGCGAGACCATTCGAGTGCGTAGGCCGGATTCCTGGGCGACCTCGATCAGCGCTGCGCGTCCCCTTTTCGTCAAGAAGCGTGGATCCTTGAGGGTGAAGCCAGCCGCGTCCCCGACGACCCGCAGGATGTTGACTTCCTCGAAGTCCGAGGGAAAGCGTCGTGAATGTCCGGCTGCGCGTTGGGGATCTTGCACATCGCCTTGAATGACATCGACGGCCATGGCATCGATTCGCATATCGACATTCGCCAAGGACGCAAATAGGTCGTCCCGCACTTGGTGTTGACGGTGCAGTTCGCTATCCGCATAGGCGGCAAGGGCGGTTGCCAACGTCTGGGGCTCGACATCGGTTAACTCCCCCATACGTGGCGACGCATTCATCACGTCGGCGAGCAAGGCCAGATCCTCAGAACTAGGGGCCTGTGGGAGGACGGTAACTTCGGCGCCTTCTCGCGCTTCGCCGACCACCGAGGAATCTGCGGCAAGCCCAACAAGGGTGATGGGCCCGGCTGCGCTGAACAGCGGCCAGCGTCGTCCATCTTCTCCAAGGGCAAAAAGATCCACGTGGCCGGAATCGATGTGGATACCGGGAACCGTCGACAGATCGAAGGCACCAGTCTTCGGGATCGCTGCTTCATTCTTATGTTCCGACATCGCCGCCCTTTCCTGCTTGAGCGACCAGCGCAGCGTACTGACCGCCGGCGGCGAGCAGTTCGTCATTAGTCCCACGTTCCACGATCGCACCGCCTCGACCCAGCACGATGATTTCGTCGGCATCACGGATCGTGCTCAATCGGTGAGCGATGATCACGGTGGAACAGCCGCGCGCTCGTACTGCGTCATCCATCGCCTTCTCGGTGCCGGTGTCCAAGGCACTCGTGGCTTCATCCATCACCAAGATGGCAGGAGCGCGAACCAGGGAGCGAGCGATTTCCAGGCGTTGTGTCTCGCCACTGCTGAAGTTCAAGCCACCTTCCCGCACATCTGCGTCGATGCCACCTGGACGGGACAACACCTCGTCGAGAATCTGGGCGTCGCGCAACGCCTGGTAGATCAATTCCTCTGGTACTGATTCGTCCCACATCGTGACGTTCTGGCGGACGGTGCCGGCGAACAACATGATGTTCTGATCGACCTTAGCTAGACCCTGGCTCATCACATGGGGATCGATCTCGGTGATCTGACGACCGTCATAGGTAACCGTGCCACTCCACGGCATGTAGAGCCCGGAGATCAGATTCCCGATAGTCGTCTTCCCGGCACCTGAGGGTCCCACGAGCGCCACGCGGTGCCCCGGGGTGAGCGTCAAAGTCAAGTCCCGGATCATCGGTGGCGCCGAGGAGATGAATCCGAACGAGACGTCCGTGAGTTCGAGTCGGCCACTCAAGGGTGTCTGTGCGCTTTGGATCGATACGCCGGAGTCAGCGGCGGCTTGCTCGCTCACCGTGAAGCGGGGGTCAAGGGGATAACTCAAGGCATCGTCGAGCCGTTGAAGATCCACTTGAATCGTTTGAATCTGACTCGCAGTAGCTACGAGCATGTTCACCGGCGCCACGATTCCTGCTGTCAGTGCTTGGAAGGCCAGCAGGCCACCGAGTGTGAAACTCCCGTTGATGACGGTGATACCGCCGATGACCAAGATCATCGCGTTCGTGACCAAGGTGACCACCGTGGGGACGGCGCTAATAATGGCGGTCGGGGTGACGAAGGATGCTTCGGCTGCCACCACCTTGGTTTGTTGCCCGGACCACTGGACGAAGACCTCGTCTTCCAGTCCGCTGGCTTTCACCGTCTCGATCGACTGAATCGCACCGATCGTGATGCTCTGCAAATGGCCGTTCTCACTCATCAACAGACCCTGGCCGACGGTGCGTCGGCGGACAACGGCCCGTAAGGCAACGACGTTCACGGCGGTAAGAAGCACCACCACGATGGTCAGGATCCAGTTGTAGGCGAACATCAAGGCGACATACGCGATGATCGCCACCATGCTGATGACCGACGCTGCCAATTGACCGGCCAGGAGCTGGGCCACCGCACTTGAGTAGCCCATTCGTTGGACCAAGTCACCGACATTGCGCTGACCGAAGAAGATCAACGGCAACTTGAAAATCCGGAAGACGAATTCTGCATTACTGCTGAAGGCGATCTTTGCTTGCACCCGGCCAAGCGCCCTGTACTCCAGAGAAATGAGCAGAGCTCGGGTTACGCCCACAAAGATGAGCGCGGCGATAAGGAAGCCGAGCGTGGTTCGGGCGCCGGTCGCGAGGACCTCGTTGACGAAGGTTGAACTGATGGGAGCCAGCAGTAGCCCAGGGAGCATCGCAGCCAGTCCGGCAATCACCGCGAAAACCACCCCGATGCGTGAACCGAGGACTCTGCGCACAAGTCCAGGTCCGGATCGATACGGGTGGCCACCCTTGGTGAACTCTTCGTTAGTGGTGAAGGTGATGGCTGCACCGGAATAGTTTTGGGTGAAGTAGTCCTGGCTGTACTTCACTCTGCCTAGACCGGGATCGTTGACATGGAACTTGCCGTCCCGCGCCCCCTCAAGCACCACGAAGTGACGGCGCTTCCACCAGACGATCGCCGGAGTCTGCAGGCCTTGGAGGTCATCGACCGTGCGCATCTGACCGTCAGGGACGAGCCCGTATTCCTTGGCGCCGTCCATGATCCCCACGGCGGTGGATCCATCCCGGGAGATGTGACACGCGACGCGCAGTTCGCTTAGTTCCACCCAGCGACCGAATCTGGCCAAGACCATCGCCAGGGATGCAGCCCCACACTCAACGGCTTCGATCTGCAAAACCGTCGGGACCCGATGGATGCCGTCGGTGGAGATCTTGGTGGTGGTCGCAGTGGCAAGCGCCACGTCAGCCCCCGGAGCCAAATAGGAAGGCGAGCGGGTTCGTCGCGACCTCGGTCACGATGAGTGTGGCGCCCTCACCAGAGAGAATTACCGGTTCTTGACCTGGCCTATTTTCATCTACGAGCGCCTGGAAGTCGGATTCGTCTTCGTACCCGACATACACCTCGAAGATGTCGCCTTGATCTGACTCCATGATGGAAGCCGCGAAGAAGGGATTCCCGGTGATCAATTCCACTCGGGCCTCGGTGACGGGAAACGGGCTGCGTGACAGGTACTTGCCTTGCGAGGTGTAGGTCTTTCCGTCGGTTCCCACCACAGAGACTTCCAGCCCGGGAGCGTTCTCGATGGAAGTGGCCAACTCGTCGGATGCGTAGACGAGCGCAGCGAGTGGCTCGTTGATGTCCAACCCGGCCTTGGAGGGTTCCTTT
>CAZWIW010000119.1:0-3828 GCA_964634545.1 uncultured Rubrivirga sp.
CCTGCGACATCAGCCCCAGCCCCAGCAACGTCAACGCGATGGCTATCCAGATGCGGTCGCGTACGGGTTGCCTGCGGAAGAACTTCACATACAGCGCGACGAAAATCGGCGCGAGGAAAGCCAGGAGCGTTCCGATGCCGACAGGCAAGCGCGAGATCGTGAAGAAGAACAGGAACTGCACAAGCGTGAAAGCGATGACGCCGTAAGCGACGAGGAACGGAATCTCCCGAGCGCGTACGCGGAAAGCTTGCGGTCGCACGATCAGCACAACGATGACCAACACCACCATGGATCCGGCGTTGCGAAGTTCGGTCAATCGCAGCGGACCCAAACCGACTTCCATCGCTGATTTGGCCAACACACCGTTCACCGCGAACAAGAACGCGGCGACGAGGAACATCACCACGCCCACGGTTTGTGGGTTGCGGGGTTTGGGTGGGTTTTGTGGGGCTAGGCGGTGTTGAGTTGCCATGCCCGCGCGCCACCGGCGAGTGCGGCGGAGTTCGGGACGATGACAACGTCATCTCCGAGTTTGGCCAGCACGGTTGGAGTGATGTGGCGGGCGTTGCCGCCGCCTACGTAAAGCCGGTCCCATAGGAACACCGGCCGAAGGACGTCCACCACGCGTCCGATGCGCCGGGACCAGAGTGCATCGCCCAAGCGGCGGCGCTCGTGTTCGCCGATGTAAGTGTCGTAGCTCAGGCCCCAGCGCACCGGTGCTTGGGACATTTCCAGGTGCGGTGCAAGCCGTCCGCCGTCGAAGACCGCGAAACCGAGTCCGGTGCCGAAGGTCATCACGACTTCAAGGCCCTGACCGGCCACAACTCCAGCACCGTGAATCTCTGCGTCGTTCAGTACTCGGACGGGAATGCCCAGCGCATCGGACAAGGCGGCCTGCGCATCGAAGCCCTCCCATTGCGGCACCAACTCCGGGTCGATGCGCGAACGCGGACCTGAACGGGTGATGTAGTGCGGGGTGGTGACGACAACTCCGTGCCGGATCATGCCCGGCATACCCACTGTCGCCCGGTCAGCCTTGGGTAGTTGCTCGGATAGTTCCGTCAGTGTCTTGACGAAGAGTGCTGTCGGCAGCGGATACGGAGTCGGCACGCGGATCGGCTGGGCCCGCATGGTCCCGGTCTCATCGAGCACCGAGGCCTTTATGCCCCCGCCGCCGCAGTCGATCGCCAACGTGGTTGTCACGAGCGCAAGTCTGCCCGATAGCCTTTCCGGGCTGTCGGCGGATGGGGAAATCCAGAAGCGGTCAGCACGGAGGTGTCGCCTAGTGGCCTATGGCGCCCGCCTGCTAAGCGGGTTGGGAGTTTAAAGCTCCCTCGAGGGTTCAAATCCCTCCACCTCCGCCACCGATCGGCGATGAGTCGGCGCTTTTGCGCGCTAGCCGACGATCAGCCGGCGCTTCTTCGAACGCCAGCGGGATTTGTACTCCGCCAGGTTCGACTCCGCCGGCCCGCGTTCCAGATCCCCGTCGAGGGCGAATTGCGAGCCGTGCAGCGGGCACTTCCAGCCGCCGGAGTCGGCTTCGACGGTGGCGCCGAAGTGCGTGCAACGCAGGTTGATCGCGGTGTAGTCGTCGCCTTCGCGAACGACAGCCACCGGGGTGCCCTTCACGTTGCCGAGCAGCACCCGGGAGTTCTCCTTGCGTAGCGCGGGAACCTTGTCCACGTTCACCACTACCTTGCCGTTCTTGCGGCGCTTGATGCCCTTGGCGGCCCAGGCGTCGTCGGCGAGCAGCGCGGTGCCGAAGCCACCGGCGGCGAGGGTCGCTGCACCGCACGCCCCGATGAGGAATGCCCGGCGGGAGGGGTCAGCGGCGGTCGAGTCCGTTGTCATGTTCCTACTGTGACCCGAAGGCGGCCTGTTCGCACCTCGAATGGGGGCGGTTAGACTCCACGCTGCACTCCCACCGCGGAGGGCGGGCGCCCGTAGCTCAACGGATAGAGCATTTGACTACGGATCAAAAGGTTGGGAGTTCGAATCTCTCCGGGCGCGCACTTTCGTTCAGCCGACGGTCAGCCGACATTCACCTGCCAAACCCCTCGCGGCTACCTCGCCTTGCGACGTTCGCTCTAGCTTCCCCACCTCGAATGACCGGCACTGCTCGATGAGGGAGGCACCATGCACACGACGCTCAGCAACTTCGAATGCAACTTCTGCCATGCGCACGATGGCGACGTAGTCCGCAATCGGACCCACGGATTCATCGTGTTGTGCAATGACTGCGGCTACGCCCAAACCCCCACGCTGCCGCAGCTCCTGGCGAGCTGAGCGACCAATCGCCTAGGTAGTCCGCGCGTATCGCAGGGCGGGCTCAATCTGCCGGTCCTCGAACGGCGGAGCGTTGCGATCTTCCAGCGCGCGGATCACACCGATCACCCCACCCACATTGAGTGCTACCCCGAGCAGCAGCCCGATGACGATGTCGGCCACCGACATCTGCGGCCAGGCGACGATGAAGAACCACACGCTGACGGGCAAGAACAAGAACAACGACGTAGCCATGCCCGGGTTGTAGGGCATTCGCCCGCGGATGGGAATAACGAGCAGGTGCAACACACAGTTACCGACGGAGACCAGGATCGTTGCCATCGCCAACCACAGCAGGCCTGCACCGAACAACGCAGCTAGCAGGTAACTGGTCCAACCGACGACGACGTTCACGACCAGACCACTGCGCACGTTGAGTGGATAGCGCCACGGATCATCGGAGCGGAACAGCACCACGTTCAACATTCCGGGGAACCAGCCGGGCCAACGCCATTCCTCGACCTGATGCGCGAACAAAGTCAGCAAGCTGATCCACAGGATGAGCGTGATGGTGTCCATGCCAGAGCCGGCGATGACCAACCAGATTGCCAAAGCGATGCCCAGCACCGCTCCTACGTCGAACCAATGTCGTTCGGCGAATCTCACATCGGCCCTTTCAGTGGATGTCGGTGTCGGCGGCAGCACCCTCCCATGAATGGAAGGTGACCTGCAGACCGGCGCGCGTGGGGCTGGCAGCCAGTGGGCCGGCTCGCCACATGAGGGCGGGATCGATAGGTGCCAGGCGCACCAGGCGCCAAGGTTCTCCGGGCACGCATGCGCGAACGGTGATCGCGTCGTTTGTCCGACTCACGCGAACCCGAATGCGCTGCTCCATCCAGTCGGGAACGTGGCCGACCGACCAGTCGGACTTGCCATCTGTTACGACCGCACCGAGCCCGAGCACGCCGTCGGCGAATTCCACTCCGGCCTTCACCCAGTGTTCGGAGTCGGCGCGCAAGAAGAGCCCGGCCTGATCGAACTCGTGCGTCCATTGGGCGGAGAACTCCACCTCCATGGCCGTGTTCGGTGGGAACTCAGCGAGCAGCGCGTGCCCGGAATAATGCGTGAAGCCGTAGCCGGTCTCGCGCCAGAAGTCCGACTCGAGCGCGGTGGTGACGTGCAGGCCGTTGGCATCGACGCGATGCGTCGGTGGTTCATGGAGCCATGTGCCGTCGTTCCACGGAAGGCGCATCCGGTCAATCTAGTTGCGCTTCTTCTTGCCCTTCTTCTTTTTCTTCTTCGGGGCTTCGGTGACCTCGATGGTGTCGAACACCGCAAGGCCCTGGATGCCCGGAGTCGAAGGAGCGAACGTGGTCAGCAGACCGTAGGTGCCGGGCTGGAAGCTCTTACTGATCCAAAAGCGCTTGTTCTTCACGCCGTTCGGCACGAAACCGGTGCGCTTGAGTAGCAATTGCGGGGTGGGGCCGTTCAGATCCAGCAGGTACTGGCGCATGCCACCGCGTGTCACGGGATCAAGCACCTTGAGCTGGGTACGCAGTCGCT
>CAZWIW010000120.1:0-3826 GCA_964634545.1 uncultured Rubrivirga sp.
CGATCTCCTCCACGATCGGTGCCCCGACCATGATCATCACCGCGAAGATGGCAAGGGCCCAAAACGGCCCGGATTCTTGGAGGTCCAAAGCGACGTCACCGGCAGCCGAGGAGAAATCCCCAGCGATCGCCTGGGTGATCAGCGCGATGATGCCGGCCATCATCAAACCGACGAATCCGGCGAGCGCGCCCCACCCGACATCGCTCCAGGTCAAGCGCAGGCCAAGGTCGATGCGCGGACCGTTGCCCTTCCACCAGGTAACGAACAGCGGCCAGCCGGCCAGGGCGATCCACGGCACCAACGTGCCCACGATCGCGGTGATCGCCAGCGGTGCTCCCAAGATCAGCAGCGGTGCGGCGGCCAACAACCCGAGGAACAGCGCACCGAACACCGTGATGAGCGCCGAGCCGATCCCCCACCGCGGCGCACGCAACTGCTCACCGCGTGCCTCGGCTTCTAGGACGGTGACCGGACAACCGGGATAGTCAGCCGGCTTTGCCTGGTCAACAGGTGGCGACGGAGGCAGTGGCGGTGGCGCGGACATCACCCCATTGTGCGCGACCCCCCTGACCCTCCCCGTTGCGGCGTCAGGCATGGCCCTGGAAATTGAAATTCCGCGACCACGCCTGACACAGCAACGGGCAGGAACTCGCGATGTTCAGGCCAGAACGGCGGAGAGTTCTCCCAAGCGCGACGGGAGCACGCGGTACCACGTCCAGTACCCGCGCTTCTCCGAAGCGACGAGGCCTGCCTTCGAGAGCACCTTCAGGTGGTGGCTGACCGTGGGCTGCGTCAACCCCAACGGTTCGGTCAGATCACACACGCACGCCTCGCAGTTCGGCAACGTGCGCAGCAGCGCCAGGATCTGCAGCCGCGCCGGATCGGCCACTGCCTTCAGCAGTGCAGCCAACTCCTCGGCCGTTGTGCGGTCGATCTGTTCGCCCAACCCCGACGGGCAGCACGCCGGTCCAGCGACCGCGCCCTTCGGCAGCACAGGGACACGCGAACTCGACGCTACGGGCATGGATCCATATTGACAGATATCTATCTGGATGCCAAGGTTCGACGCGTGCATCGCAACACGCCAACAGGCGCGAAGGCTCCAAGATGACGACCGCAGCATCCCAGGACGCCGACGAAGCTGAAGTCATTGGGCGACTCTCCAGACTGGACCGATTTCTGCCACTGTGGATCGTTCTGGCAATGGCAATTGGGATCTTGCTGGGTCGCCTGGTTCCCGGCCTTCAGGCGGCTCTCGATGCGGTTCAGTTCGAGAACACGAGCATCCTGATTGCCCTTGGCCTCTTCGCGATGATGTACCCGGTCCTTGCGAAAGTGAAGTACGAGGAAATCGGTCACATCGCCGGTGACAGGCGCATGCTGTGGCTGTCGCTAGTCCTGAATTGGCTGATCGGGCCACTACTGATGTTCACCCTTGCCTGGGTGTTCTTAGCTGATCAACCGGAGTTCCGAACCGGATTGATCGTCATTGGCCTGGCCCGATGCATCGCCATGGTGTTGATCTGGAACGACCTAGCGTGCGGGGACACAGAGGCCGGAGCGCTTCTTGTGGCGATCAATTCGATCTTCCAGATCCTTGCCTACGCCGTCCTCGGCACTTTCTACCTTGCAATCCTCCCGGGCTGGCTTGGGCTAGATACCCAGGACGTTGCCTTCTCCACCTGGGACATCACCAAGGCGGTACTCATATTTCTGGGGATTCCCCTGATGCTGGGTTTCGCTACGCGCCAGATCGGAGTCGCCCGCAAGGGTCGCGTCTGGTACGACACGAAATTCGCGCCGCGCATTGGACCCATCGCCCTATATGGACTGCTTTTCACCATTGTGGTGATGTTCGCCCTCCAAGGTGACGCCATCGTTTCCGACCCTGGAAGCGTCGTGCTGATTGCTATCCCGCTACTCATTTACTTCGCGGTCATGTGGTTCACCGCCTTCGTGAGCAGCCACGCACTCGGTCTCCCCTACGCCCGCTCTACCACTGTTGCGTTCACCTCGGCAGGCAACAACTTCGAACTAGCAATCGCAGTGTCCATCGGTGTGTGGGGTGTCACTAGCGGCCAGGCACTCACGGGCGTTATCGGACCACTCATCGAGGTGCCCGCTCTCGTGGCTCTCGTATACGTGTCCTTGTGGCTGCGTAAGCGCTGGAAATGGCGGCCCGCAATGACAACCCAAAGGCTTTGAGATGTCCGACAAGCCCTCCGTCCTGTTCGTGTGCGTGCACAACGCCGGTCGCTCGCAAATGGCCGCCGCGTATTTGACGCACCTATCCGAAGGACGCATTGAGGTGCGCTCGGCTGGCTCAGCCCCCGGGGATGCCGTGAACCCTGCTGCTGTGGAAGCAATGGCCGAAGAGGGCATCGATATCAGCGCCGAGATCCCTAAGGTCCTCACCACCGAAGCCGTTCAGGAATCCGACGTGGTGATCACCATGGGCTGCGGCGACACCTGCCCGGTCTTCCCCGGCAAGCGCTACGAGGACTGGGTACTCGAAGACCCGGCCGGCAAGGGGGTGGACTCCGTCCGCCCGATCCGCGACGACATCAAGGCGCGCATACAAACCCTGATCACCGAACTCCTCCCCAACTAACCCCGTTCCCGCGTCAGGCGTGGCCCCGGAATTTCAAATCCGAGGGCCACGCCTGACGCCGCATCGGGAAAAACGATGGGGCCGCACCTTTAGGTGCGACCCCATCGCGGGAGGCGGTGTTGCTGGTCGTGCTGGGTAAGGCCTAGTAGCGGTAGTGGTCGGGCTTGTACGGGCCGGCCACGTCCACGCCGAGGTACTCGGCCTGCTGCTTGTTCAGCTCGGTGAGGTGGACGCCGAGTGCATCGAGGTGCAGGCGGGCGACCTTCTCGTCGAGGTGCTTGGGCAGCGTGTAGACGCCGATCGGGTACTCATCGAGCTTGGTGAACAACTCGATCTGCGCGAGCACCTGGTTCGTGAAGGAGTTACTCATCACGAAGGACGGGTGACCGGTGGCGTTACCGAGGTTCAGCAAGCGACCCTCGGACAGCACGATGATGCTGTGACCGTCTTCGAAGGTCCACTCATCGACCTGCGGCTTTATCGTCTTGCGCTTGATGCCCGGCAGGGCGGCAAGGCCGGCCATGTCGATCTCGTTGTCGAAGTGGCCGATGTTGCCGACGATCGCCTGGTGCTTCATCTTCGTCATGTCCTCAGCGGTGATGACGTCGTAGCAACCGGTGGCGGTGATGAAGATGTCGGCGGTGTCGATGACCTCATCGAGACGGGCGACCTGGTAGCCGTCCATCGCAGCCTGCAGTGCGCAGATCGGGTCGACCTCGGTGACGATCACGCGCGCGCCTTGGCCGCGCAGTGAATCGGCCGAGCCCTTGCCGACATCGCCGTAGCCGAAGACCACGGCAACCTTGCCGCCGATGAGGGTGTCGGTTGCACGGTTGATGCCATCGACCAGCGAGTGGCGGCAGCCGTACTTGTTGTCGAACTTGCTCTTAGTGACCGAATCGTTGACGTTGATCGCCGGGAACAGCAGCGAACCTTCGCGCTGCATGTCATACAGACGCAGCACGCCGGTGGTGGTCTCCTCGGTGACACCCTTGATGCCTGCGGCGATCTTGGTGAAGCGGGTCGGATCGTTCGCGATCGACTCGCGCAGGGTGTGCAGGATGACGCGGTATTCCTCGGAGTCGTTCTCATCGGCCGAGGGGACAACGCCGGTCTTCTCGAACTCCGCGCCCTTGTGGACCAGGAGGGTGGCGTCGCCACCGTCGTCGAGGATCATGTTCGGTCCGCCCTCGGGCCAGGTGAGCACCTGCTCGG
>CAZWIW010000121.1:0-3743 GCA_964634545.1 uncultured Rubrivirga sp.
TTCGCTGACTTCGTCGTTGCTGTTGGTGCTTGTGCGAACCGGAACGTCGAGATCGGCATCTTCGGCAACGCTGACGGCCTTGCGCGCGAGGTCGCGGCGCATCGAGGCGTCCTTGGCTGAGAAGTTCTTCGGTACTTTCACGCGGCCGAGCGTTGGAACTGCGGTGGGGACGTCCACTGTGGACACGCGCCGCACCTGGCGTTCGTGCGTGAGCACTTGCGGACGCGGATCGTGCGGGCGATCGGCGGCCGCGATCACCACCGCGGGACCGGAGCGTTTGCCACGCGGGATGACGAAGACGTCTCCCGTGCGCATCTTCGCCAAACACTCCTCCGCGCTGGACTTGCGCTGGGCCGAAGCGATGCGGCCGGCATTCTTCTCCTTTTGCGTGATTTCCTCGCGAAGCGCCGCGTATTCGGTGAAATCGCCAAGATGACACGTCATCGATTCGGAGTAGCCAGCCTGCGCTTCCTTAAGCTTCTTCACCTCAGCACTCAAGCCAACGACGGACTGATCCGCTTGGAACTGCGCGAAGCTGGTCTCCAACACATCGCGGGCTCGCGCGCGCCCCAGTCGACCGAGGAGGTTAACCGCCATGTTGTAGGAGGCGCGGAAGGACGAACGCAACGGGTAGGTGCGGGTGGAGGCCAATCCGGCGAGGACCTCCGGATCCAGATCATCAGCCCACAGCACCACCGCATGACCTTCGATATCGATACCGCGCCGGCCAGCACGACCGGTCAGTTGTGTGTACTCCCCTGCCGTGAGGTCGACATGCGCCTCTCCGTTCCACTTGACCAGCCGTTCGAGGACTACTGACTTGGCCGGCATGTTGATGCCCAACGCCAAAGTCTCGGTGGCGAAGACCACCTTGATCAGTCCGCGTTGGAACAGGTCCTCGACAACCTCCTTGAAGGCAGGGAGCATGCCGGCGTGGTGCGCTGCGATGCCTCGCTCCAGCGCGTCCGCCCAATCGACGTAACCCAACGCCGCAAGATCGTCGTCGGCGATCCCCATCGTGCCAGCGGCCACGGTCGAGCGAATCGCCTCGCGCTCGGGACCGGAAGTCAGTCGGATTCCAGCACGCAGACATTGCTCGACGGCATCGTCGCAACCTGCGCGGGAGAACAGGAAGTAGATGCCCGGGAGCAGTCCGTCGGCATCGAGGCGTTCGACAACCTCGCTTCGCCAGGGAGTGAGTGACTCACTGCGCCGACCCCTTCCGCCTTTGGCCCCCCGACCGCGCCGGCGAAGTGAGGCGGATTGCGACCGGCGACGCGCGAGGGCCAGCAATTCCGGGTTGACGTCGCCTTCGTCAAGGAAGAGATCGTAGAGGTGCCGGCCGGCCATCACGTGCTGCCACAACGGCACGGGCCGGTGCTCTTCCACGATGATCTCGGTGCTCCCGCGCACAGTCGACAACCACGCACCGAACTCCTCGGCATTGGACACCGTCGCGCTGAGCGCAGCCACCGTCACCTGTTGCGGTAGGTGGATGATGACTTCCTCCCAGACTGCACCGCGAAAGCGATCAGCGAGGTAGTGCACTTCATCCATGACTACGTAACCAAGTGAGTTCAACGTGCCAGATCCCGCATAGAGCATGTTGCGCAGCACCTCGGTCGTCATGACCACAACCGGCGCCTCCCCATTGATGGAGTTATCGCCGGTGAGTAGCCCCACCCGGTCGGCGCCGTGGCGTTCGCTCAGTTCGGCGAATTTCTGATTGGAAAGCGCCTTGATGGGGGTGGTGTAAAAGCACTTCACGCCTCGTTCCAGGGCAAGGTGAATCGCGAATTCACCGACCACGGTCTTTCCCGAACCGGTCGGGGCGGCGACCAACACCCCCGAGCCCGCCTCGAGTGCCGCGCAGGCCTGAATCTGGAACGCGTCCAGTTCGAACGGGTACTCCCGGGTGAACGCCGTCAGCGCGGGTTGCTGGGACCGCTCACGGGAGCGGGCATACCGCTCCGCGGGTGAAGGAGACGACGGGGACGAAGAGGGCACGGGGCAACACTAGGTGGATCCTCACACCAGCACCTGCAGCGCCGAAGGCACGATCTGGATTGTCGCCGGTAGCGGCCCGATGCGTTCGCCATCGGCGAAGACCACTGAGTCCGGAGCATCGATCCGCAGCTGGGAACTGCGCCACGCGATCACGGATGGGTGTTCGACGTGCCGACCGGAGTAAACCCGCGGGAGGACCGAGACGAAAGTGTGCTTGGGCGTATTCGTCACCACGGTCACATCGAATTGGCCATCTTCCATGTCGGCTTCCGGGCAGATGAGCATCCCTGAGCCGTAGGCGGGCCCATTACCAACCGCCACGATCATGGCAGCCATGCTGTGATCGGTGCCGTTGCTATCGATGGAGTACCAACGCGGACGCATAACAGGGAGCTCTCGGGCGAGCCCGAGCAGATAGCGAGCCCGACCGACCTTGACGGGCATCGCATTGGCTCGTTCGTTCACATCGGAGTCGAAGCCGCAGGACAGCACGCCGAGGAAGTAGTGCACCCCTGCGGATTCCTCGCTTTCGAGGGTGATCTGACCGACGTCCACCGTGCGCGTCCGTGCGTCACTGATGACTGCTGCGAAGTCGTTTTCGTCGGTCGCCGGTGCAGCACCAACACCCCGGATGATGTCGTTGCCCGTCCCGACCGGCCAGATCCCAAGGGTCGGTTTCACTCCGGTAGGCATTGCGGCCGCCGCCGCCATCAGGCCTTGGAGGCAATCGTGCACCGTTCCGTCGCCTCCACAGGCGATAACCGGGCCGGTTGGCGCCACCTGTTCGGCGATACGGCGGGTCTGTTCTGGATCAGCGGGGACGTGGACATGGCAGTCCACGCCATGGTCGGCGAGAACGCGAGCCAAGGAACTGGCAACGGGCACAGCCCTTCCACCCCCGGCTGCGGGGTTGGCAAGAACGTGAATCACGAATCGTCGTCCAGCGGGGAAACTTCGTCGTCATCCCATTCGCCGTAGTTCGGTCCGATCAAGCCCCGCTTAGCGCGCCGCCGATCGTTCAGCAGCGCGATGACCACTGCAATGGCAACGAGCAACAAAATGGGGCCGGCCAGCAGAGCTAGGTTGATCGGGTCGCCCGTCGGTGTCGCAACCGCCGCGAAGATGAACACGATGAAGATGATCCAGCGCCACCATCCGACCAACCGCTTCCCGGTCAGAATGCCGGCGAAGTTCAAGGCAACGATGAATAACGGGGTCAAGAAGCCGACACCGAAGACGATGACAGTGCGCAGGAAGAAGGACAGGTAGCGGTCAACGGAGACGATGTTCTCGACATTCTCCGGAGTGAAGCCAAGCAGGATCTCCAAGCCGACGGGCAACACGAGATAGGCAAGGACGGTACCGCCTAGGAACAGCGGGGTGGCTACGGCGACGAAAGCAATGCCCCAGCGCTTCTCGTGTGAGTGCAGGCCCGGCGTGACGAAGCGCCATAACTGGTACAGCCACACGGGTGAGGCGATAACCACTCCCGTGATGGCGGCCACCTGCAACTGCAGGACGAAGGGGTCGGCCACGCCGGTGAGGGCGAGCGTGACATCGCGGCCTTCGGCCTGGGCTTGTTCAACCGCGCCCTCGAAAGGCTGGGACAGCAGCGCGAAGATGTCCGGGTAGAGGATCCAACCGACCACCATCCCGACCACGATCGCCAGAGTCGATTTGACCAGGCGCGAACGCAGTTCGCGCAGATGATCGGTAAGCGGCATCGCCGCCTTCCG
>CAZWIW010000122.1:0-2515 GCA_964634545.1 uncultured Rubrivirga sp.
TACAACTCGAACTCATCAGGCGGGGGAGCGGTTTCTCCCGCTGACGGATTGAGTGATTTCACTGTGGTGACGGCAACGCGCTCGCCTGGGGTGTTGTATTGACCTGGGACGAAAGTGCGAACGTCCTGGACGTTCGGTGTACTCCAGTACTGGGGGTTGTCCCAGTACCGCGAGTACTTCCACTTTTCCATGGCGCCACCAACGCCACTGGGCAGATACGCCACCACTGTCTCCACGCAGTTGGGCTGGTTCACCGGCTCGTAAGCGACGCCAAGGATGGAGATCGCGCTTGACGCCTTAAAAGGTTGGTCGTCGGTCATGTAATAGACCGGCTGCTCGCGCTTGGTTGACGGATCCTCTTCCCCGAGCAGGATGTCTGAGAGATCTCGACCTGGGAGCTTTCTTACCTGCGTGTGCGTGTTGCGCAATTCCTTCGCGATGGCGGATTCATCGATTCCAGCAAGACCGAGCATCGTGGGAATGAGGTCGGCGTGGCTGGTGAGCACATCGGAACTTTGTGCTCGGGGGAACAACTCGGGGTTGTGGAAGACGAAGGGCACTCGCAAGACTTCGTCGTATGCGTTGTGCCACTTTTGGAACATTCCACCATGCGCACCGAGCATTTCCCCGTGATCGGATAGGTAAATGACGATGGTGTCTCGGTATTGACGACGATTAGACATCAGGGCGTTCATGACGCTGGCTATGTGCCCGTCCACTTCCTTTTGTAGCTGGTAGTAGAAGCGGTGGTACTGCTCGTCGTTGTTCAGCGGCTGGAAGCCGAATTGATACTGCTCTACGAAACTTCCCTGGGCTGTCGGCTTACTGGAGAGATCCTCGTTTTCGGAGGCTCGGTAGGTGGGAGTGAACAAGTCTCGGGGAACGTTGGAGCCAACAAGTTGCTGGGGCAAATAGAAGGCATTTCGTGTTCCCTGGGCTTGCGCCGCGACCGATGCCGCCAAAGTGAATCGGCCCCAGGTAGTGATGTCGTGTGGATTGACGAACGACGCGACCAGCAACCACGGCTTCTCGGAACTTCGAAGTCGCTGCAGCTGTTCAACACTCATCTCCGCGTAGACCTTGTCGCGGCCACGACCGAACCATGCTGAGGACCCCGAGTTCAAGGGGTTGCTTCCATGTGGCTCAGGGCCGACGAAGCCGCTGAAGCCGAACTTGTCCAGCATCTCGGCCTCGAGATAGATGTCCTCGAGGTAACGGTCACGCGCGCCGACATCGGTGTAAGACGGCATCGGGTTGTAGGAGCCGGGTTGGTAGAGGTCGGCATCGGAGACGTGCCACTTGCCCTTCCAGTAGGTGTCGTAGCCGGCCGTGCGGAAGTAATTGCCGAGGGTGGGCACGGTGCCGGGCTCGAGCCAGTAGAGGTCTTCTTCGATGGCGCTTTTGGCTGCGCCGGACGTTTGGGAGACACCGTGCAAGGACGGGTACTGGCCGGTGTAGATCGATGCCCGACTCGGCTGACACGCAGCGGACATGATGTGGTGCTCAGTGAAGTCGAAACCCTTGCTGCGGATGAGGCGCTGGGCAGGCAGGTTCGCTGCGCGCCAAGCGCGAAGGGCGGGGGATTCGTACGACGGCGCCGTGCGCTGTTCATCGACCATGATGATCAGGAAGTTCGGCCGCCGGCGAAGGCGTCCGCGCGGCTGGAACGGCTGCTGGGCGAGCGCAGGAGCGTTCGAGGCAGCTGCTGCCCCCGCTGCTGCAATTCCGGCGACACCCGCGGCTTGGATCAGCCGCCTGCGGCTGATCTCAGGCATTTCGGTCATCGAATTCCCTTTCTGCTAGTTCCGCTGGTTCGGATCGCTGATGTAGACCTTGCCGAGCGCGGTGTTGTACGTGACCACGTTGTCGAAGTACAGGTCGTTGCCAACGATGATCTGTCCCCGACCCCTAGGGATCACCCGGGTGAGATTGACCGAAGCCCGGTTTCCAGCTCGGTAGCGAATACCGGTGAAGGCAGATCCAGGTTCGGCCCATCGCACGAGCGTTCCGGTGCGCAGGTTGTCGTCGTTGTTCGTAGGAAGCGGACGGAAGCGGGCGCCTTTGACTCGAGTGATGTTGAAGGCCGAGTCGAGTTGCGTGGGCAGGCAAACTTCAGGGCGTGGTCCGAAGCGCCAGCAACCGGCTGTGGAGTGGTCGTCCCACAGGGCAGCACCGTTCGCGTTCTGACCGAGGTAGGGCATCTGCAACGCCATCTTCGATTCAAGTGGCGGCTCGGCTCCGAGCACGATTTCGCCAGGTCGCCCACGTCGATCATCTGAAGTTCGCTGGAAATGGATACTCCAGCGCAGCCCGAGCACTCCGGGTAGCGCTGAGAATGGATTTACCAAGCCGGCGCCCTTCGTGCCGACCCCTAGGAGTCCGTAAACACCCTGGTCGGTCCACTGGCGGATGTAGCGGTTGGAACCAGTAGCTGCGACAAACGGAACGTCGACCGTTGTCGTGACGCCATTGAAAGTCATGGGAGCCGATCCCCGCACTCCGCGCACTCGACCCA
>CAZWIW010000122.1:2615-3680 GCA_964634545.1 uncultured Rubrivirga sp.
CGCTTGACCTCGCTGCCATCGGGTGAGACGAGGAACTTCGTGAAGTTCCACTTGATCGAAGAGCCGAGTAGGCCGCTCGTGTGATCCTTCAGATAAGCGAAGATCGGATGCGTGTTGGATCCGTTTACGTCGATCTTCGTGGATAGCGGGAAGGTCACCCCGTAGTTCACTTCACAGAACTGCTTGATTTGATCGTCGTCGCCCGGTTCCTGATGCGCGAACTGATCGCACGGGAACCCGAGTACCACTAAATCGGGGCCCAGTTCCTCGTGAAGCTCCTGTAGGCCTTTGTACTGCGGAGTGAAGCCGCACTTGCTCGCCGTGTTGACGATGAGCAGGGGCTTACCTTCGTACTCCTTGAGGGAGACTTCCTTGCCGGAGTTGTCGGTGAAGGTCAGGTCGTAAATCGAGTCCGTCATAGGCCCATTGTGCGCGAGTTGAGTGTTCTACGCTCACTCGCATGGCGAACCCCGCTGCGGTGGTGCTTGATGTAAACGAAACGCTGTTTTCCTTAAACGCTCTCGATCCGCTGTTCGATCGCTGGGGTATTCCTGGGCAGCGTGACCTCTGGTTCGCCCGCACCCTTCGCAATGGGTTTGCTTTGACGGCAGCAGGGGAGTACCGAAGCTTCCCCGAAGTTGCTCGGCAGGCTCTCGTATCGATCGCACCGGACCGGCTTTCTAGCGCGGAGGGAGATGAGCTCCTCGGGGCCTTCGCAGCGCTGGAGCCGCACCCGGAGGTGTGCGAGGCCCTGGAGTTGCTGCGCGTAGCGCAAATCCCGGTTGCGACACTCAGCGTCGGTAACGCGGGGAACGTCGAGCGCCTGTTTGCCCGTGCAGGCTTCGATGACCTAGTGACCACGCATCTGTCCTGCGAGCAGGTTGGTCGTTGGAAGCCGGCTCCCGAGCCGTACCTCATGGCCTGTCGCGTGCTTGATGTCGACCCGGCGGATGCGTGGATGGTTGCCGCGCACGCGTGGGATCTTGCTGGTGCGCGAGGAGTAGGCATGCGCACCGCCTGGTTGTCGCGGTTGGAGAGCCGATTCGATGAGAACTTCGGAGCACC
>CAZWIW010000123.1:0-3650 GCA_964634545.1 uncultured Rubrivirga sp.
ATCACCGCCCGGGCGATCCGATCCCCCGCCGTCACCGGCGAGCCCAGGGTCACTTCCCAAGCCGAAATCAACACATCATCTTGTGTTGCGACGCCTACTGAATCACCACCATCGAGGGGGACGATCCGCGCGACTCCCGTTCCCTTCCCGATAACCATTCCCACGGGGCTGAGTTGCCCAACGGTTCCGTCGATGGGTGCGGTCACCTGGTAGACCAACCCGCCCCCTGCCGCAACTGCGTCTACCCGCGTTTGGACACTGATCTGTCCAAGGAGTGACCACGCCCCGGTAGCGGCGATCAGGAGAAGAACCGCCGTGAGCGCGACCCATGAGCGAGTAGATGTTGGGTTGCCCAAGTCCGGTAGCGCGGCTTGAGCCTGTTTCATGCCGGCTTGCGGGGATGGTGGCGCGGATGCGTCGGACATCTCAGCCTCCTCGGGAGGTCTTGGGGGAAATTCGGTGATCTATGCCTTCGTCGTCTGGTAAGTCGATCGCTGGCAGGCCGAAGATCTCCATGCCGGCCGCAACCCCGGCCATCAAGCGCTCATAGAACTCCGCTCGCGATCCAAGGTTGTGCTCGAGCAGATACTCATCGAGATCCTCAGGCGCTTCCCAGGAAGACAGATTGCTGAATACAGCCATCGCGGCACTCAAACCGATCTCCACGTGCCGGTGCGGTGATCCACTCATCACCTTCTCCTGGAATGCCGCGCCCCTGCGGGCAGAGCGGTACTCACCGCTTCGGCGCAGTTGGTTCAAGAACTCCGTGGTGAAGAGGGTGTACAAAGAACGTCCACTTACCCACGCACGAGCGCGGCGGACGTACGCCTCCTCCTCGACCCACGCAGCGATCTGCAGTGCGGTCATGTCCAAAGCCGCGCACTCATCGTCGAACTGAGCTGGCGAAACTTGCAGGTCCGCCGCTAAGGCCTCGCGCGCTTGCTGCAGATCGTCCTTGGTGAGTTCGACGCCACTACCCACCATCAAGCGGTGCAGCGCCGTGCGCTCTCGCACCTCACGCCATACCTCGGCGGACCGGGTATCGGTGAGGCAGAAGAAGCGACGGATTTTGTCGAGTGAGATCTCATCCCCGCCATCACTGTCGACGACGACATCACGAGCGCTAGTCGCGGAGTATGCCAGGGAGAACGGCCGATCCGGGCGCTCTGCTTCAGGCATTGGACCCGGGGGAAGATCGCGGAGGGCAGCCAAGGCCAACCGCGCATCGGCGCCCTTGATGCTCACGCGATTACTCCGCAAGAAGGAATCAAAGTGCTGCACCCGATCTGCGTCCATCGACTGCAGCGTGCGCGCGTCGGAAACGCTCTCCAGCAGGTGTCTTTCCATGAACCAGCGCGCCTTTTGCTTACTGACGAGATCCCTGTGTTCGTCTTCGGTGATGACTCCTGAGTCAAGTGCCACCTGCAGTGACGCCCTGATGTCGACAAGGGCATCGGTTACCGGACGGAAGTCGAACTCTTCGTCGACATGCGACAGCGCGACCTCATCGTCGTCCTCATAAATTCCCGTGGCATATGCCTGATAGACCTCACCAATGCCGAGCATCCCGAACGCCGAGCATTCGGCTGCCCGAAGGGCACCCATACTGCTCGCCCCGAGCACCCAGATGCCCTCGTGCATCGCTTCGATGATCTCTTTGTGATACGTCGCCATCGATTGGTAGAACGAGCCATCGATGAGTGCAATCGCATGCGGTCGGTAGCGATGCACAGCTGAAAGCAGATCGCCCATTCGAGCCGGAGGCAGATAGATGGCATCGGGGTAGATCGCTTGGGCTTGCTCCCGACTAAGCGACGGGCCGAGGAACACCACATCTGGGCCCATCAGGCCGCCTCTCCGTTAACGCGGCGTTCAATTACGGCCCGAGCACGTGGGCCGGGGGTGTAATGCTCGAAGCGATAGCCCTCGAGTCCAGGCACGATGACTCGCACAACCTGCACGGGATCTCCCGGCTGGGTGTGTCGCTTCACAAGGATCTGCGGCATCCCCGCGCGTGCCAGGCGATCAACGATCTCGGCGATGTCTCCCAGAATCGAACCGGTGCTGGCATTCGGGTGCAACTCGACATCGCATGCACCGGGATCGGGAGCGATGTGGTGATTGGAGTGCAACAGGGCAGCGTCGCGACCGCTACCGAATTGGTCGTCGCGCGATCCGGCGATGATCAAGCCCCGCGACTGCATCGCCTCGGTAACGGCCCGACACAGCGCTACCGACGGATCCAGATTGGTGCCGTACCCACCGAAAGAGCCCGCACGCACCACAGCAAGGTCGTGGACATACCCCTTGAAGGTGGGTACACCTAGTTCATCGGTGTCGTCGAAGACGAAGAGTCGAATGTCCGCTCGTTCGATTTTCTCCCGCAACGAGTGGAACGGATCCCCGTATGCAGCCGAGAGTTGGTCTAGGTCCAACGCTGGTTCATAGCCTTCGGTCGGCTCGTGTGCTCGCGCCATGGCAACCGCATCGCGCTCCACCAACTCGGTGAGGCCACTGAGGATTGCTTCGAAAATATTGTTGCCGCTAGCTAACCCATTGGACGAGGTGACGAACGTGCTGATCGTCAAGCGTGTGCGCAAAACGGCTTCGAGCAACTCCGTCGGAGCAGCAACAGGCTCTCCGGTCACAAGATCGGTCATCTCGGTCCAGTAGACCGGCAGACGGTGATTCCACAGCGCTGACTTCATTTTGGGTAGTTGGTCACCATCAGCGTGGGCTACACCTTGGGCGAGCAGATCGCTTTGCGTAGCCTCGAACCTGTCGAAGGAATCTTCTTCCCAATAGGTCTGCTCTATGGCTTCCATCATCGCGCCGATCTTGCTGGCTTCGGGGGTGAGACCTTTACCACTGCCATTTGACAGGGTCTTGCCCATTGGCTTGAGCGCTGTGTGTACCGGGATTCCCACTCGATCAAGGCCTGTCACGTTGGCTACTCGCGTTATCCCGTAGTCCGCGAGATAAGGAGAAACCCGAGCAATGGACTCCCCTGCGCTGGAGATGCGCGTTGCGGCTCCAGGGGTGCCGTCCAGCAGCACGCTTGCTTGGTCGTACTCCTCATCGGTGAACAAGGAGGGGAGCCGAGGCACCACCGTGGTGGAGATGTCCACTGCTCCGCCTCCTTGTTCCGACATCCGATTACTTATGCCGCTGCGCAAGCAGTGGCGTTGAAGTAGGTGTCGCCACCTGCAACATCGCTCATGGACTGCAGCTGGTCCTTGCTGGGCAGGGGGCTGTCCATCGTGGGGGCCGCGATTCCGGCCTCCTTCAAGATCTGCGCGCGCTCGGAAACTGTGCCCGCATCGTGTAGACGCTGCGCGAGCGCCGGATCATTCTTCATCGCATCCAACATGGCGTCGTAAGACATCTGGATCCCTTCACTGATCGACTGAGTGCTTCACGACTTGTGAAGCAATTCGGAAGTTACGGCCCTGAGGACTAATCTCCAAGGACGTCCTGTGCACAACGTGCGGTTATCCGCACACACACCAAGATGAACAGCAGATGACCCATTGCTCTGATTCAATGCAAGAAGCACGATCAGCCGGACATGATTCCCACGACAGTTACGGAATTGCGCGGAGCAATTCCGTAACTGTCGTGGGAATCATGTCCGGCTGATCGTGCTTCTT
>CAZWIW010000124.1:0-3638 GCA_964634545.1 uncultured Rubrivirga sp.
CGGCGGTAGGCGAAGTCCGAGATCGCCTTCGCATCGCGCCAGATACTGAACGTTCCCTGTAGCCCCACCGGTGCTTCGCCGATGCCCAGGGTGAACACAACTCCTGGATCTTCATGCAAGTCAAGAGACACCGGCGGCACCGCGGACCAGAACTTCGTCCACATCTGCGGCTTGATGCGCGCACGGGTGATCGCAGCGATCGGTCCCGGAGCTGCTTTGGTGTCAGGGACCGCGAATGGTTCGCGCCCGGACCACTTGCCACGACTGACGAGCGGTTGCATCGTGACGGTCAGGTGCTCGTCCGCACTTTTTTTCCAGCTCCGGGAAACTCGCGACTCCTCGAATCTGCGCGCCTGTTCGTCGTCGTTCCAGGTAGTGAGCAGCGCCCAGTGCTTCGGATCCGCGTCGCGCATCGTGAAGGTTTCACCTGAACCGGTGCCCATGAGCTTCGCGAACTGCAGCCCCGGCAGGCTTCGCACAGCGCGACGCTGGCTGCCCATCCGCAGGAAACTGCGCCCGATTTCCGTGCCAGAAACACCCCACACATCGAGGCGGACGATCGGCGGGGTGCTCACCGCTCCAGCGTATGCGCGCACCAGGCCGAGGACACCATGTCGTCCAAGTTCCGCGAAGCGCTCCAGCCAAGCCGTTCACTTATCGCGTCCGTTGCCGCGAAGGTCGCCGGTGGATCGCCGGGGCGCCGAGGCGCTACTTCAGCGTTCACGTCGGTTCCGACCACGGAGCTGATCACGTCCATCACCTCGCGCACCGAACTGCCCTGGCCACGCCCGACGTTGAAGACATCGGCCGCTTGCTCGCTGTCGCATAGTCTCGCAGCGGCTACGTGGGCTTCGGCGAGATCGACTACGTGGATGTAGTCGCGTATGCAGGTGCCATCGGGTGTGGGGTAGTCATCACCGAAGATCTGCGGGCGGCGGCCTTCGTCGAGGGCGGCAAAGACCATGGGGATCAGGTTGTTCACGCTGCTATCGCCAAGATCGTCACTGCCCGCACCGGCCACGTTGAAGTAGCGCAGCGCAATCCAGGAGAGGTCCCAGGCAACACCGCAGTCGCGTGCGAGCCACTCGCCCACCACTTTTGTTTCCCCGTACGGGTTCTCCGGAACCAATGGTGCGTCTTCACGCACTGGGTTCTCAGCTGGCGTTCCGTACACCGCCGCCGACGACGAATACACGAGGTTGCGCACGCCCTCGGCCTTCATCACCTCGAGCAGATCGATCATCCCGCCGACGTTCTCGGTGAAGTACTGCAGCGGGATCTCGACGGACTCACCGGCTGCCTTCAATGCGGCCAGGTGGATGACACCGGTAACTCCGTTTTCACGGATGGCCGCTGCTACGGCGGCACGGTCTTGGATGCGCGCTCGAACGAGCGGCACACCCTCGGGAACGCGGTGCTCGAGGCCGTGGGATAGATCGTCGATCACCACCGGGTGCATACCAGCGGCTTGAAGCGCGCGGATCACGTGCGAGCCGATGTATCCCGCCCCGCCGGTCACCAGCCAGGTGCTCATGCGAACCGGTCTCCGGTGAGGCGTTCATACGCCTCGATGTACTTCGCACGAGTTTGCTCCACGATGTGCTCGGGCAGTGGCGGCGGCGGATCCCCGGAATCCTTGTCCCAGCCCGATTCCGGCGAGGTCAGCCAATCGCGGACGAACTGCTTATCGAAGGATGGTTGCGCGTGACCGGGCTCCCAGGTGTCCGCCGGCCAATAGCGCGAAGAATCGGGAGTGAGGACTTCGTCGGCCAGCACGTATTCCCCGCGGTGCTTGCCGGTCAATCCCAAACCGATTTCGAACTTGGTGTCGGCCAGGATGAGTCCGTGGTCGCGGGCGATGATGTCCGCGCGCTCGTAGATGGCCAACGAGATGCGGCGGAGTTGTTGTGCTTCTTCCTGACCGATCGCCGTCATGACTTCGTCGAAGGTGATGTTTTGATCATGCTCACCGATCTCGGCCTTGGTGGCCGGGGTGAACAGCGGTTTGGGTAGCCGTGATCCGTCCTTCAACCCCGGGGGCAGGCCTAGGCCGCAGATCTTCTGGGTGGCTCGGTAGTCCGCGAGGCCGGAGCCGGCCAGGTAGCCGCGCACCACGCACTCCACCGGGAACATGTCGAGCCGCTCGCACACCATCGCCCGATCGCGCACCGACGCCGGGGGCGCCGCCGTGGTCACGTGGCTGGGTGCGATGTCGGACAGTTGTTCGAACCACCAGAGGGACAACTGGGTCAGCACTTTGCCCTTGTCCGGGATCAGGGTGGGCAGCACCCAGTCGTAGGCGGAGATGCGATCGCTCGCGATGAACAGCAAACGATCATCGGGGGTGCGGAACAGGTCGCGCACCTTGCCGCTGTAGATGTGCTCGTATTCGGGCGGGAGGTCGTAGTCGGTCATCGAGGCGGTGATCACAGGATGTCTCCCGGGCGGTAGCCAGCTGCTTCGGGATACCGCTGGGTGATGACCTCGATGCGTTCGGCAATCACCCGCACCTGGTCGGTGGCCGCGCCGGCGAACTCCAGCGGTGTCGCGATCACCGCGTCGATCTCCTCGCGGGACAGCCCGATCCGCTCGTCGGCCGCCAACGCCGCGAGCAGATCGATGTCTTCACCCTCGCGCATCTGCAGCGCTGCCCCCACCGCGTGTTCCTTGATCGCTTCGTGTGCGCTCTCGCGGCCCTTGCCCGATCGCACGGTAGCCATCAGCACTTTGGTGGTCGCCAAGAAGGGCAGATAGCGGTCGAGTTCGGCGTCGATCACCGCGGGGAACGCACCGAATCCGTCGAGCACCGTGAGAAACGTCTCGAGCAGACCATCCATCGTGTAGCAGGCATCGGGCAGAGCTACTCGGCGCACCACCGAGCATGCGACGTCGCCTTCGTTCCATTGCTGACCGGAAAGGTCGGCGGTCATCGTCGCGTACCCGCGCAGCAGCACGTGCATGCCGTTGATGCGTTCGCACGAGCGCGCGTTCATCTTGTGCGGCATCGCCGAGGAACCGACCTGGCCGGGGCGGAACCCTTCGGTTGCCAGTTCGTGACCGGCCATCAGCCGCACGGTGGTCGCAAAGTCGGAAGGACCGGAAGCCAGTTGCACCATTGCGCTCAGGACGTCGTAATCCAGCGAGCGCGGATAGACCTGACCGACGCTGACTAGCACCGCGTCGAAGCCGAGGTGTTCGGCAACGCTGCGTTCGAGTTCGGAGAGCTTGTCGGTGTCGCCACCGAGGAGATCGAGCATGTCTTGTGCGGTTCCGACCGGGCCTTTGATGCCGCGCATCGGATAGCGCTCGATCAGTGACTCGAGTCGTTCCAAGCCGATGAGCATCTCCTGCGCGATCGTCGCGAAGCGTTTGCCGAGCGTGGTGATCTGCGCGGCGACGTTGTGCGAGCGACCGGCCATCGCGGTCTCGGAATACGCCACGGCTAGCCCGGCGAGACGATCCAACGCCGCAACGGACTTATCGCGCACCAATTCCAGCGAGCGCAGCACCTGCATCTGCTCGACGTTCTCGGTGAGGTCACGCGACGTCATGCCCAGGTGAATGGACTCATGGCTGGCGAGTGCGTTGAACTCCTCGATGCGTGCTTTCACATCGTGTTTGGTGACGCGCTCGCGCTC
>CAZWIW010000125.1:0-3632 GCA_964634545.1 uncultured Rubrivirga sp.
CGTCTTTGTCGATATAGCGACACGATCCGAAGGCGACGGTCGCGTTTTGGTTCTTGGCGAGCGTGGCTGTGGTGGTCTTCAAAGATCCGGGTGTTAGGAGATCGTCGTCGTTCAACCAGTTCACGAAGGTGTATTCGTCACCCAAAGCGGCCACGCCCAGGTTGATCGCTGCCGGAAGGCCTCCAGGGTCGTCGAGAACTTGGGCGTCGAACTCCTCTGCTAGTTGGCGCGCTTCGGTGGCTGTTTGCGGAGTCACCACGGCGATATCGGCCTGAACCTCTTGTTTCCTGATCGAGGTGAGGGTCTCGCGCAGATAGCCGATGCGCTGACCGAGGGTGGGAATCACGAGGAGAACGTCGGCCCGTTCGGTCTGAGGCTCCACGCCGCTATCGTAGGAATCGTGCCCACGTCCCCCGGTGAGGAGCCGCTCGAGGGCGTGTGGATGCACGAACTGGCCACGCAACTGTTTCCCTATCCACGCAGCCTGACCGGTGACGGTGTTCGGCAAACCCTGGCCGATCTCGCGCAGGTATTGCCCGGCTTACAGATTCACGAGGTTCCCAGCGGCACCGCCGTGCTGGACTGGACGGTTCCCGACGAATGGAACATCCGCGGAGCCTTCCTCGAAGGCCCAGATGGCAACCGGATCATCGATTGGGCCGACTGCAACGTCCATGTGGTCAGTTACTCCACGCCGGTGGACGAGCGGCTATCCCTGACCGAACTCGATGCCCACCTGCACAGCGATGCCGAACTCCCCCAAGCGATCCCGTACGTGACGAGCTACTACAACCGAACCTGGGGTTTCTGCCTAACCGATGAGCAGAGGCGTGGACTTCCAGACGGTGAGTACCGGGCGGTGATTGATAGCTCACTTGAACCCGGCTCTCTCACCTATGGGGAGTTGGTAATTCCCGGTGAACTCTCCGATGAGGTCCTGATCAGCACGTATGTGTGTCACCCATCGCTGGGAAACAACGAACTCTCCGGCCCGGTAGTAGCAACAGCCTTTGCGCGCTGGTTGATGTCCGAACCCCGGAAGTTCACCTACCGGTTCGTCTTGGCACCGGAAACTATCGGCGCGATCACCTATCTGGATCGCAACCTCGAGCACCTGCGCTCACACGTGATCGCAGGCATCAATCTCACCTGCATCGGAGATGACGGGGACTGGTCCTACCTAGCCTCGCGACTGGGTGACCAGCCACTGGATCGCATCGCCAGTCGAGTAGTGAAGACCTTCCCGCGGCCCGTTGAGTACTCCTACCTGGACCGAGGTAGCGACGAGCGTCATTACGGGATGCCGGGAACCGGCGTGCCGATGCTCTCGTTGATGCGCACCAAGTACGGGGCGTATCCGGAGTACCACACGCATTTGGACGATCTCAGCGTGATCACCCCCACGGGGCTCCAGGGTGGTCTTGATCTAGTGCGTGCATGCCTTATCGAATTCGAGCAATCCGAGTACTACCTGGCAACGGTTCTTGGAGAGCCCCAATTAGGCAAGAGGGGGCTGTACCACTCGATGCACGCACGGACCGTGGCAGACGATGTATTGCTGCGTACCCACGTACTGGCATACGCGGATGGAATGCACTCAGTGCGGGACATGACCGAGATGTTCGAAGTCCCCGAATCGGTAGTGCAGGACCTTGTTGACGAACTGCTCGTACATGGCTTACTCGAGCAGACTTCTCCACGCAAGACCGCGCCCTGAACCCTTTCTCGCTGACGACCGCGTCAGCGCGAAACCGAAGACTTGACCGGACTACTCTGTGGTGTAAGTAGTCCTGAGTTGCTGGAGGAACGGTGGCGAACGCACTCGTCGAAAATGCTTTGAACGTGACCCGCATGCTGAAGACGGTCGGGGCGGCGCGTGCATTCGACAAGGCCCAGGGTGTTCCCGATCACACCCCCGGCCAAAGCCAGTTCAACATGCGGCAAGCGATGAGTTTGGATCCGCGGGTGGGAAAGGGGCTCTCCCGCATTGCATTCCGGAATCCCGGCTCCTTGGCCTGGGAGATTTCCGATCCCACGAGCAGTTCCTTCATCGACCCTTCAGAGATCGAACCTGCGGTTGCGGGCATCAAGCGGGATGGCTTCTACGTGTTCCGGACTCCGGCTGCCGAGCACCTGGTCAAAGCGATCTTGACGTATGCCGAGCAGGTGCCCTGCCAGGCGCGGGGCGCGGACACCCCGCTGGAGATCTACCCGCGCAGCAACCCCGCAGTGGGTCGCTACGACATCCACGAGGAACAAGCGCTCAGTTGCGCCGAGGTGCAGGACTTCGCGACAGATCCGGCGATGGCGCTGATCTCGCAGCGCTATCTCGGGCAGCCGGTGATCATGGATGAAGTGGCTTTTTGGTGGACCACCACCAAGAAGGCGGAAGATGCCGATCTGAATGCCCAGCTGTTCCATCAGGACCGCGATCGGCTGTCCTTCTTGAAGTTCTTCATGTACTTGACGGACGTGGACACCAACACCGGTACGCACGTTTACGTGCGCGGATCGCACCGGAATATTCCCTGGTCGCTTCGCGCCGATGGTCGGATGACCGACGATGCCGTGCGTAAGGCGGGCTTGTGGGACAACGTGACCGAACTGACCGGCCCAGCCGGAACGATCATGGCGGTCGACACCATCGGGCTTCACAAGGGTAAGACACCCATCACCTCGGATCGGCTGGCTCTGGAGAACGAGTTCTCCACCTCGTTATTCGGGATGGACTACGAGCGCCCGTTGTTCGAACCCACCGAACTCGTACGCCGCCGGTTCGCGGAAATGCCGTTCATTCTGCAGCGCTACTCAGATGCGCTGTCGCGCTAATCGCGCATCAAGGATCGTCTCGTCCAGCGATTGAGCGCATGGCTCAGGTGACGCACGAGCGGCTTTGGCTCGGTGATGACCTCACCAGCGAGTGTTCGCGAACCGTCAGGCTGACGTTGCACATGCTGGTAATTGAAGCCACGCCTTTTCATCATCAGTCCGTACGGCAACGCTGAGTCCTGTTGCGGTGGGGTCCTGCTCGCTATCGCCTGCTTCAGTTCGTCTTCGGTTCGCACGCGGACGGCGCAGCCGAGTTCGTCGTAGGCACTCGGGCCCATCACGATCACCGGGCGCCCAGCGAAACCTGCTTCAACACCCGTGGTGGAGCCGTAGGTCACCACCACGTCGGACTGATCCATCAGCGTGTAGGAATCGACGTCGGAGTGCTCATCCAGATGCAGGTCGGGGCCCGCGGCTTCGACGGCCTGGTGCCAGTCTCGAACGTCTTCCTTCGGTTTGGATCGCTTATGCGGGTGGGTGCGTACCACGAAGCGGTAGCCCAGCTCCCGGCATGCTCGGGAAACGGCCAGCAAAGCTCCAGGTTGCCCGTCGAAGAAGTCGGCCCAATCCAAGTCGAGTTCGGCGATCTCGTCACCGGAGGAACTGAAGTAGGTGACAACCACTTCGTCGGGTGAGCGCTCAATCCCGCGACCGAGCGTCTGAGCCCCGGTGAACTGTCGGTTCGCTTCCTCAGCGTGGTTGCGCCGGTCGGTGAACCAACTGCCTCCTACCCTGCGGGCTTCGTCTGCTGGCCAAGCGGCCACCATGGCCTTCATCCGGTCTTGGAGGGCGGACCAATCGTG
>CAZWIW010000126.1:0-3570 GCA_964634545.1 uncultured Rubrivirga sp.
GCTGCTGCTCACCTGCGGGCAAGACTTTCGCCAGTAGGTCAGGTGGGACGTCGTCGTTGTTGGAGGTGTGGAACTCGACCCCGAGAGCAGCGAGCCGATCCCAGGCGTTGTCAGGGCAGATAGCGACCATGCGCGAAGGTTGTCATGTTCGAGTCCGTACCGTGGCGACTTGGCGTGCTTGTCCCGTCACCAGAAGCGTTCCGTGATCACCTGGTCTCGATCGGAAATGATCTGTGCGCTACCGGACAAGTAGAACATCGGCTGCGTGCGGTCTAGATAGGTCGCGCGAGACCAACTCTTGCGATCCCCGCCGTGCAGCGTGAACGTGGAGCCTGGGGCAATGCAGGTGTTCGACGGGAACCAGTAGGTGAGGCCTTGGGTCTCCATCCGGTAGCCGTCCAGGCACAACTCGGTTGGCCCGTTGTTGACCAGGCGAACGAATTGCGTTTGTGCGCGCGTCTTACCACGCTTCTTCCCTAGCGAAAGATCCTGAATCTGCAAGGCACCCATACCCGGATCGGTCCCGCAACGCTGCGTGCACGGGAACTCGCGCCAGGAGCGGAAGTTGCCGGCGCGGTCCAGCAAGTAAGCGCCGTCTCCGACTAGGTTCGGCTCACGCCCGGGATCTACGTAGAGCTCCTTTTTGCGGTTGCGGTACACGTCATGTCCCGTTGGCTGGCGGTCCGTGCCCTTGCCTGTATGCACGACCCGATAGTCGCCGGGAGTAAGAACCGAACCGCCCGGGAAGGTGTACCAGCCGGCATTCCCTGCATCGCGCAGCATCCAGCCGGTGAGATCCACGGTGCTGCCTCCGGTGTTGCGCACGGTTACGGTCTCATCTTCGACATTGCCGTTACCTCGCGAGATGCGAAGAGACAGCGAGGCGTCGGGCTGCTCCACCGCGCCGCATAGTTCCGGATCCCACATCCCGACGCGTCTTTCCTGCGCACCTTCAATAGCGGCTCGGTACAGCGAACTCATCGACGCTTCGCTGGGGACGGTGAACCACACGCCCCAGCCGCGTTCGGCCATACCCCACGCCACGTCTTGATCGAACTGACCAGTCTTTTCGTTGTAAGCCAGGATCACGCGCTGCGGTCGTTGCTTCTTTCCTGTTGACGCCCGATCCGAGGACAGAAGTCGCACGCGAGTGCCCTCTGGTAGCAGCGCCGTCAGCCGCTCCTGAGCCTGCACGCCACCGCAGTTTCCCGGCTTTTTCTTGGTCGGCTTCTCCGGTGCGTTGATTCCCAGAACCCGAACTCGACTCTGTGCACCAGTGACTTCGTCGTTGACGATCACGGTGTCGCCGTCCACGACTCGCTCGACTGTGGCGGTTTCCCAGGCCTGCACGTTTTGCCACGGATTGTTCGGGGGAGTCGACACCGACGCGCTTTCGTCAGCTGCTGCGCTCGGGGTAAGCGTGAGAACGAGCGCTGTTGCACCGGTGAGCGCAGTGAGGTGACGCATAGAGCCCCCGTTCGAGTGGGAAGTGTGGACCGGCACTCATGGTAAGCACACGCAGACGCCCCAGTGACGACCCGGTGAAGTGTCCGGGCGCGTCGCAGCCCCACAATCTGACCCGTGCCCACGATGAGAGCCCGATCACCCCGGTGGGTTGTCGGCCTCCCGGTGATGTTCCTACTCGCCCTCTTCGCCTGGGCCGTCACCAGTCCGGTGGGCTCGAGTCCGGACGACGACTACCACCTGGCATCAATCTGGTGCGCAGGTGGAGAGCGCGATGGAGTTTGCGAGGTCGACTCCCAACAATCCGATATCCGGTTGGTTCCCGAATCGGTTGGGTTCGCACACGAATGTTTCGCCTACGACGCCACGGTGACCGCCGCCTGCACCGAAGCGTTGAGCGAACGGGTGGTAGCCACCGACCGGGTCAACGACGTTCAAGGCCTCTACCCCGGCACGTTCTACAGCGCGATGGGCCTTCTCGTTGGACCCGATGAGCAGCGGTCGGTTCTGCTCATGCGCGTGGCGAACGCGTTGATCGCGGTCGCGCTTCTCGCACTCGCGGTTCGTGTGCTTTCTCCGGCGATCAGATCCGCAGTTGTCGTCGTGGTTGTCGTTGTCTACGTGCCACTGGGCTTGTTCATCATCCCGTCCACCAACCCGAGCAGTTGGACATTGACGGGAATCACTTTCCTGTGGGCGTTCGGACTGGCGCTTGCGCGACGCACCGACTGGCGGTCGCGGCGAACCTGGGTGCTCGCGGCTGCAACGATCATCTCCGCAGTTTTGGCAATCGGTTCACGGGTCGATGCTGCCGCGTATGTGGCTGTCGTCGTTGTCGTGGTCTTCGCCTTGACCGGGCTACATCGCGCGCGTCAAGCGTTGATCTCGAGTGCCGTGCTCTTGACAATCATGGTCGCAGGATTGCTCCGGTTCGCCACCTTTGGTGCACCGGGCAGTGGGGTGACTGGCGGAATGGGAGGAACCGAGCCAGGCATTGGATTACTTCTGACCAACATCGTTTATCTGCCCGTGTACCTGTCCGGAGCGATGGGCAGCATGGCGTTGGGTTGGAACGACACCGCGCTACCGCCGATGGTTTTCGTCTTCGGAGTACTTGTGCTCGGTGCGCTTGTATACCGCGGAGTACAGGTGCTCCCAGCGCGCAAGTTGATAGCCAGTCTTTTCTCTCTTGCCGCACTGATACTTGTTCCGTTGGTGTTCTTGCAGCGCGAGGGACTCGGCGTGGGGGAGGTGGTGCAAGCGCGGTACGTCCTGCCGCTGATCGTCGTGCTGTTCGCCACCCTCAGTCTTTCGATGCCCTACTGGCGAGCGAATCACCTGGGACTCCCGATGGCGCGCGCTGGTGCGTGGTTGATCGGTGTCGCCATGGCGTCCGCCGCGAGTGCGTCTTTGTGGGTGCACGCCCATCGATATGCCGCGGGATCGACACGTGGGTTGTTCGACATTGATCTGGAATTGGAGTGGACGGGGCTGTTGGGGGCGCCGTTGCCGCTTGTTGTGGCCGTGGGAGTCGGCGCAACGATTGCTTACGTGACAGCAGCGATGATCGGTCTTTATCGCGATGGTCAAAGTGAGTGGATGAAAGACCCGGGGAACTCTCCTACAGTTGCTTCATGATCGAGCAGCGACGAATAGGTGACGTGCAGGTATCAGCTGTCGGCTTGGGCTGCATGCCGCTGAGTAACGGTCGGATGGTTGACCATCGCGAACAAGCCGTGGACACCATCCACGCTGCGTTGGATGCAGGCATCACGTTGCTGGACACCGCCAACATCTATGCACCGTCGTGGGATGCCGTTGGACATAACGAAGCACTCGTTGCCGAGGCCATCCGCACATACACCGGGCCGTCGTCGTTGACCGACATCCTGATCACCACCAAAGGCGGCATCACCCGTGGCGACGGCGAAGTATGGGGCCGCAATTCCAAGCCGGATGCGCTGGTGCGCGCCTGCGAAGAGAGTCTGACCGAGCTCGGTGTGGACATCATCGATCTGTACCAGCATCACCGGCACGACCCGTCCATGACGTACCTGGAGCAGATCCAGGCATTGCAAGCGCTCAAGGATCGTCATCTGATCCGGC
>CAZWIW010000127.1:0-3514 GCA_964634545.1 uncultured Rubrivirga sp.
GGCATACCCGAGGGCTTTTGGGAGTTTCGTGTTTCGTACTCGTTCGCGGTGGTCATCTATTGCTCCTAGGTGAGAAGGGCCGGGAACCGGCCATGCAGCACCTCCGCGACGAGGAGGCCGGTGTCTAGGCCTCGCCGCGGCTGCGAAGGAGCAGGAGCGAACGCACGGGGAGAGGCTAGCAGGGCGGGCACTAGTTCCCCTAAGTGATTGAGGCGGCAAACCTTTGACGACTCACAGGAAGGCAATCTGGCCGGAAACGATGGGCTGCTCGCGCGTCTGTTCGATCGCCTTCAGTAGCCGACTGAATCGTGCTCGGTTGTAGGGGTAGGCCTTGGTGCTGACGAACAGGATTCCCGGGTGGGATCTGTTCTGAACTAGCCACTCGCTGTGCAGCCTTGCGAAGTCTCGGATGTTTTCGGTTACGAGCACCCGTCCTTCATCGGCGGCGTGCTCGAGGATGTCGGAATCGGGTCTTGCTGCCAGGCCCGGCTCGTCGACCACGGCCAGCGCGTCCATGCCTCGCACGCGCAGTTCGTCAGCCAGCCGTGGCGGAAACATCTCGTCGAGGAGGAACTTCACGCGCCGAGGAGGTCCTGCGAGCGCGCGATCTGTTGCCTCAGTGCGACCTCTGCGGCTTCATTAGCGTCAAGATCAGCATCGATCTCTGTGGGGTACGCGGAGTAATAGTCGACAGCGATGTGGACATGAACGGAACTCAGGCCTGTCAGATTGCTCACAGCAGCCACGACCTCAGGAGCGGCAAGCTTCGGTTCGGCGCCGCGGACGTCGCGAACGGCGGCGATGACCTCCCACACATCTGGCCCCTGGATGAGTCCTGCTCGCCGCCCGCTGGGTCCATCGCGGAAGACGACGCCGGGGTGGGCATCCATACGAAGCCCTTCTTCCACGAGCATCGCTGCCGCACTGGAGGTGGACAGTCCGGGGTGCTTGTTCGCATAGGCAGCGAGCTTGCTCAAGGTGTCCGGCTCGAAGCGCACAGAGCGGGGGCTGGTCATTACTACAATGTAGTAGAACGTAGCGCAACGACCTCGCGGCGTTCCCGGGCTAACGGCGGCGACCGAAAGCGAAGTAACTGATCGGTCCTACAAAGTTCACTGCGATGGCTGCTGCCCACAGGGGTTTCGGCCCACGTACGAGTTCTCTGGGCCTTCGGGCGAGGTCGACCCACGCCGTGGCGGCCAGGGCGATCTGGACGGAAGCAGCGACGAGGATCGCGGTCTTCTCCCCATCGGACATGTCGTTCCAGCGCTTGACGGCCATCTCGTTACCTTCCTCGCGTTTGGACGCTTCTACTGTGCGCCTGTCCTGCAGGGGCTGTCCAGTCGAGCCATTCGCCGGTATTAGATGAGGGGTCACTACGGTTTCGCCCATGGCAACGCAACTCAGTCTTGCTCTGATTCCCGGCGACGGCATCGGTACCGAGGTGGTGGCCGAGGCGATGAAGGTGCTGCAGGCGATTGCCCCTGCGGCAGACCTCGAAGTGGCCACGACTGAATACGACCTCGGTGCGCGTCGCTACAACGCAACCGGAGAGTTGCTTCCGGATTCGGTGGTTGAGGAATTGCGCAGTTACGACGCGATTTTGTTGGGGGCGATCGGTGATCCGTCGGTGCCGCCGGGTGTGCTGGAGCGCGGCGTGCTGCTGCCGCTGCGGTTCGAGATGGATCATCACGTGAACCTGCGGCCGGTGAAGTTGTATCCGGGCGTTCAGGGGCCGCTGGCCGGCGGCAAGACGATCGACTTTGTGGTGTGCCGTGAGGGCACTGAAGGGCCCTACGTCGGCGCTGGTGGTGTGTTGCGCAAGGACACACCCCAGGAGGTTGCTGTCGAGGAGAGCTTGAACACCGCGTTCGGCGTGGAGAGAATCGTGCGCGATGCGTTCGATCGGGCGATGAAGCGTCGTAAGCACGTGACCTTGGTGCATAAGACGAACGTGCTGACCAATGCCGGCTCTTTGTGGAAGCGGACCTTTGATCGGGTGGCTGAGGAGTATCCGGACGTCACGACTGATTACCAGCATGTGGACGCGGCTGCGATGTTCTTCATCACCAATCCGGATCGCTTCGATGTGGTGGTGACCGACAACCTTTTCGGCGACATCCTCACCGACATCGGTGCCGCAATCGGTGGCGGAATCGGACTGGCTGCCAGCGGCAACATCGACCCGTCTCGTTCGAACCCGTCGATGTTCGAGCCGGTGCATGGTTCGGCTCCTGACATCGCGGGCCAAGGTAAGGCGGATCCGACAGCTACCGTGATGTCACTCGCCATGTTGCTCGATCATGTGGGCGAGGCCGAGGCTGCGGGATGGGTCGAGGCGGCCGTTGCCGCTGACCTGGAATCGCGGGGCGACTCCGTTCGAGCGACGTCACAGATCGGTGATGCACTCGTGGCCGGAGCGCTGGCTGCCGCAGGCCGGTAGGTTTCGGCCATGACCGCGACCGATGCCGGCACAGGGCTGTGGGACATCACCCTCAACCCATCCGCTTCGCCGCTACCTGCTGCTGAGCGTGATGGGATCCTCGCGGATCCGGGATTCGGGCGGCGCTTTACCGACAACATGGTTCGGGCGAAGTGGACTGCGGATAAGGGCTGGCATGACGCGGAGTTGGTTGCCTATGGACCGCTGCTGCTGGATCCGGCGACGAACTTCATCCACTACGGGCAAGCGATCTTCGAAGGCTTGAAGGCGTATCGGCATGCGGATGGCTCGATTAAGACGTTCCGTCCGTTTCGCAATGCCCAGCGCTTCGCCAATTCGGCGCGGCGGCTGGCGATGGCTGAGCTGCCCGAAGAGTTGTTCGTGGGCAGCATCGAGGCACTGGTTCGCACCGATCAGGACTGGGTGCCCGGGGATGCAGAGAAGTCGCTGTACTTGCGTCCGTTCATGTTCTCAACCGAGATCGGGCTGGGCGTGAAGCCAGCGGATGCCTACGAATACCTGCTCATCGCCTCACCGGCCGGGGCGTACTTCCCCAAGGGGGTTAAGCCGGTCAGCGTTTGGCTATCGGATGACTATGTGCGGGCGGCACCTGGCGGCACCGGAGAAGCGAAGTGCGCGGGAAATTACGCCGCGTCCTTGATCGCGCAGGCCGAGGCGTCTCAGCATGGGTGTGATCAAGTGGTCTGGCTCGATGCCGCAGAGCGCAAGTGGATCGAGGAGATGGGTGGCATGAACCTGTACTTCGTGTACGGGTCGGGGGATTCCGCACGCCTTGTCACTCCGCGTTTGACCGGATCGCTGTTGCCGGGCATCACGCGTGATTCGCTGCTAACCGTTGCTTCCGACCTTGGCATTCGGGCCGACGAGGCTGAGATCAGCGTTGAGGACTGGAAGAACGGATGCGCCTCCGGCGAGATCACCGAGGTGTTCGCATGCGGGACCGCGGCCGTCATCACTCCGGTCGGTGAAGTGAAATCGCGCACGAGTGGTGCATGGACAGTGGGCGATGGTGGAACCGGACCTGTCACCTCGCGTCTTCGCCAAGAACTC
>CAZWIW010000128.1:0-3433 GCA_964634545.1 uncultured Rubrivirga sp.
GATCAGGCGTCCTTCGACGCGTTGATCGACGTGATCGCCACCGATTGCCGTATCAACTACTGAGGCTCGGGCGCATCGCGTGAACGTCGAGCACATCACCGATCCACTCGATGAGCGAATCAATGGATATCGGGACCTGACGGACGTGGCGCTGCGGACCCGCGTTGAACCACAGACCGGTGTTTTCATCGCCGAGAGCGCTGCAGTGATCGAGCGCGCAATCGCTGCCGGGCACCGCCCGGTGTCGGTGCTGATGGAGGACAAGTGGCGTGAACGAATGGAGCCGGTCCTTCACAACGAGAAAGATGTTCCCGTCTTTGTCGGTGATCGTGCGGTGCTGGAGGAGATCACCGGATTTCACGTGCATCGCGGCGCGCTAGCTCTGATGCAACGACCGGAGATGCCAACGGTGCGCAGCGTCATCGCCGGCGCCCACCGCATCCTCGTCCTGGAAGACATCGTCGATCACACCAACGTGGGAGCGATCATCCGTTCTGCCGCTGGGCTTGGTTTCGACGGTTTCCTCGTGACCCCACGATGCGCGGACCCGCTCTACCGGCGAAGCGTGCGCGTATCCATGGGCACGGTGTTCGACCTGCCCTGGACAAGGCTGTCCTCCTGGCCCGCTGATCTGGCTCTGTTACGCAAGGCGGGGTTCACCATCGCCGCCGTGACGCCCGGCTCCGGGGCGATCCCGCTCGACGATTTCGACCCGCCCGAACGCCTCGCACTCATCCTGGGAACCGAGGGCGATGGACTCACAACCCAAGCGCTGGCCGAGGCGGACGTCGCCCTGGCGATCCCCATGCAGCGCGGTGTGGATTCCTTGAACGTCGCTGCAGCCGCAGCGGTGATGTGTTGGGCGCTTCGGCCAAGTGGCGAGTCGGGCTAGCTCGGAGCAGACTGTCCGCCGTGGTTGATGTCCGGCATGCGTCGCGCCCGCGGATCATCACCGTTCCCAACGCAACGGTGGTTCTGAACATCGGCCTCATCTTCGCCGGCGCTGCGATCCTCATCAGCCTGCTGACAAGGACCACGGCGGCCGACACCACTGTTGGCCCACTGCCAATCGTCCTGGCCCTGCTTGCACTTGTTGTCGGGATCCCGCACGGCGCCGTGGACAACCTGACATTGACCCGCCAACTGACAACGCGTGAACGCCTCCTAGGCGCCGCCGCCTACATCGCAATCGCTGCAGCATCCGCACTCGCGATCATCCAATGGCCAGGAATCGCATTCGTGGCCGTGCTTGCCATGACGATCTGGCATTTCGGTACCGGTGATGTCGAAGCAACCCGCGAACTTCAAGACCTTGCCCCCGTCACCGGCATTGCTCGTGTCGGATACGCGCTGGCGCTGGGCAGCGCACCGGTGCTGCTGCCGCTCACTTCGCCGGCGGCGATCGCAACACTGACGGCGATCGAACCCAGACTCGCCACCGTGATGAGCGAGCCGGTGATGGTGGGGACGCGCATTGCTGTACTCACACTTGTGGTGTTGTGTTTGCTGTGGTTGATCCAGCGGGGTGATCTGCGCGGGGCGATCGAGCTCTTCGCACTTTCCGCACTCGGCTTCGTGGCCACTCCGCTGGTGGCGTTCGCCGTGTACTTCGGCTTCTGGCACGCCCTGCGCCACACGGCCCGCCTGGCCCAGGTGACCTACGGAACCATCACTTGGCGATCCCTCGCCTTGGTCTCCAAGGGCGGCTTGCCCTCGGTCATCGGCTTCTTGGCGATTGTGGTGATCGCCGTTGCCTTCGTGGATCCATCCTTGGCGATGGGGCCGGCTTTGTGGTTCGGGCTGGCGATCGTGTGGGGCCTGACTGTTCCGCACATGATCATGGTCGCGCGCTTCGATTCCCGCATGCGCTCCCAGCGGAGTTGAGGGCTACTCCTCCACCCTCTCCATGCGCTGGGGAAAGAAGAGCCACGCCAAGATGGCGCCCAGCAGCGTGATCGCAGCACCGGTCACGAGCGCCCAACCCATGCCCGTCACGAATGCGGCCGCGACGATCTCGCGCGCTGGTGCCGCGAGGGCCCCGGGTAATTGCTCGATGAGGACACTCGCTGCCGCAAGGGATTCGCGCACGGTGGCAAGCACCTGCTCGGGGATAGCCGCGGCTGCGTCCGGTGCTGCACTGAGGGTCTCGTCGATTCGCGAGCGGTAGAAGAAGGCGAGGATGCCGCCGAGGATCGCCACCCCGAACGAACCGCCCAGTTCGGACACGGCGTCATTGACCGCTGATCCCATGCCCGAGCGTTCACGCGGCACGCACGAGAGCACTCCGTTCGTGGCCTGCGGCAACGTCAGGCCCATACCTATTCCGGTGATGCCGAGGGCGAAGCCGACGTAGGCGTAAGAAGTCATCGGTTCCACGAAAGACATCGACAACAGACCGGCGGTGACCAGCAAGACGCCCGTCACCACCACCAGACGCGCACCCCACTTCTCGGCAAGCCGAGGACTGAACAACGACGCCACCAAGAGCCCACCGGCCCCCGGCAGCATGCTGACTCCTGACTCCAGTGGCGTCATCCCTTGGACGAGTTGCAGGAACTGCGGCAGGAAGAACAACGCTCCCATCAGTGCGAAATAGACGAGCCCGACGAGCACCACGGCCACGGTGAACAACCGTTGTTTGAAAAGCGTCATCGGCAGCAGCGGGCGTGGCGCCCTGTTCTCCCACCACACGAAGGAGGCGAGCAGCATCAGCGCCGCGAGCCCGGCAAGAACCGTCGTGACAGTAAGTCCGCTATCCGGCAGCTCGACGATGAACGTGACTAGCGCGATCAAGCCGAGCGAGGACAGCGCCGCCCCGCGCACGTCGAGCCGTGGCTTGCTGGCATCGAGTGATTCGGGAATGAAGGCGATCGCCAGTCCCAGCACGATCAGCACTAAGGGCGGGTTGACCAGGAACACCGAGTGCCAACTGAAGTGCTCGAGGAGCGCGCCGCCAACGATCGGGCCGATTGCCACTCCGACTCCGGCCACCGCCGCCCAGATTCCGATGGCCTGGGCTCGCTCGGTTGGCGCGGTGAAGGTTTGCACCAGGATCGACAGAGTGGAGGGCATGATGAACGCACCGCCGATACCCATGAGCGCCCGGCAGGCGATCAGCACGTCGGCATCCGGTGCAGCCCCGGCGGCGAGTGACCCGGCTCCGAAGATCACCAGACCGATGAGCAGCACCTTCTTGCGGCCGAATCGGTCACCGAGGCTGCCGGCGAGCAGCAGCGTTCCGGCGAACAGGACCGAGTAGGCATCGACCACCCACTGCAGTTGGGCGCTGGTCGCTTTCAGGTCTTCTTGCAGACTGGGTAAGGCGACATTGACGATGGTGTTGTCAAGGGAGATCAGCGCGAGCGCGAAAGACAGGATCGCCAGGATCGACCACTTCCCGGCACCTCGCACGCAGGAAGGTTAGTTGCTAGCG
>CAZWIW010000129.1:0-3426 GCA_964634545.1 uncultured Rubrivirga sp.
GGCCACTTGCTGCCTGATCGAACCAGCGGCTCGGCGGCGCGAGCACCGGGAACTGCGAGAACAGCAGCAGCTCCAGCAACTGTCGCGCCTAGAACAGTACGACGAGAAATTTCACCCATCCTGTGATTCTAAATTCCCCTAGCGACTTAACGATCGATTTCCGCAAATTGTAGGGGTAGCCCCTCAATTTCGGCACCAGTTCAGCGTGCTTGTGATCGTGCCCGCACGAAATCGGTTATCACGTAGTCCCCGAGGCGATCGCTCGCCGGCGCTAGGACCTTGCCACCGTTTCGTCTTGCCATCTCATCGAGGAAATGGGCCAGCCGGGGTTCGTCGCCCAAACGGAACCAGGAGATGGCCACTTTGCGCTTGGTCATCGCATCCACCTGCGCAACGGTTTCGGTAATGGTCTCGCGGGTGGGCGGCCAGTCAAACCACCAACCGCCATCGGGGCTCAGGTGCGCGGTGGGTTCACCATCCGTGACAACCATGACGATGCGCTGGGAACCGGGGTGCTTGTCCAGGAAGCGACCCGCCAGCATCAAGGCATGCTGCAGGTTCGTGCCTTGGATCTCGCTGGCTTCCAGGTCCGGGATCTCCATCGGGTCAACCACTCGCGCCATGTTCGCGAAGCCGATCACCTGCAGGGCGTCGAGCGGATAGCTCGTGGAAGTCAGCGAGTGCAGGGCTAGGGCCATCGTCTTCGCGGCGCTCCAGGTGTCGTTCATCACCATCGAGAAGGACTGATCAACCAGTAGCGCGACGGCCGCCCGGGTAACGGTCTCGGTTTCGGCGATCTCGAAATCCTCGGCCAGCAAGCCGGTGCTTGTGTTCGTGGAGACCTGCCGGCGCGTGGCGTTTTGCACAGTGCGCACTACGTCGATGGATTCCTCGTCGCCGAACCGCCACGGGCGGTGGGTGCCGGTCGGCTCACCGGCCGCACCGGTGCGGTGCATGCCGTGGTCACCGCGTTCGCTGCCTTCGAGTTGGTCGAAGACCTCGCGTAGTGCGGTGCGTCCGATGCGCCGGATCGCTTTCGGGCTCAGGCGCAAGGTCTCGCCGTCGCTGGTGAGGAACCCTTGGGTTTCCAATTCGCGCTGCATCTGCTGCATGGCCTCGAGATCATCGCGGGCGCTGCGGCCGAGCGCGCGTTCGAGTGCTTCGGCGTCGATCTGGTCGAGGTCGCTCATCGAGTCGGCATCGCCCAATTGCGAGTTGAGAGCTTCCAGATCGGCCATCTCGGCAAGTGCGCGGGTGGCATCGGGGAGGCCCAGAGAGTTCTCCCCCGTCAGCCCCGGACCTCGGCTGCGGGAGAACTCCGGGCGCAGCGCTTGCAGGTTGTCCTGCAGCCTTCCCATCTGCTCCTGCAATCCCATGTCCGAAAGCGCCTGTTGCATCGCCTCGGCGAGTTCGGCCCGCTGCTCGGGTGTCATCGACTCGAGCATGCGCTGCATCGCCGCGGACTGCCGGGCCATCTCGTCGATGAATTCATCGAGTGTCTCGGGAGCGTTCGGGAAGAAGTCGCGGTGTTTATCGAGGAACTCTTGGTAGTCCTCTTCGGTTGCTTGGCCTTGCCGGTGCGCATCGAGCAGATCGTTGAGGTCGTTCATCATCTCGGCCATGGCTTGCTGGGTGGCCGGGTCCGACATGTTCTCCACCGATTGGGTGAGCCCAGCGAACTGTTGATCGATCACGTCCCTCCGTAACCGTTCTTGCATCTGCTCGTAGATCTCCCGCGCCTCATCGGATCGCCACGGGTAGTTCGCGAGTTCTTGCATCGCGCGTGGAACGTCCTCCGGAAGTGCATCGAGCGTTGCTTCAGCAAACCGCGCGTCATCCGACGGGTCCGGGAAGAGTTCCTTGCGCTCGGCATCGAGGGCTTGATCGAGCATCTCGCGTAGATCGCTCATCAAGCCGTCCATCCGACCGGACTTGCTCAGCTCCTTATGGCGCTTGCGCAACTCCCGCGACATCGCAGAAAGCCCGCGGCGCCCTTGACTGCCCGCACGAAGCACGTCACGCAGCGCATCGCGCACGGACTGTCCCTCCAGAATGCGCTTGCCGATCTCATCGACACCCGCTCCGGCGTCGGCGCGCGGTGCAAGCGGATCCGGGCCACCGTGGAATGCGCCATAGCGCCCGCGGCGGGGCCGGTAAGGGCGGCGTGCGCTCATGAGTCGTCGTCGTTCCCGAATTCATCATCGGCAACGTTGCTGGTGTAGGTGATGACGTCGCCGTCGTCGTCTTTATCGATGCGGCGGGTGAGCCATAGTCCTTCGGCTGCGAACTCGATCACCGAGGCCGCGAGCCCGGGAGATTCGGCCATGCCGGGCTCGGCTGCGGAGACGACCGCACCGAGACCTTCCATCGGACCGATCGCATTTAGTAGTGCCCTCGCACTCATCACATCCGAGGTGGCCAGCGTGTTGCCTTCGTCGAACCACTGGACGAGGTGGGTCAGGAACGGTCGCGCTTGCTGCCCACCGAGCAACGTGCGCCATGAGTCGGCGGTTGCTTGCCGGGCCAACAGAATGAGGGTGTCGTCTTCATAGCCCTCTTCGGAGACATCGAACTCCACCTTGCCGCGCAGCGAGGGGACGATGTCCACCAGATCCCCCACCCGCGCCACGGGTTCGTCGTCGCCCGCGATCGCCGAGCGGCGCAGCGCCGCACCGGATAGTTCCTCCACGCACGCGATGGAAAAGCGAGCGGAGACACCGCTGCGTTGATCGATCGCTGAGGACTCGCGCACCCCGCGCGCGAAGCGAGCCACCACATCGAGCAAGTGGCGGGGGATCACCGCATGGATATCGGCTTCCTGCTCGAGCAACTGCACTTCAAGTTCGAGATCGAGCGGGTAGTGCGTGCGGATCTCCGCACCGAAGCGGTCCTTCAGCGGGGTGATGATGCGCCCGCGGTTGGTGTAGTCCTCAGGGTTAGCACTTGCCACCACCAGCATGTCCAACGGCAGACGCAGGTTGTAGCCGCGTACCTGGATGTCGCGTTCTTCCAAGACGTTCAGCAGCGCCACCTGGATGCGCTCGACGAGGTCGGGGAGTTCGTTCATCGCGAAGATGCCGCGGTTAGTGCGGGGAACCAGGCCGTAGTGAATGGTTTCTGGATCACCGAGGCTGCGACCTTCGGCGACCTTCACGGGGTCGACATCACCCACGAGGTCGCCGACGGAAGTGTCCGGAGTTGCGAGCTTCTCGCCGTAGCGTTCGCTGCGGTGCCGCCAGGCGATCGGCAGTTCGTCGCCGAGTTCACCGGCCATTCGCCGGCAGCGAGCACACACCGGCGCAGTGGGCTCGTCGTTGATCTCGCAGCCCTCGACGTACGGCATCCACTCATCCAGCAGCCCGATCAACGATCGGATGAGGCGGGTCTTGCCCTGACCGCGCTCCCCCAGCAGCACGAAGTCGTGGC
>CAZWIW010000130.1:0-3392 GCA_964634545.1 uncultured Rubrivirga sp.
TCACCGCTCCACTCCAGGGCGTCGAAGGGACACACCTCGATGCAAATTCCGCAGTACATGCAAAGCCCGTAGTCGATTCGGAAGTCGTCGAGAACGGCCACCTTCGTGGGACGACGCGATCCTTCTTGGGTCACTTCCTCGGTGTGTGAATCCAACGAAATGCACCAGGTGGGGCACTCGCGAACACACAACATGCACGAGGTGCAGTCTTCGGGGATCAGGGCGATCACCCCACGCCGCTGCGCCGTTCCGCCAAGTTCGTCACTCATCGGAATCCACCCACTCCTCCCGCACTCCCGGTGGGAGCCGGCGACGCCGCCGCTGCTTCTCCTCAGCCCCCGGCCAAGGAGTATCGACTCGCTCCGGCAGCGGGCTATCTCGACGCAGCGGGGGCCGCTGGCTTGGCGTGCGCAGTAGTAACGGATCGGTGTCGACCCGACCGTGGAACTCGACACCGAACATCTCCGCAGTTTCCCGCTCATGCCAATCCGCGCCCGGGAAGACCGGAACCAAGCTGGCTAGTCGAGGGGCATCGGCCGGGAGCACAGCGCGCAGCATCGCCTCATCGCCCGTGCCGGGGGACACCAGGTGGGCGAGCACTTCCACGGCCCCACCCCGGTCGACGGCAGTCAGGTAGTCGAGCGCATGCAGACCTTGGCTGTGCTGGTCCTTCGCCGCTTGCACCCACGAATCGGGTGCTACCTCGATGATCTGACTTCCGATGATCACGGGTCCACCATCGCATCCACGATGCGCTCGAGTTCGGCATTCAGCGCCTCCGGTCGCGGCGGGCAACCGGGAACGTAGGAATCGACCGGAACACTGCCCTCGATGCCGTTTCGGACGGTGGGTGCATCCCAGTAGGGCCCACCGCTGGTGGAGCACGCCCCGAAGGCGAGCACCCGCACATCGCCACGCTGGGCTAGTTCGCGGTGGATCCTCTCAATGGCCGGCTCCAGCGCCGTGGTGACGGTCCCGGCAACCATCAAGATGAACGGGCCGGTGGCCTGGTCGGTCCCCGAATCGGGCACCAGGTATCCCGCCATCTGCGCCGCCTCGACCTCCAGCGCACAGCACGCTAGCCCGGCACCGATGAGTTCCACCCGGGCCGCGGGCCGCGAGGACAACCGCCACATGCTGCGCAGGCTAACGATCGTCCGCGGGCCGGAACCCCACATGGTCGTGCGACGCAAAAGAGAGCAGAATGTGACCTTCACCGCAGGGTGGGGGCGTCCCACTCTGCCCGGCCACGAGGAAGCCAGCCGCCATGACCAAGCAGGTCGTCCAAGTCGACAGGGTTGTCATCAGGTTCGCCGGGGACTCCGGGGACGGCATGCAACTCACCGGCGACCGCTTCACCTCCGAGGCCGCCTGGATGGGCAACGACCTGCTGACCTTGCCCAACTTCCCGGCCGAGATCCGAGCCCCCGCCGGCACCCTCCCGGGTGTCTCCAGCTTCCAACTCGCCTTCGCCGACCACGACATCACCACCCCGGGCGACCAGCCCAACGTGCTCGTCGCCATGAACCCGGCGGCCCTGAAGGCGAACATCGCCGATCTTCCTCGGGGCTCTGACCTGATCGTCAACACCGACGAATTCACCAAGCGCAACCTGGAGAAGGTCGGGTACGCATCGAGCCCGCTGGAGGACGATTCGCTCGAGGCCTACCGGCTGCACCCGATCGCGCTGACCTCCATGACGGTCGAAGCGCTGAAGGAATTCAACGTCACCAAGAAGGAAGCCGAACGCGCGAAGAACATGTTTGCGCTCGGGTTGCTGCTGTGGCTCTACCACCGCCCCACCGAAGGCACCGTCGACTTCTTGAAGAAGAAGTTCGCGGCCAAGCCGGAGATCATGAAAGCCAACATCGCGGCGTTCGAAGCCGGCTGGTCATACGGCGAAACCACCGAGGAGTTCTCGGTGCAATACGAGGTCAAGCCGGCCGCGATGCCAGCGGGCACCTACCGCAACATCACCGGCAACCTGGCTTTGTCCTACGGGTTGATCGCAGCCTCCGAGCAGTCCGGGCTCAAGCTGTTCCTGGGTTCCTACCCGATCACCCCGGCCTCGGACATCCTGCACGAACTCAGTAAGCACAAGCGCTTCGGTGTGATGACCTTCCAGGCAGAAGACGAGATCGCCGGTATCGGCGCCGCCCTCGGTGCCTCCTACGGCGGATCCCTCGCAGTCACGACCACATCCGGTCCGGGCATCGCGCTGAAATCCGAGACCATCGGCCTCGCCGTCTCCTTGGAACTGCCGCTGCTGGTCATCGACGTGCAACGCGGTGGACCATCCACCGGCTTACCGACGAAGACCGAGCAATCCGACCTCCTGCAGGCGATGTTCGGCCGCAACGGTGAATCACCGGTGCCGATCGTGGCGCCGCAAAGCCCCGCCGATTGCTTCGATGCAGCATTGGAAGCCGCCCGCATCGCCGTCACCTACCGAACCCCGGTCTTCCTGCTCTCCGACGGCTACCTGGCCAACGGCTCCGAGCCCTGGCAGATCCCCGACGCCGCCGAACTGCCCACCATCGATCCGGCTTTCGCCACCGCGACCAACCACACAAGCGACGACGGCACCGAGGAGTTCTGGCCCTACCTGCGCGATCCACAGACTCTCGCCCGCCCCTGGGCGATCCCCGGAACCGCCGGACTGGAACACCGCATCGGGGGCCTGGAGAAGGCCGACGGCTCGGGCAACATCTCCTACGACCCCGACAACCACGACCACATGGTGCGGTTGCGCCAGGCGAAGGTCGACGCCGTGGCCGAGACCATCCCCGATCTCGAGGTAGACGATCCCGATGGCGACGCCCGCATCTTGATGCTGGGCTGGGGTTCCACCTACGGCCCCATCGGCGCCGCGTGCCAGATCGCCCGCCGCTCGGGCATCAAAGTCGCCCAGGCGCACCTGCGGCACCTGAACCCGTTCCCGAGCAACCTCGGTGAAATCCTCAAGCGATACGACAAAGTGGTGGTCCCGGAGATGAACCTGGGCCAGCTCAACATGCTGCTGCGCGCGAGGTTCCTCGTAGACACCTACGGCTACAACCAGGTTCGCGGACTGCCGTTCAAGTCCAGCGAACTCGTCGACGTCATCACCGAATTGGATCAGCAGATGCAGGAGTCCCTATGAGTACCGATGCTTTCCCCGCACTCTCGCTGGTGCCGAAGTCCGATGTGGAGATGAAGGCCAAGGACTTCAAAACCGACCAGGAAGTCCGCTGGTGCCCCGGCTGCGGCGACTACGCGATCCTCGCAGCTATCCAGGGCTTCATGCCCGAGCTGGGACTAAAGAAGGAGAACATCGTCTTCGTCTCCGGCATCGGCTGCTCCTCGCGCTTCCCGTATTACATGGACACCTACGGGATGCACAGCATCCATGG
>CAZWIW010000131.1:0-3359 GCA_964634545.1 uncultured Rubrivirga sp.
CACCGCCGCCACCTGCGGCCTCATCAAGGTCGCCGCCTCCGCTTGTGCCCTTTAGGCCGCCGTAGTAACCAGCACCACCACCACCGCCATGAGCGTTACAGCAGCCGTCTGAGTCCTGTCCCGAACCGCCACCGCTGCCGGTTCGACTCAAGGTACTAGCAGTAGTCCCATTGTCGTCTGACCCACCGTCGCCCCCTGCAGCAATAATCCCATCACTGTTCTGACTGACTTGTCCATCACCACCTGTGCTGGACCCCGCAGCACCACCTGCGCCCGACCATGGCTGCGGAAAGGCGGTTAGATCGCTCCAGCCACCCGCCCCACCACCGGCTCCTGCGATCAGAACGATGTCGTCGTCGATCGCAACGGCACTGGCGCCGCCGCCACCACCGCCCTCACCCGCGTTCCACGTGTATTTACCACCAGGCCCAATACCGAATGCCGACCCCGCAGCAACCGCTGTGCCAGTTGTGGCGTCCTGACCGTTCTCGCCGAGGCCGATGTAGATCGTCTCGCCCGGGGTCACTGACAACTGTGCTGTAGCCCTCAGTGCTAGGCCGCCGAGAGATGGCCCGTCACCTGCCTCGTTGCGTCCACCATCACCACCGGAACCGCTGGTGATATTTACTTGCACTACGGACACCCCCGCGGGCACAACCCACGAGCCATCCGAGGTGAAAGACTCTTGCCCCGCGACTGCCTGCGGCGCAACGACAGCCAGAACTACTGCGCTCACCGTCGTGACGCAGGCAGGGGTTCTCAAGGACACGTGAGCACTATCCGCTGAACGCTGGGAAATGGACAGCGCCAACGCGTCATCTGCGCATACTGTGGGGTTAGCCCTAGCCCGAACGCCGTTCTCGTGCCACACGTCGTCACTTTCCGCGACACAATGCCTTCATGTCGCTTCGCGTTCTCGTGGTGGACGATGATCACTTCGCTCGCACCGCCATTTCCGCGGCGTTAACGGGGCAAGGCTTCGATATTCGTTCCACCGCATCGGGTGTGGTCGAGAGTATGGATGTCGACCTCACGGAAATCGATGTTGCTGTTCTCGACCTCGATCTCGGCGAAGGGCCGAACGGGATCGATCTGGCGCACGCACTCCGACGCCACCAGCCCAACGTAGGAATAGTCATCCTCACATCGTTCAGCGACACGCGACTCCTTGCGTCGAGCGTGCGTGATCTTCCACCGAACAGCAGTTACGTCGTTAAGCAGTCGATGCGGGATATCGGGATTCTCGTAGAAGCAGTGAAGGCGACCGGCAGACAAGACACAGTTCCTGCAACGGTCCCGAGAGTTCCGCTCAGCGACGCTCAAATTGAAACGCTCAGGCTCGTTGCTTACGGCCTATCGAATAGTGAGATTGCTCGCGTACGAGTGGTGTCGAAGAAGGCTGTCGAGCAGGCAATAAGGCGCGCCACGATCGCACTGAACATCGATGTCACTGACGAATCCAATCAGCGCGTTTCATTGGCCCGGGCCTTCTTCTCTCTCACCGGGGCCACAAGGCATACGCATGCAAATAGGTGACACCAAGGTTCTTGGGAAAACCCTGCGCCAACTCATTGGCGGACGGTGGGCCGTCTCGTGGGTGCTCTACCTCGTCAATCTGCCCCTGAATTTTCTCGGCATGAGTTCGCACATCGTCGACGCTCGATCGGCGGATGTTTTCTCGTGGGTAATCGTGTGGACGATCGCGTACGTGGCTTTCGGAGTTGTCCTGCTGGCCGCCAACCTGACCGTGCTACGCAACCGTCGAACTACCCCGGTGGCCGTGGGCGTAGTCATCGCGGTTGGAGCAATCGCCGGTGGTTTTCGTGGACTTACTGTCGGAATCGGGGCCGACGTTGCGGGGATCAGTGGGGGTGAAGCGGATCTCATTGTGGTTCGGGTGATCACTGGCACGGCCTTGGGCATGGTGCTCGTTCCTCTTGGAGCGCTGTTCCTCGCACTCATCAACGAGTACAACCGACAGCGCTCTGCGCTCCTGGCGGAACTCACCGAGCTCGAAGCAACCCGAATGCGCAGTGACGGTGCGTCGGACCTACTTCGCGAAACCCTCGTCGATCAACTCGTGGACAGCATCTCAACAGACGCGGATTCTCTACGCTCGGCCAGCCATCAGGTGTGGCCCACCGATGCGCCGCGCGATCGCGTTCGATGGGGAACGGTGGTGGCGTCGTCCCTGCTCCACAATCCATTCCCCGGCGCTGCCGTGGCAGCGGTGTGGTCCGTGAGCGCCCTGCTCACCCTCACCGCAGCCATTGGTCCGCTCCGCGCAACCTTGCAGGTCGCAGTCTCTGCGGTGGCCATCTGGGCGATCTTTCGCCTCGCTCGCAAATTCATGCCCTCGGGACGGTTGACGGGTCTGTTGTGGTTCGTGACCGTACTGCTGGTCACGGTCATCGTGACCGGTCCCGTGGCCTCGCTGATCTTCGACCCACGCCCCGAAGGTTCCGGGACGGCCTTGGTCGTGGCGAACGCCTTCTGGCTTCCACTGTTCACGATCTTGGTCAGCATCTGCATAGGTGCCGTGAACTCTGGAGATTCGGTCCTGCGCAACTTGCAAGAGATGGTTCGTGAAGATGACATCGCAGCGCGCGCGGCCGAGGAGGAGACTATTCGTCTAAAGCGTGAAGTAGCTGAGTCATTGCACAGTTTGCAATCACGGGTCTATGCGGCGCGCGCCCAAGGATCCGATCACGTTGCTCTCGCGGACCTCGTATCCGACCCCGATTCTTCGCGTAGCCCGGAGGAAATTCTCCAGTCGGTAATCGATCCGTGGGCCAGCATCACGAAGATCCATGTCCAGTTCCCGCCGGACCCGGTGTCCATTGCTGAGGCGCGGTCGGTCAAGCGCGTGATGCAAGAGGGCCTTTCCAACGCTTACCGGCACGGAGGAGCGTCAACGTGTTCTGTCCAGGTAACGCGTGATGGGGCCGATCTCCTAGTTGAGATTCTCGACAACGGTGTCGGTCAGCACTCGCAGACAACGCCTGGACTCGGATCAGCGATCCTTGATGAAGCCTGCGGCGGTCGATGGTCTTTGCACAACTTGCCCGACGGTGGCTGCCTTCTCACCGCACGCATAAGTGAGCCTTCCTGAATTGATCGAGTTGGCGCTAGATCCTCGCTGTCAACTGTTATGGAGCGCAAGAGCGCCCTCAAGATTGCCGGCAAAGTCTTCACATGCTGACAAGTACTTCTTCTTGATACCGCTGTAGGTCAAGACGGCCTTTCCGGGATCGGGAACTACCAGGATGTCCGCGCCGTCATCATCGAAACTCACAGTCGCGCACACGGGAAACGCCTTGGCACTTGAGAGCATCCCTCCGAGGATCCGAAAGCGAAGC
>CAZWIW010000132.1:0-3293 GCA_964634545.1 uncultured Rubrivirga sp.
GATCGATCATGCTGTCTTCGACGATGTAGATGCACTCCGGATCAATGTCACCATCGACGGCGGTTAGGAGGGATCCGAAGGCCCCATCTTCATCTCTCGTTAGGGCGACCACGTACGGATATCCGTTGGGGAAGACCGTGACGAAAAGCTCATTCAGCAGCAGGGTGATCGTCTTGCGGACAACCGACGCCATATCCGGCATCCGGATCTCGAGAATCGCCTTGTTCGTGTAACTACGAACCGGAATACCCTCGACGCGCACCGTTCGTGCGGACTCCAGATCCGATCTGCTCGATAGTTCGTAATAACCGTGCGAAACGACCCGGATAGATGCGACAGCCCTGCGCATCTGGAGACCGTCCCGCTCCGTGGTGGAGCCGACGGGATCCTGATCGGTGATATCAAAGACGCTGAAATCACGCCACTGGCGATACGAGCGTCGATCGTGGATATGGTCTGCAGCCCGTCGAAGAACTACACCGCTTCGGGCGTCGTCGGCACTGATGCCCTGGACTTCGTAGTACTTGCCACCGTAGGTGACGAACTGTCCTGGGAGTAGCGCCTGGTACACGTGGTCAAACAGCAACGATCCAATGCGGTTGATGCCGCCGACTTCATCTTCAACGTAGAAGTAGGCCGGCTGGAGTGTCTTGATGACTTCGTCAAGTTCTGGGCTGTTGTCAATGCGGAAAACGGGGTTCGTCTTACCTTCTGGCATTTGCCGCAATTCGAAGCCCGTCAACTGTCGGATTCCCGGGTTGAGCACATTCGTGTGCTCGGTAATCAAATTCCGTAAGCGTCGAACCGTATGTGGCTCACGCTCTTGCCAGGAATCCTTGGGGATTTCCGCGCTGCCCTCTGGCAGTCCGATACCGATGAGCTCGAACTCCTGATCAATCTGCTCTTCGGACACCTCGGACCAGGACATCTGCATGAGTAACCGAAGCGCCAGATTCCGCTCGGTGCGGGCGAAATCAGGCACGATGGACGGCACGGCCTTGGGATCGGAACTGAAGAGCTCTCGATTACTGATCATGTAGTCACGAAGCAGGTACTCGTCGGTAAGCAGGTTGACGAAGCCGCTCATCCGGGCCCGGGTGGCGTATCGACGTATAGTCTCGAAGGCGTTGGCCGACTCGTCTTCGACGATCATGAAGTAGTTGTCGGCCTGCTCGATGTCCCAAGGATTGGCGACCGCCACGAAGGCGTCTCGGAGAGCATCTTGAGATAAATCCAGATCTGCGAAGGCGTTGATTTGGGCGTAGTACTGCTCTGCGATCCAGCGCATGTCCAAGACTGGGAAAGCATCGCCACCCACCCAGTGGAATCGCGGCACCTGGTACTTCAGCGCCACAGCCCCGATCTCGGTCCCCATTCCCATGAAGCGACTGATCCGCGGCAGCACCTGGACGTGCATGTGTTCTCCTACGGTTGTCCATACCGCTTCAGAGCTAGCTCCTTGCGGAAGGGCGCTGGCCACGACTTCCGTGAAGCTGGTCTTGAGCAGGTGCGATAGCGCATCAACCAGGCCATCGTGGTTGCCGTCGAAGGCCACGAAGGTAGGCCGTCGCCGAGAACCGCACTCCGACAGGAGTAGTGAAAGCCCGAGTTGGCCCGTTGCCATCATCCGAGATGGTTCAGCGAGGACCACCATCTCGACATCAGCAAGGAAATCCGAGTGAGCGCGCATCAGATCCAGATTGTGGACATCCGCGAACGGCAGGATTCCCACGTGGACATTGGCCGGACTGACCTCTGACAGCACCTCGACATTCCACAGATCCGGTATGCCGGTGACGTCCTCAAGACCCGAAGCAATCCAGTCCCGGAGATCGAAGACAAGGGAATCACGACCCGCCACTATGAGGACTCGCCTGGACTGCAACAGCGTGTGGTATGCAGGCAGGCTGATGTAGGGCGTGAGATCGAGGTAGAACGGATTGTTGATCAGCACACTCTTGTGCTCCAACAAGTCAACGGATGCTTCAACCAAGTTGACGTCGATGTCCCTTTGCGAGTTTCGCAGCCGCGAGAAATAGGAGCCCGCGAGGCGTTCGGTCTCATCCGAACTGCGAGCTAACTCTCCTACCCGGAATCCCGATCCAAGGGCTGCCCGTGAGGACAGATGGGCTTCATCGGATAGAACGCGATCCGGGAACGTCTCCCTCATCACTGCGCGTAAGGGGTTGTAGTTCGCGATTCGCACCGCTGAGTCCTTCTCACCATCGATCCCGCTGGTGTATTCCTGTCGCGTGATTCCATCAAGTGCGAAGAACACTTCACCGATGAGGAGTGCAGCAAGCGCCGGGAAGGCGATTCCAGCGAAGGCGGGCCATTGTGGGTAGGCCAGCAGCAATGTCGTGAAGAGCACTACTAGCACGAAGGACGTCCAGTAAAGGGCCCGTAGGTACCGACGCTGATCGCCCAAGCGCGTGGAGATAAACCACACGCCATCGTCCGGGCTGTACTCGTAAATGTTCGACAGGACCTCACTCAGCGGTTCCTGCCACCGCTTGAATACCAGCCTGAACACGAAAATCAGTAGGAACTTCAGCAATGCGAAGACCAAGATCAGGAAGAGATTCTCCAGCATGTACAAACGCGTCGTGCCGGCCTGCAGAGATCCGAGGTCGATAACCCCGCTGATCGACTCCAGGATTGAAATGATGACGTCGTTGAAGCGATACAGCAGGATGAGCGCCACAACAAAGTAGACGCCAGCAACTACAACCGTGCCTAACTGCTCTACTCGCCGCTCACGCTTGGTCTTTATAGACGCGACAAACAGCAACCCTGAGGCCAGCGACAAACTTGAGAGGAAACTGAAGAAAAGATTAGCCATGGTTCACCTGCGAATCAGGCGTATCGGTGGCGAGATCTTGCAACAGTTCTTGTTGTCGAGTTGAGTTCTCTTTGAGGTTTTGATCCTTCAGTTGAAGGCGTGTCACGAAATCGAAAGGTGCCTTGACGACTTCACCTGTCTTGTTGAATGCGCAGTCCCTGATCTTGGGCGTCAATGCCAGCAAGCGCCGAAGGGTGCGGGAAGACCATTCATCGATTTCGATCCGTGACTGCGCGATCCGTCGAATCTCCACCGGCCTATCGACGCTGCGCACCAGGGACTTCTCTCGCGCCATGACGTCCTTGATGCGATTCAGGTCTCGGGTGAATTCCTGCCGTCGGATCCGATCAGCCTTAGCGCGTTCATCCTCCGCATCGAGAAGCCCGCGACCTTTCATGTAGGTCTCCACATCCGTCAGGAACTGAGCGAAGGCCGACGCTCCATCTTTGAC
>CAZWIW010000133.1:0-3225 GCA_964634545.1 uncultured Rubrivirga sp.
ATGCGCGCGGTCACGTATTCCCAGGTGGGGGCCGCTGATTCGGTCCTGGAGATATCGCACCTGCCGATTCCTAAGCCCGGGCCGAACCAGGTGCGGGTGCGTCTGGCCTTCTCCGGCATCAACCCCACGGATGTGAAGACGCGTGCCGGGTTAACCCCTCGCGACCTTGCGGAGTTCCAGGTTCCGCATCTCGATGGATCCGGGGTGATCGACATCGTCGGAGCGAACGTCGATCCGTCCCGGATCGGTGAGCGCGTGTGGGTGATGATGGCGTCGTTCGACAGCGTGTACGGAACCGCAGCGGAGTACTGCGTGGTGGATGTCTCGCGGGTGCGTCCATTGCCTGCAGCTGTGGACCTCGAGTTGGGTGCGACCTTGGGTGTGCCGGCGGTCACGGCCGCGTACTGCGTGCTCGGCGGCGGGCCGGTGGAGGGAAAGGTCGTGCTCGTCCACGGCGGCGCCGGGGGAGTGGGTCGCTGCGCGGTGCAGATTGCCAAGTGGGCAGGCGCGACGGTCATCGCAACGGCATCCACTGACGAGCGGCAGGAAGTAGCACGCGCCGCCGGTGCGGACTACGTATTCGACTATCGCGACCCGGACATCATCTTCGACATTCGCGAAGCCGTCGGCGCTGTCGATCGAATCATCGAAGTCAACCTGCCGGCGAACCTCGAGATGGACCTCGAGGTGAGCAAACCCGGGACCGTCGTTGTGGTCTACGCAGCCGATGGGGACGATCCAGTGATCCCCCGAAGGCGACTCATGACCGCAGGGATAACCCTTGAGTTCATGTTGTTGTACACCGTGGCGGCAGAGAAGTTCGCAGCTTCCGTGACTGCTGTCGAATCGGCGTTGGCCGATGGTGCACTGACGATGCCGCCAGCGAGGTACTTCGAACTCGAGGAGATCGTGGCGGCGCATGAAGCGCAGGAAGCCGGGGCGGATACGCGGTTGTTGATGCGCTGTTGATGGTCTCCCGAGGGCTGTATGCTGATTTGCATGCAGTCGACGAGCGTGCGCGTATCAGGCGATACGCATCGGGCACTCAAGGCTCTGGCTGAGGACATGGGGCTGACGGTCGGCGACACCGTCGACCTTGCTGTCAGGCGGTTGATTCAAAATCGCATGGGTCAAGACCTCGCGATGCCGCTTGACGATGAGGAGACCCAATGGCTGGAAGCCGATTTGAGCTGAAGTCCGGTGCTGCCGTTCGGGTAGACCTAGGGCTGCCATCGGGACGCGAGGCTGGCTTGGCTCGGCCTGTTGTGATCGTCACTGCGCAGGAGGCGTTGGATCAAGGTCCGAGTGTGGTTCAGGTTGTGCCGGTGACTAGCGCGGTGCGGGGATATTGGTCGGAGGTTCCTCTCGCATCCGGGCCTTCGGGTTTACAGGTCGCATCAGTTGCGCAATGCCAACACATCAGATCTGTCTCTGTCTCGAGGATTGCCACCGTGCTTGGGCAGGTCAGCGCCATAGAACTACGTCAGATGAGAGAGATCCTCGGTTTGCTGTTGGATGCGCCCCCGCCATGATGGCGGTGGCTCGGTGTCAGTCGGGTGGATCCCGGGTGCGGCGCGGTGCGTCAGATGTCAGGGCGTAGGGAGACAATGGGGATATGGGTCTAGAGATTCTCGGCATCGTGCTGTTCGTGCTGCTTATCGGCGCGTCCATCGCACTGCACGAGATCGGCCACCTGGTTCCCGCGAAGAAGTTCGGTGTCCGGGTAACGGACTACATGGTGGGCTTCGGGCCCACGATCTGGTCGAAGGTGCGCGGGGAGACCCGGTACGGCATCAAGGCCATCCCGGTCGGCGGCTACATCCGGATGATCGGGATGCTGCCCCCGGGCAAAGAAGACCCCGAAGGCACCGCCCGCACGATGAACACCGGCCGGTTCGGCGCCATGGTCGCCCAAGCCCGCCAACAGTCGCTGGAGGAGATCCAGCCCGGCGATGAGAACCGGGTGTTCTACAAGCTCCCGGTGCACAAGCGGTTGATCATCATGCTCGGCGGGCCGTTCATGAACCTCGTGCTCGCCGTCTTGCTGTTCGGTGTGGTGCTCGTGGGCATCGGACTGCCGCAACCCACCACCGCGGTGAACTCGGTGGTGCCCTGCACGCCAACCGTGGAACAGCCAACCGGCGATGCGCTGGAATCGGGCGCGTGCCCGGCTGGCACGTTGCCCACCCCGGCCGCCGAAGCAGGACTGCTGCCGGACGATGTGATCGTCTCGATCGGGCCGATCGCCTCCTCATCGTGGGACGACCTCACCGAGTGGATCCGCGCCAACCCCGGGCGCAGCACCCAGGTGGTCGTCGAACGCGCCGGCGGTCAACTCTCGCTGCCGCTGGTGGTGGCCGACGTCGAGCGGCCCGTCTACGACGAGAACGGCGAACCCACCGGTGTTGCCGAGCAAGTCGGGTTCTTGGGCGTGAGCCCGCAGTTCGAATACACCCCGCAGCCGGTCACGGCTGTTCCCGGCTACATGTGGGACATCACTTACCGCTCCGCGGCCGCACTGGTGTCACTGCCCGTGCGGGTGTACGAACTCGTGGACGAGACCCTGATCGGTGGGGGAGAGCGATCCCTGGATTCCCCCGTCTCGGTTGTCGGCGCATCGCGCCTAGGCGGCGAGATCGCCGCGATGGATGAACCGATCAAGTCCAAGATCGCCACCTTCTTGGGCCTCGCCGCTTCCTTGAACCTCTTCTTGTTCTTGTTCAACCTGCTGCCGATCCTGCCGCTGGACGGCGGTCACGTGGCCGGTGCGCTGTACGAAGGACTGCGGCGCACCGTGGCCCGGGTGCGAGGAAAACCCGACCCGGGCCCGGTGGACACCGCCAAGTTGCTACCGGTCGCCTACGTGGTGGCCGGCGTGCTGCTGGCCGTTGGCGTTGTGGTGATCTGGGCCGATCTGGTCAAGCCGATCACCCTCGGCTAGTTGCTCCCTCGCTAGTAGTCATACAGACACCACCTGCTGCGAAAGGCCGGCTCGATCTTCTCGGCGCCGAGGCCACCTCGGATGAACGCTCTGCCGTGGTCGGGCATGCCCCAGTAGGCCAGGTGGTAGATCATCGCGGCCACCGCCTCGGCGGGAATTTGACGCACGTCTTCCCAGCGACCGTCCTGGCGCTCCACCAGCCACATGTCCCGCCCGGCGAAGCGCAGTGCGTATTGCTGCGTCAGTGGGATGCCGAACCACAGTGGGTATCCGCCGTTAGGCAT
>CAZWIW010000134.1:0-3192 GCA_964634545.1 uncultured Rubrivirga sp.
AGCTCGCTCCTTGGGGCGATCGCTCTCGTCAGTTTGCCGACTGCGAGCGCATCTGAGTTCGAAAGAACTGAAACAGTTCGGGTTTATCACGAGGCAGTGCAGCCGACGGCAACGAGCGGAACTGGCATCGGAGCCGTCCGGACATTCTTCATCCCAATGGCCGTCGATGGGGTGCCTGCAGATGGTCAATACCTCGCAGGAACGCTGACTACTTTGGTTGAACTCCTACCCAATGGTCAACAGTTGCGAGCCTCGAATCTCGTCTTCGTCTTTGGCGCTGAAGCCGATCAGCTCGTGGTGGGTGGCGTTTCCCAATACCCAGTGGCCGGCGCGACTCTAGCCCCCGGGCAGAAGACCACCCGTCCAGTTCTCGGGGGTTCGGGCAAGTACGCCAACGCATCCGGTGATGTCGTCTCAACGAACCTCGGCGCTGACGGTTGGACCCACGTCTTTCGTCTTACGATGCCGATAGTTTCCTAGGGCGCGCCAAAGGCCCGAGAATCGCGCTCTCCTCCAAGGCGCCGCGGGAAATCGTCGCGGTAACGCAACACCAGCCGTCGGGATCGATGGATATCGCTGGGACGTCATCTGCCAAGGAACCCAACCCGATGCCCCGCTCAACGGGGAACGTGGGGCCGTTCCCGTTGTCCCGAGCAAGAATCCGCAGGTGGGAAGCGGTCAGCGAAATCGCGAAGTTGACCGCCTTGGCCCCACCATGCCGCGATGCGTTGCTCGCCAGATCGGCAATCAGGGTCTCCAGATTTCGCACAAGAATGGGTTCGGCGTTGATTTGGTCGGTCGCTTCGGGGGTAAGCGACCAGGTCACCTCCAAGAGGCCAGACCACTGGGAGCGCAACGCGTCGAGCACGTGCCACGCGGACGGACGCTCACTGTAGGGATCAAGCGCCGCACGCGCGAGATCCTCCTCGCACTCCCGCAGAAGAGCATCGAGGTCAGCCAACTCCTCATCGGTGATCTGATCACCTACGAATCGCAGGGTCATTCCGACCGTTGCCAATCGGCCTTGGATCGGTCCATGCAACATGGCCGCCGTTTGTGCTGCCATTCTGTCGTACTGCCGTTGCATATCGACATCCAATGCGTTCAACGCATCTCGTGTCCGGGCAAGTTGATGAGCGGAGTCCAGCCACACGCGCCGATCAGCCACGATCAAGGACACCGCCGTGGTGACCACCGTGCCGACACCCCAGACAAGGACTTCAAGCCATCGACTGCCGTCCGGGACCAACCACACGGTCACGGGGGAAATCTCGACCAGCGAGGTGATCAAGGCGCCGGATAGGAAGACTCCGCCCGCCACACCAATGGCGTTTCCACACGCAACGAAGACCAAGGGCGGCCAGGCTTTAGGCAAAGGTAGGCGCGGGAGCATCCAGGCCATGCCCGTCAAGCACGCGAAACTGATCATCACGGCAAGGAGCAATCTCACCAGGGTTTCGGGAACCGGTGCGGGTGCAGCGAAACCCAAAGCCAATAGCGCAACGAGAGCCGAGGCGGGCTCAATGCGTGCTCTCGCTGCTGCAAGCACTGGTCTCTTTGTCGGGACAATTTCCACTACCTCGGGTTCAGCAAAAAGAGGCTGACCTAACTTGGCCGATCGATCCGCCAAGTGCTTCATCTCGTGACTGGCTTCGCGAACAAGACTGCGGCTTTCCTCCGCGATAGTGGATGCGAGATCGGCGAAACCCGAGGCCGGTCCGACCACATCGCGGGCCGAGAAGACATCGATCAACTCCTTCAAGGCCGGTGCGATGGTGCGTTGAACCAGGGCTGCGAGGCGGGAGCGCTCCTCATCAAGTGCAGCCCATCGGTGTTCGGTTTCCGAACGCAATCGCGCGACCCCGATCCGAAGCCCCTCGGTTGTAGACCGCTGCAGGGCATTGACTCCCTGGAGTCCTGCGATCAGGAACATCCACACCAAAGAAGACGCAACACTCAAGAGAACAGTCAGGCCTGTCACCCGCGCCTGGCTGACGACCTCGATCTGGGAGACGGATACCTCGGCGAAATGGCGAACCACCGGCATCGCTGTCCACAGCAGTAAAGCCGCCAACCACATGTGTTCCTTCGGCATCACCGCTCGCAGCGCTCGTGCCACTACAGCTCCAAGAGCGACGACCCCCACGGCCACCAGCACGACCAGCCCTACTGAACCAAGGTCCGGTGTCCAGCGATAGGCACGAAGACCACTGGCAATCAGCACGAATGAGCCATAGATAACGAAGGTGCGCGGACTAAGGGCGAAGTAGGCGACTTCCTCCACTAGCCCGGATCGCGAGACACCCAGGGAACGCCGGAGTCTTGCTACGCCAATCACCGGATGACGATTCGCCCGGAGTTCCACATGGCGGCAGCTTGCACTCGGGCGTTGACGGCGGGCGAGTTCTCGATCCCGAGCGCGGTGAACAATCGCTGAACCATGGCCTCGGCAGCGCGCAAGGTTGTCCCCCGTTCTTGCGCAATAGCGGCATTGGAGTAAGCCGCCGCAAGCAAACGCAATACGTCACCTTGCTCACGGCTGAGCTCAATGACCGCAGATAGGTCAACTTCGACAAGTTCGCGATCTCGACCTCCGATGGCGGCGGTCACGGCTTCGGAAAGTTCTTCCGGAGACTGGACGGCGCTCTTAACGACATAGACAACTTCATCCGGCAGACCATCGAAGGACGAAACAGCAAGATCTGGCGAGGTGTGAGCCGTGAGGACAACCAGACCGACCCACGGATAGTCGCGCGCTAGCCGTTGACACAGATCAACGCCTGAGGGCCCTTCCCCTAGGTCGAGATCACACATCTCCCGCGGCGGCAACGTGTCGAGGGCGTCGAGATCACACACCACCGCATTCGGTTCATCCACCTCGATCAGCGCCATTGCTGCTGCGATCGACCCGCAAGACTCCACCGACCAGCCCAGCCCCGCCAATGCTCCGGCGACCAAATTTCGCGTGAATGCTTCGTCCTCGACCACCAGTATTCGACCGAGTGACTCCATCGTCTGCACACCGCATCGTAAGCCTGACCCGCTGATCCCCTTGTGTGTTTTCCGAACATGGCAGGAAGTCGAACTTAGGATCTTGCACCCGCATGATGCTTCACTCCGGGCGTGTCAAACATTGATGGGCGCATGGGTCGCCGAAGTTTCCTTGCCGTTCTCGGGCTGTCCACCGGGGCA
>CAZWIW010000135.1:0-3180 GCA_964634545.1 uncultured Rubrivirga sp.
TGGAAGAGGAAACCAAGGACAAGTGGAAGAAGGGCGCGAAGATCGCCGGGCACGGTCTAGCGGATGTCGCGAACGTGGCCGGACACATCGTCGCTGGAACCGCTAAAGGCGCCGCCGATGGCATCGAGTCGGTCGCCAGCCATCACCGGGATCAGGACGATGATGCTTCCGAGGACAAGGACGGCAAGCACCACTAGTCGACAGGTGGCGGAACGAGGGCGATCTTGCCCACGAAGTCCTTGGCTAGGAATCGCTGTTGAGCTTCACGAATCTGCTCGAGCGGATAGGTCGCGGCCAGCAGCGGGCGCAGGTGCCTGGACTCGATGTGTTCGATGAGCGATGCGAAGACGCTCGGCGGGTGGAAGGTGCACCCGAACAGCGTGAGGTCCTTCAAGTAGAGATCCCGCAGATCTAGATCCACGTGCGCGCCAGCGACCGCGCCGGATGTTGCATAGCGCCCGCCGGGGCGAAGCACCTCCAGCAGTTCGGGAAAGTGATCTCCGCCCACCACGTCGATCACGACGTCCACCGAATTCACACCCAGTTCGGTGACCAACTCGGCATCTCGATCCAGTACCCGCTCAACGCCGAGCGCCAGGATCGCCTCGTGATGTTGTTCGCTGGCCACGGCCACCACCGACGCTCCCCGCAGCACCGCCAACTGAACCAGCGCGGAACCGACACCGCCGGAGGCCCCGGTGATCAGCACCCGCTCTGCCCCGACTCCCGAACGTTGCAGTAGCCCCTCAGCAGTGGAATACGCGCACGGGAAAGTCGCCAGCTCGACATCGGACAGATCGCTGTCGATGGCGAACGCTTCGCTGGATCGAACAACGACGAACTGCGCGAAGGCGCCGTCGATCTCAGAACCCAACGTCACCTGATGCTCGTGCCCGTCGACAAACTTGGGCGCTTGCATGGTGCGAACCAGTACCCGCTGTCCGATGCGTGAAGGATCAACGCTCGCGCCCACCGCCACGATGCGTCCGCAGCAGTCGGCTCCTTGAATCCGCGGGAAGTGCAACTGCGTCCCCGACCACGATGTCTCGTCGCCTGATTCCTCGCGCGTGTACCACCCGATTCGGGTGTTGATATCGGTGTTGTTCACCGAGGACGCACCCACCGCGATGAGCACCTCATCGGTTCGCGGTGATGGGACGGGAACGTCGTTGGCAATGACGAGACGATCGATATCGCCGTGGCCGGTGAGCTGCACGGCCGTCATCCGCGCGGGAATGCTCACAAGAGGGGCCCGCTAACCGGTGCGGCGTTCGCGCAACTGCTTCACGCCCACGATGATCACGGCGACGGAAACGCCGAGGATCACTGCCTCGATCAAACCGGCCTGCCCGCTGAGCAGCGCGAAGATGATCACCAACAATCCGATGATGCCGGTACCGATGTAGGCATACGGGGTCCAACTCGGTTGCTCGGGCTTTTCTTCCATTCGGCGAGCCTACGGCACCGAATGCGCCTGCTGGCAGACTTACCGAGTGACCGGCGCCTTCTCGACTGCCACGATCATCGTCGGCCTTGCAGTTGCAGCGTGGGCGGTGGTTTACCTGATCATGGGTAGACCTGTGGGCCGGTATCTCCAGGGAGCTGAACTGCTCCTCGCAGCGATGTTCGTGGTGCTGGCGATCGGTGGAATCGCGCAAATGCTCGGAACGGATCGGGAATTCGCCCGGGCGGAGTTCGTGGGCTATCTGCTGCTCTCACCGCTCATCCCGGTCGGGGCGTGGTGGTGGTCCAAGAACGACGAAACCAGAGCCGGTTCGGCGGTGGTGCTCGTCGTCGGCCTGGTGATGCCGGTGCTCGTGGTTCGCATTCAGCAGGTGTGGGCCGGTGTCTGAGCGGGCAGTCCGGGCGACGAACCAGGGCTTCGGTCGAGTACTCGTTGTCATCTACGCGATCTTCGCGATCGGTGCGACTTCGAGGTCTGCCATCCAGATCGTCGGTCGCTTCGACGAAGCCCCGATCGCCTACTCACTGTCCGCGCTGGCGGCCGTGGTCTACATCGTGGCGACCGTTGCGCTGGCTCGGGGCAACAAGACCTCACGCAAGGTCGCCTACGTTGCCGTAGGGATCGAGATGGCCGGGGTACTCATCATCGGAGCGATCAGTGTGATCTTCCCGGAGGCATTCCCACGGGCGACGGTGTGGTCGAACTTCGGCAGCGGATACCTATTCATCCCGCTGGTTCTTCCGCCGGTGGCGTTGTGGTGGCTGCGCCGGACGGAATAGGGAGCCTCAGGCGCGAACGGCCGTGCCCTGCGCCGAGACCGCTTCGATGTGCTCGGGGAACACACCGCAGCAGCCACCGATGATGGTTGCACCCTGCTGCAACCAGTCCTCGGCTACTCGGGCGTACTGAGCGGGGGTGAGGTCGTCGTCGTACTCGGAGTAGGTGGTCTCATCATCTGAACTACCGACACTTCCGAGGAACTCCTTACTGAAGCCGTTCGCGTAGGCACCGAATCGCAAGTGCGGGGCGGATTCCGCCATCCGTGGGAGTGCTGCAGCGATAGCGTCCGCGCTCGAACAGTTGAGCAGCACTGCCTCGACGTTCTCGAATCCCGAGACCGCGGCGATGCCTTCGGCGATGTCCTCGCCACTGCGCAGTTGCCCACTACCGTCCTCGGAAACGGTGAAGGACACCCACACCGGCAGGCCCGCCCTGTTGGCTGCTTCGGCTGCGGCGTAACCCTCGGCGATCGAATGCATCGTCTCGCACAGCAACACGTCCGAATATGGAGCAACAGCCTCGACGATCACTCGATACGTGGCAGATAGCTCGGGATACTCGGCCACCCGGTCAGCCCGGTACGTCTCATGCAACGGTGGCAGGCATCCGGCAACCAACGGCGGCGCATGTGTCAGCCCCTGAGCAACTGCGATCTCTTGCGCCTGTCGGGCAACACGACCCCCAGCCTCGATCAACTCGACAACGAGTTCCTCCGGAGCATCGCCGCGAGATGCCACGGCCGCGGGAACGCAGGCGTAGGTGTTGGTCGTGATGACATCTGCGCCGGCGCGCAGGAACTGCAAGTGCGATTCCAGGACCAGATCCGGCTGATCTCGATTTGCCAGAGCCACGCCGAGGAATCGCTCCATCGTGCCGATGGGACCGGAGATCTCCACTCCGTTGCGACGCAACAGATGCCCCATGCCGCCGTCCAG
>CAZWIW010000136.1:0-3176 GCA_964634545.1 uncultured Rubrivirga sp.
TTCTGGTTCCTCGATCTCAGCGACACTCAGATCACCACAAACCTCTATATCTGGATGGTTTTTCATTTCCTGCGAGTTGCAACCGCGCTCATCGCAGCGATCTACGCCTACCGGGCAGTGACCGGTCCATCCACCCCTGAAAGACCGACCAACGATAGGCAAGGAGCAAAATCATGAGTAACGAAGAGCGCGTCATGGTCACCGGCATCAGCGGATTCGTAGGGCTGGCAGTTGCTGCCGAAGCGCTCTCACAGGGGTTCGTTGTCCGGGCGACAATACGAAAGCGCGAGCAGGAGCGGGAGATCCGGCGTCTACTCGGTGATCTTGCGAACGAGGACAACCTTGAGTTCGCGTCCGCAGATCTGCTGTCCGATAGCGGGTGGGATGACGCGGTGCGCGGGTGCACGTACGTGATCCATGCAGCATCCCCGCTGATCATTAACAAGGTCAAGGACGAGAGCCAGCTGATCAAACCCGCCGTTGAGGGCACGCGTCGCGTGCTCAACGCAGCTGGAAACGCGGGTGTGTCAAGAGTGGTGGTTACGTCAACCATCCTCACGGTGGTCGGCCACATCGCCGAAGGACTGGGCGGACCTGACGATTACACCCCAGCCGATTGGCCAGGTAATACGCAATACACCAAGAGCAAGATCATGGCCGAGGACGCCACCCGTGCCTTCATGAGCCAACACCCCGGTGAACCAGCGATCACCACGATCCATCCAGGGGTGATCATCGGACCGCCGCTTCGCCCTGATGAGGATTCCGAATCCATCGCCCTATTCCGGGGGGTCCTCAATCGCGAGCAGCCCGTTGTTCCACCTTTGGCGTTCCCGATGGCTGACATACGTGATGTTGCGAAGGTCCATGTTGCCGCGATGACGGTGCCTGATCGCGACAATCACCGATACCTGGTGGCCTTCAGCCAAGAACCCCAGAAGATCATCGATATTGCGGACGTCTTGCGTGCTCATGGCTACTCCAAGGCCCCCAAGCGACAGATCCCCTGGCCAGTCCTTCGCTTGCTCGCACTCGTCAACGGGGAAATAGCAACGCTCGTCAAATCCGTGGATGGGCTATCTCTGAAGGTTGACACCACAACCACCCAGCGGGATTTGGCCTGGACGCCCATTGATTTCGAGCAATCGGTAATCGATACCGCCCGGGTGCTGAATTCAGCAGGCTGATGGCAACTTTCGCACAATCCGAAACTCGCAGCACTCCCGCGATGCATACTTCGGAACTCGCGCGACGCGTGCGGCCTCGTGCGTCTCGTTGTCGCGCATTCGGCGTTTTCTCCTAGTGCGCAGGTCCGGGGTGGGCAGGAGCGAAGCGACGGGTCTTCGGGGCAGCTCTCAATCAGAATTTTGTCGTCGCCTCCTGGCAGCCCCCTCACGTAGCGTCGAAGGTGGTGGGTGTTTGGACTGCTCGTCACGACCTTCGTTGCTTGTGTTTGAAAAACGTTCTAAACTTCAAATGTGGTTGAGGAAATGGGTCATTCCCTAATCAGTCGCCTGCTCCGAGGTGTGTCCCATGAGCGGCCGCTGGATCTCGCCGTGCTTCGAGAGCACGGCATCTCTTCAGCGCTCGCGGCCCACTATGCCCGAAGTGGATACTTGGAGCGGCTCGGCACAGGGGTCTACTGCGTTGCTGGGGCTCGACTCAATCGCGACCAGTCGTTGCTGTTCTTGCAGGAACGGATAGCGGGATTGCACGTCGGTGGGCGAACAGCCCTGGCATGGCAGGGGGTTCGCCAGTACCTCGAAGTACGCGAACGGATCACGATGTGGGCGATGGCCCGCGCCTCATTACCCCTATGGTTCACCGATCGCTTCCCCAGTTCCTTAACGACCCTGCGTCTGTTCAATGACGCGACTAGGGATGTGGAGATCGTTACGCCAGCCTCCGTGTCCGACGGGGTGCGAGTGTCCAGTCGCGAGCGCGCTTTGCTCGAACTGCTTCGGGACATCAGAACTGCTGTGCAGTTGCAGGAGGCTCGCGAGCTTTTCTTCGGGACGCTGGGGCTTCGCACCCGCGTGATGGGGGAGCTGCTGACCGGGTGTACGAGTGTGAAGACGGTGCGCCTGTTCTTGATGTGGGCGGCCGAAGCGGGCAACGTGGATGTCGATGCGCTTCGAGCTAACTTCGCTCTGCCCACAGGCAGCGCATCACGGTGGATCGGGACCTTGGCCGACGGCTCGAAACTTGTGTTGCCAGCATGATCGACCCATCTTTCGTCGATGTAACAGCGCTGTTAGTGCGCATCGTTCCGCGCGTATTCGCCACCGACCGCCTGGCCCTCAAGGGTGGGACGGCGATCAATCTTTACCTTGACGACGCCCCGCGACTCTCGGTTGATCTCGACCTGGTCTTCACCCAACTCGGGTTGCCGCGGAAGGAAGCACTGGCAGCTATCAACGATGAGATGCGTCGCATCGTGGATGCTCTCTCGACGGATGGTCTCACCGCGATTCCAGCCGCAGCGGCTGATCTGGGAGAGACCGGAGTTGTGGTGACGGACGGCAGCGCACAGGTCAAGGTGGAGACAAACGTGGTGTTTCGCGGCACCCTGCTCACGCCCGACCTTCGTTCGCTATCAGTCGGAGCTGCCGAATGGCTTCGGGCTGAGGCATAGGCCACGGTCGTTAATCGGGCCGAAGTCTTCGCTGGCAAGTTCGTTGCAGCACTTGACCGGCAGCATCCCCGCGATCTGTACGACGTGTGGCGGTTCTACGAACGCGGATGCGCTGAGCCCGAAATGTTGTCTGCTTTCGTTGTGTACCTGTGCGGGCATAATCGCCCACCACACGAAGTGCTCGACAAGCCCGAACATCTCTTGGTCGAGGACTACGAGCGTGCACTGGTGGGCATGATCCGCGGCGAGGTTCCAACGCTCGAGTCCCTGCTGGCAAGCCGCGCCCGCCTTCGCGCAGACATCGTCCAAGGCATTTCGGAATCGGACCGCGCATTCCTATCCGGATTCTTCAACTGCGAACCGGACTGGTCGCTGCTGCCTTACCCGCACGCAAACGAACTTCCTGCTCTTGTCTGGAAGCAGCACAACCTCGAGATTCTCCGGGCCAAGCGTCCCGATGAGTTCACCCGTCAAAATGCCCTCCTAGCGCAACTTCAGGCGTGACCTCTTGTGGACCTCCCGCGACACTCTCTCCCTCATG
>CAZWIW010000137.1:0-3139 GCA_964634545.1 uncultured Rubrivirga sp.
GGTTGCCGGCGCACGATCGCGCCGGTGATGTGCCGGTTGATGTAGGCGTTTCCGCACTGCACGTTGCTCCGCCAGTAGTCGATCTCCTTCGGATCCAGTGACTGGATGCCACCGGTGAGTCCGTAGATCGGTGCGTTCTGCAACTCGATCGCGTGGGCGAGGTTGTCCGCGCGCATCAAGCCGAGGACCGGTCCGAAGCATTCGGTCAGGTGGAACCACGATCCCGGCTGAACGTCCTTACGCACGCCGGGAGTCCAGGTGGTTTCGTCGATCTGGGTGGGCTCGACGAGCCAGCTCTCGCCGGTTTCGAGTGCGGTGAGTGCGCGCTGCAGTGGTCCGTGTGCGGGTGCGATGAGCGGTCCCATGATCGTTGCGAGATCCGTTGCCGGCCCGACCTGCAAACTGCGCACCGCATCGGCGAGACGGACGTGGAAGGTCGGATCGTCGTAGACGCTGGCTTCGATGATGGCCAGACTCGCGGCCGAACACTTTTGGCCCGCGTGGCCGAAGGCACTCTTCACCAGATCCTTGATCGACTGGTCGATGTCTGCAGCGGCGGTGATAACCATCGAGTTCTTGCCGCTAGTTTCGGCGTTCATCCGGATGTCCGGCTTCCAGGACGTGAACAGATCGGCTGTTTCCAGGGAACCGGTGAGCATCACTAGATCGACGTCCTCATGAGTGATCAGGCGTTGGCCTACCTCGTTGTCCGGTGTGCAGGCGAGTTGGACGAGATCCTCGGGAACACCTGCTTGATGTAGCGAGTCCACAAGGAGTGCACCCACTTCGCGGGCTTCGGGTGCCGGCTTGAGGATCGCGGCACCACCTGCGGCGATCGCGTGCACCAATCCGCTGAGCGGGATCGCGTAGGGGAAGTTCCACGGCCCGGCAACCACCGTCACGGGGTGTGGCTGCCAGGTGAGCCCTTGCTTCTCATACTCCTCGTGGGCCAGGGTCAGGTGCGCGGCGTATTGCACGAAGTCGATGCCCTCGCTGATTTCCGGATCGGACTCGCGCACCGTCTTGCCCATCACGTGTGCTTCGGCCGCGATGGCTTCACCACGACGTTCCTCGAGCACCTCCGCGACCTGGGCGAGGACCACCCGGCGTGCCGCCCAACTCGTGCGGGCCCACCCTTCCTGCGCTCGCTTGGCGCGGGCGATCGCGGTGTCGACCTCCTCGACGGATTCGACGAGAGGCGGTGGGGTGGACGAGTAGTTGTCTAGGTGCCGCTGCAGCCACTCGCGGTTGGCGGCGACGGTGAAGTCGGTATCGGCGACGTTGTGGAAGGAACCATCGACCGGGAAGCGTTCGACAGGTGCGTTCTTGTCCTGGTTGCGGCGAGTTTTGTCGGTGATCGAATGCCGCTGGGCAACCGAGGCGCGGAATCGTTCTGCCTGCTCGTCCCATTCCGGGCTGCCTGGCGTGATGTCGAACAGGGCGCGCAGGAAATTCTCCGGTGAGGAGTTCTCATCGAGCCGGCGGGAGAGATACGCAATGGACGCATCGCGCTCGGATGCCTCGACGATCGGGGAGTACAGCAGCAGGTTGCCAGCGTCGTTACGAACTGCTCGAGATTGCGGTGGAGCCATTCCTTCGAGCATCTCGATCTCAATACGATCGTGCGCACCGAGTTCATCACGCAGCGTCAGTGCCCAGGCAACTTCGAACAGGTTGTGGCTGGCAACACCGATGCGCAGTGCACCGGGGGTGGCTTCGGTGAGCGCGTAGTCGAGCATCGCCTTGTAGTTCGCATCGACATCGGCCTTGGTCGGATAGGGCGCGGACTGCCAATCGTGAAGTTCGGCTTCGACTGCTTCCATCGCGAGGTTGGCACCCTTGACCAAACGGATCTTGATGCCAGTGCCGGTGCGCGCGTAGCGAGCGTTCGCCCACTGCACCAAAGTGGCGAGCGCTGCGCGCGAATCGGGAATGTAGGCCTGCAGCACGATGCCGGCTTCCAGGTCGTCGAACTCCTCGCGATCGAGAACATCCATGAAGGACCGCAGGCTCAGTTCAAGATCGCGATACTCCTCCATGTCCAAGTTCACGAAGGTGCGCGGCTGCGCATCGCGTGCAGCCCGGTAGAGCTCGATGAGTTGGGTTTCGATCCGGGTGAGGGAATCTTGTTCGGCGAGGACATCGAGGTTCGCGCAGATCGCCGAGATCTTGACCGATACATAGTCAACGTCCGGGCGACGGATACGCCCGAGCACCTTCGCAGCGCGGGCTTCGGCTTCGTCGTTGCCGAGAATTGCTTCACCCAGGATGTTCAGGTTGATGCGAAAACCCTCACCGGTGCGTCGATCGACGTACTTGGTGAAGGTCGGTTCCTCGGCGGCGAGGATGACATCGGCGGTGTCCTTGCCGATGCGCCAATCCACGGCTTGTTCGGTCACCCAGGGCATCGCCGGGGCGACCTTGCCGAGGGTTGCCAATCCGAGGCGATCGATGCCGCCGAGTGAAGCGGGAACACCGGTGGCGGTGAGATCGTGCAAACGCTCGGCGGCTCGTTTGCGGTCGCGGATGCGCAGCACCTGGTCGGTGAGGTCGAGCAGCAGGTCGCGTCCGGCATCGTCGGCGAGCAGTCGGGCCAGCCGCTTGGAGGAGGATGCCTCGGCGCGTGAAGTGTCGGCGAGGGAAGCCTCGAGTAGGGCCAGCGCACGGGCCTGCGCCTTGGCGATGAGGACCTCGTCGGCAGGCAGCTTCGGTGTGGCAGACGGGCGGTCGATGCTCGGAGCGCTCATGGCTTGATGCTGCTGGCCCCGCGCTGGGCTGTCTTGTGTCACAGTGGGGATGTGGCTGTCGAATTAATACAAAAGACGATCCCCGATGAAGTGCTGCGTCCCTTCACCGAATTGGTCGATGGGATCCCTCAGGTGATGGCGTCGGCCAAGGGCATCGACGGGCGCTACGTATTCGTCAATACCGGCTTTTGCGACCGTGTCGGTTTGGGCCCGGACTCGATCCTCGGCAAGCGGGTCAGCGATCTGTTCGTACCGGAGATGGCTGCGTCCTACGCCGAGCAGGACGCCGATGTCATCAAGACGGGTAAGCCACTGCGCGGGCAGCTCGAGTTGATCGTTCGCGCCGATGGATCACTCGGCTGGTACGTCACGAATAAGTCAGCACTACGCGT
>CAZWIW010000138.1:0-1742 GCA_964634545.1 uncultured Rubrivirga sp.
TCGGATGGCTTACGAGATCAACCACAAGGGTGAAGGCATCTACGTGGTGCTCGACCTGAACGCGACCCCCGCCGCTGTGGCCGAACTCGACCGCCAGTTGAACCTCAACGAGGCGATCGTGCGCACCAAGGTCACGCGCCCGCTCGAGCCCAAGGCGAAGGCCAAGGCCGAAGCCGCACTCGGAGGCTGACATGGCACTCGGTGATATCAACATCACGGTGGTCGGCAACCTGACCAACGATCCCGAGCTTCGCTTCACCCCCAGCGGTGCAGCTGTCGCGTCCTTCACCGTTGCTTCCAGTTCGCGTTACATGGACAAGCAAACGAACGAGTGGAAAGACACCGATCCCACCTACCTGCGATGCAGTGTGTGGCGTCAGTACGCCGAGAACGTTGCGGAGTCCTTGAGCAAGGGCTCGCGCGTGATCGTGACCGGTCGGTTGAAGCAGCGCAACTACGAAACCCGCGAGGGTGAGAAGCGCACGTCTTTCGAAATCGACGTCGACGACGTAGGCCCCGCCTTGCGGTACGCAACGGCCAAGGTCAACCGCGTCCAGCGCGGTGGCGGCGGTAGCGGTGGCTTCGGCGGCGAGTCCGGTGGCGGAGCTCCGGCCGAGGATCCCTGGACCACCGGCGGCGGCAGCGACAACTTCGACGAACCCCCCTTCTAATCACTCACCTCGAAGAACTTCATTAGGAAACAGGAGAACTCATGGCACGCGACAACAAGCGCGATAAGAACCAAGCGCAACAGCGCATGGTCAAGGCGAAGGCCTGCGCTTTTTGCAAGCAAGGCGTGGAAGGTATCGACTACAAAGACGTCACCTTGCTGCGCAAGTTCATCTCCGACCGCGGCAAGATCCGCGCTCGGCGAGTAACCGGCAACTGCACCCAGCATCAGCGCGACATCGCTATGGCGGTCAAGAACGCCCGCGAGATGGCGCTGCTTCCCTACACCTCGACTGCCCGCTAAGGAGAGCGACGATGAAACTCATCCTCACCCAGGAAGTAGCGGGTCTTGGTGATCCCGGCGACATCGTCGAGGTCAAGGACGGCTACGGACGCAACTACCTGCTGCCCCGCGGTCTGGCTATCGGCTGGACCCGTGGCGGCGAGAAGCAGGTCACCCAAATCAAGCGCGCCCGCAAGGCTCGCGAGATCCGCAACCTCGATCACGCCCAGGAAGTCAAGGCCGCGATCGAGGCCCTGACCATCACGGTTCCGGCCAAGGCCGGAGAGAGCGGAAAGCTCTTCGGTTCGGTTACGAACGCCGACGTCATGAATGCCATCAAGGCCGCCGGTGGACCGCTGGTGGAAAAGCGCAGCGTGCGCATGCCTTCTGCGGTCAAGAAGACCGGTAAGCACAAGGCTGCGATCGAGTTGCACCCCGATGTGGTGGCCAACGTGACGATCGAGGTCGTCAGCGACTAGTAGCGACGCAAGACATGACGAAGGGGCGCGGAATCTTCCGCGCCCCTTCGTTCTACGTTTCTAGGTCAGTTGGACAGCACGCCACCGGCGATCGAGCCGATGAGCACAAGCGCCGACAGAACAAGCCCGATGATGCCGAGAATGAATCCAGCTTTCGCAGATCCACGGTTGGTGGCTAGTCCCTGATCTGCCTTGTTCATTCCGATCTTGCCGAAGACGACAGCAAGGATTGATCCGATCGTGCCAAGACAGAAGAACTGCACGATCCCGAAGACCAGTGCTGCGGTTCCCATGCCGTTCTGCGGTGCCGC
>CAZWIW010000138.1:1842-3120 GCA_964634545.1 uncultured Rubrivirga sp.
TAGCGCCCCAAGCGGGATGGCAGTTGAGCAACGAGCCCATCGGCCGCCTGCTCGATCATCGCCAGCACATCGCTGAAGCCGTCGTCCCCGCCGTAGTACGGATCGGGCACATCCAGTTCAGGATCGGGCGCCACCACGTGCGCCAACGCCGGATCGAAACTGCGGAACATGTGCAAGTCCGGCTGCCCACCGCTTTGCGCGGACATCGCCATCAGGTTCCGGTAGTTCGTCGAGTCCATGGCCAGCACCAAATCCAGGTCGGCGAACCACTCGGGGGTGATTTGCCGCGCGGTATGGCCGTCCAATTCGTAGGCATTCGCGGCGAGTGTGGACAGTGATCGCGGGTCGGCTCCGTATCCCAGATGCCAGTCCCCGGTGCCCGCAGAATCAACAACGACGACGTCCTCGAGCCCAGCCACCTCGACGCGATGCCGAATCACCGCCTCGGCAATCGGCGAGCGGCAGATATTGCCCAAGCACACAGCGGTGATGCGGTAGGGGGCGGAGTCGGACACGGCTGAATGCTAACGGCGGGTCCACCAATTTTTTTCCACAGGGTTGGGATGAAATTCATGGGGAAATCAGGGGGATCGGAGCCGTCGTCGTCAATATTTCCCCAAGAAATCCACAGGTCATCCGCAGCCAAGTCCCGGGTTGTTCCCAGGTGCTGCACAGCGTTGTCACCAGGGGTCGTGGACACGCAGGCGCGGCGTCCGTAACGTCGCTTCGTCGCCGGGGTTGTCACACCCTCGGGTTAGAAACGGTGGGTCCAGTGGTGAAGGGAGGCTTCGGTGAGCGTCGCTGAATTTCCTGTTCCCGAGGACGGCCCCGTTCAACCCGACCGCACCCCGCCGAATGATCCCGCGGCTGAGCAGTCGGTGCTCGGGGCGATGCTGCTGAGCAAGGACGCCATCGCCGATGTCGTCGAACTTGTGCGCGGTGATGACTTCTACCGCCCTGCGCACCAAACGATCTACTCCACGATCCTGGATCTGTACGGCCGTGGCGAACCGGCCGATGCCGTGACCGTCGCCTCCGAACTCACCAAGGCCGGGGAAATTTCTCGGGTGGGTGGCGCGAGTTACCTGCACACCCTGGTCTCCCTCGTCCCCACTGCGGCCAATGCGAACTACTACGGCCGCATCGTGCGCGAGCAGGCGATCTTGCGCCGGCTGGTGGAAGCCGGCACCCGCATCGTGTCGATGGGTTACTCCGGCACCGGCGATGTCGACGACACCGTCGATCGCGCGCAGGCGGAGGTGTACGAAGTCACCGAGC
>CAZWIW010000139.1:0-3105 GCA_964634545.1 uncultured Rubrivirga sp.
CGAGATTCTCCGGAGTGACTGGAGTTCAGACGTGTGCTCTTCCGATCTACGCGATGGCTTCGTCGTAAGAGTTGGTATGCAACGACTGTGTTCCGCCGAGAACCGCCGCCAAACCCTGGACAGCAACGCGAACCAAGTTCACCTCAGGCTGCTGAGCGGTGAGTTGCACGCCGGCGGTTTGCGTATGGAAGCGCAGCATCCAGGACTTTGGATTCTTGGCTCCGAAGCGCTCCTTCATGATCCGCGCCCACATGCGCCGTGCCGCCCGGAACTTCGCGACCTCTTCGATGATCGAGGTCCGGGAGACGAAGAAGAACGCCAAGCGCGGAGCGAAATCATCGACGTCCTGCCCCGATTCCACAGCGGCGCGGACGTACTCGATGCCGTTGGCGAGGGTGAACGCGATCTCCTGCACGGGAGTGGCCCCGGCTTCGGCCATGTGGTAACCGGAAATAGAGATGGTGTTCCACTTGGGAATCTCGTCCCGACAATAGGTGAAGATGTCGGTGATGAGCCGAATGCTCTGGGCTGGTGGGTAGATATACGTGCCGCGCGCGATGTATTCCTTGAGGACGTCGTTTTGGATCGTCCCGCCCAGTTGATCGGCGCTAGCCCCCTGCTCCTCGGCCACCAACTGGTAGAGCAGCAGCAAGATCGCCGCCGGAGCGTTGATCGTCATCGAGGTGGTCACCTGATCCAGCGGGATGCCCTCGAACAGCACCCGCATGTCCTCGATCGAGTCGATCGCCACACCCACCTTGCCGACCTCGCCGTGGGCGAGCGGGTGGTCGGAGTCATAGCCCATCTGCGTTGGCAGATCGAATGCCACGGACAAGCCCATGGTGCCGGCCTCGAGGAGCTGCTTGTAGCGCTCGTTGGACTCCTTGGCCGTACCGAAGCCCGCGTACTGGCGCATGGTCCACGGCCGGCCGGTGTACATGGTCGGGTAGACGCCCCGGGTGTAGGGGTACTCGCCGGGCTCGGCTAGTTGCGCAGCAGGGTCCCAGCCCTCGAGGGCGGCGGGCCCGTACACAGGGGAGAAGGGCAGTCCAGACTCGGTCTCGGCCATGGGTCAAACCCTAGGGCGAACAATGAAGGGACGTCTCCACGGTCGATGAACGGGCTGTGAGCCGGAACACCCGATGAGCTTGCTAACCCGTCGGGCCGAGTAGGGAAAGCCGGGATACTCTTTTCCACGAACCGGGTAGCAAGACACGCGCCCGAGTCAACGGCCCTATCGAGGAGGAGCTCCGGTGGCCACCACCACGCCCGTCGGGACGCTGTACCGCGGCGGTGAGGGCATGTGGACCTGGGTCCTACATCGCATCACCGGCGTCGGCGTCTTCTTCTTCCTATTCGTCCACGTGCTGGACACCGCCCTTGTTCGAGTGTCCCCCGAGGCCTACGACGTCATCATCGCCACCTACAAAACCCCGATCGTGGCGCTGCTGGAGGTCGGGCTCGTCGGCGCGGTTCTCTTCCACGCACTCAACGGCCTGCGGGTCATCGCCGTCGACTTCTGGTCCAAGGGCCCGCGATTCCAGCGTCAGATGACGTGGGGCATTGCTGCCGTATGGCTCGTCGTGATGCTTCCCGGCGCCTACTACATGTTGATGCACTCCATCGAGGCACTGTTCGGGAGCACCCCATGAGCGCGCCAAGTATCGAAACCCCCCGTTCGCTGAGCCGGCGCAACGCCCAGCGCAGCAACTTCGAGCTCTACTCGTGGCTGTTCATGCGGGTATCGGGCATCGTCCTGGTGTTCTTGGTGCTCGGCCACCTGTTCATCATGAACTTCCTCGACGGCGGGGTGCAGCGCATCAACTTCGCCTTCGTGGCGGGCCGTTGGGCCAGCCCGTTCTGGCAGGTCTGGGATCTGACCATGCTCTGGCTCGCCATGCTGCACGGCACCAATGGCATGCGCACGATCATCAACGACTACGCCGAGCGCGATCAGACCCGCTTCTGGTTGAAGATGGTGCTGTACGTGTCCTCGGCTTTCATCATCCTTCTCGGGACGCTCGTCATCTTCACCTTCGATCCGAACCTCGGTTAAGCAACCGACTAGCTGGAGGCGTGTAGCGACATGCAGACCCACACATTCGACGTCATCATCGTCGGCGCAGGTGGCGCCGGAATGCGCGCTGCGCTGGAGTCCAGCACCCGCGCCCGCACCGCGGTCCTCACCAAGCTCTACCCCACCCGTTCCCATACCGGCGCGGCCCAGGGCGGCATGTGCGCGGCCTTGGCCAACGTGGAAGAGGACAACTGGGAGTGGCACACCTTCGACACCGTGAAGGGCGGCGACTACCTGGTCGATCAGGACGCCGCCGAGATCATGTGCAAGGAAGCCATCGACGCGGTGCTCGACCTGGAGAAGATGGGCCTGCCGTTCAACCGCACGCCTGAGGGTCGCATCGATCAGCGGCGTTTCGGTGGGCACACCCGCAACCACGGTGAGGCTGCGGTGCGCCGTTCCTGCTACGCCGCGGACCGCACCGGCCACATGATCTTGCAGACGCTCTACCAAAACTGCATCAAGGAGGGCGTGGAGTTCTTCAACGAGTTCTACGTCTTGGATCTACTGCTCAACGAAGATTCCGGTGAGCCAGTAGCCGTGGGCGTGGTGGCCTACGAACTCGCCACCGGGGAGATTCACATCTTCCAGGCGAAGTCGATCGTTTTCGGCACCGGTGGGTACGGCAAGGTGTGGAAGACCACCTCGAACGCGCACACCCTCACCGGCGATGGCATGGGCATCGTGTGGCGCAAGGGCCTGCCGCTGGAGGACATGGAGTTCTACCAATTCCACCCCACGGGCCTTGCCGGCCTCGGCGTGCTGCTGACCGAAGGCGCCCGCGGCGAGGGCGGCATCTTGCGCAACGCATCCGGCGAGCGCTTCATGGAGCGCTACGCCCCCACCATCAAAGACCTCGCGCCCCGCGACATGGTCGCCCGCGCAATGGTGCAAGAGGTGCGCGAAGGACGCGGCGCCGGTCCGAACAAGGACTACGTCTACCTCGACCTCACGCACCTGCCCGCCGAGCAGGTCGAGGCGAAACTGCCGGACATCACAGAGTTCTCCCGCACCTACCTGGGCGTGGA
>CAZWIW010000140.1:0-3046 GCA_964634545.1 uncultured Rubrivirga sp.
TCGTCATCAACGAAGACTTCACCCATACCCATGGATGGAGCTAGTGAGTCAAGATTCAGTTCTTTGCGTAGGAAAGCGCTCGTCAGCGCTAGCCCTTCCACCGACATTTCACTGGGACGATCCAGCGGATCCCATCTCAGGAATTCACCTACTGTGCCTCTCCACGGGCTGAGCGGAAATCTCAAGGTCTGGGGATCTCCAGTTACGGGAGCCCACGCTGACGCAACTTCAGTGAAGCCGTTCTCTTCAGTGGCTACGAAGAGCTGTGAGAAGCCAGGATCTGACGTCTGGATCTCCACTTCAAGTGCTGGCCTTGTCAAAGGGGATAGAAGCAGTAGAGCCAACACCGCGATGAAGGCAACGAGAGATGTCAATAGTGAAAAGCCAACACGGACCGTTGTCGTGCGCTCCATCATGGAGTTACTCATCACACTCGGGGGCGACTAAGACGAAGCTCACCTTGGTGAATTCGCAATGTTGATAGTCATCTTGGAAAGAAATGATACGGAATGCTTGCTTATCTGCGGTCCTGTAATGACCTAGAGCAGAGACAGAAATCATCCGAACCTGATCACAACAGGACCATCAGGAACAACCCACTCGAACCCAAATTGAGTGGCATCTACCAAAAAGTCATCGACACCAGCCAATTGACCCCACGGGCTATCGGCCAAAATCGGCACCGCAAGTACGGCGTTCACATCATTTTGTTCCAGGTAATCAGCGAAATCCATCTCTGTTTCGGACCCATCGGGTGCCGGCAGCGCCACACAGTTCTCGACATAGATACAGACACGTGGATCGACGCTGACAATCCGTACGCCACCGGGTTCAGCCTGTAGCGCACGAATTGATGCTTCCCACGGAGGCTGAGCATTTGCGCGATTAACGACTGTTTGTGTAGCGATAACGGCCAAGACAAGCAGACCCACAGCGGTCGTGGCTCCAGGGATCAGTGACTGCCCACGCTTGTCCGGAACCGCATTCAAAAGCAGTGCTCCCGCAACGAGGATGAGCATCGTGGGAAGGATGAGGTAGTGGGGTCGGGGATAGACCAAGAGCGTAGGGATTGCGAAGGCGACAAAGAACATGCCAGACAGCACTATCGCCGGCAGATGCCGCTCCACGCTACCGGCCATCGCCTGGCCAACTATGCGGCGATTCCTCAAAATAGCGAGCGCTAGACCGACGAAGAAGCCAAGTGAGATAGCAAGTGACAAGGCTGGTAGCAGCGGCTCGCCACCCAACCCCAGCACGTGCCCAACGAGCGTTAGAGGAAGCCACACCGTATTGCTGCCCACGTGTTGAGCAATCGCTACAGGATTCTCGACAAGCGCCTGGAGGACCGAACCGCTAGTCGGAAAGGACGACCTGGCGATCGCGTCGGCATTTGCCCACGCATCCTGACCCGCGGCCGCGTTGCGCAGTGCGAAGTGTTGAACGAATGCAGTCCATTGTCGCGGACTTCCCGCCAATACATTTCCAAAACTCAGGACGACCAACAGCGGCATTCCCAAACCGCCCACGATGCTCACGATTGGCCGCCATCCAGGCTTGCTCCGACCGAACCGATGCCAGTCCCTTAGTTGCCACGTGAGTGCCCAGACGGAGACCGCGATCGCGACCCAGGTGAACTCCGGCCGGGATGCAGCGGCAATCCAAACAAGGATGGCTGCTAATCCAACGGTCCACGCCTGGGCCTTGCGCCAGACCAGCCCCGCACTCACGACGAGTAGTGCGGCTGCTGGACCAGAGACACCCGGCCAGATGTAAGTGAGGGGTAGCGCTGCCATCACCCCTGCGACCACGAGCGCGGGTAGCGCTCCTGTGTTCATCCGAGCGGCCACATAGACACCGAGAACGATCAGCACACTGGACAGGGTTCGGCCCACGAGATAGAGCGAGATCGGATCACCGACTGCCAGCGATAGCGCGCTGTACATGAGGGAGTAGGAGAGGCTGTCCTCCCAACCGGCACCGGCCAGCTCACCTGGATCGATACCGCGCGCCAGATACATGGTCTCGTCCCACAACAGCAGGTCCATTGAGCCATAAGCCGTCAGTGCTGTGATCAGCAGAAGCGACGCCAAAACAGCAATTTCGGAGAACCGCGATGGCCTACGTTGGGATTCGCTACGGGGTAGTTGCTCGACAGATCGGAGGGTCATCAGCCGCTCGTGACCACAGGTCCGCACACGAGACCGACCTGTGCCCGGCTATCGCCTCCTGCGTGCCGCTTTGGCTCCTGACAAAGGCCTAGTCGTTGACGGATCAAGTCCACGAAGACATCAGCGCCCTCAGGACGCAAGTGAATACCGTCTGAATAGACAAGGTGGGAGTGCACTGCAGCAATCCGATGCCACGGGACGATCACCGCCCGCGATTCCTCGAACTTCTTCACGCAGGAACGGATTACCTCGTTACTACCAGATACCCAAGGACGCGGTGCTCGTACGGTTACCAGCACCACGTCCCTTTCGCCATCTACTGATTCCCGCAGATCTCGGCACGTTTCCCGATCGAAAAGTCCGTTGGTTCCCAAATGGACGACCACAGGGCGGCCGTCGTTCGGCAATCCAATCACAGCGCCGCGAAGCCGACGCGGCTGCCGTCCTTCAACCGCATCGACAACGATTCCGAGGTCACGCAAATCCTGTCGAGCCCCAAGGAGGACGGAATCACCTATGGCGTAGGCAACGGGATTTCGTTTCGACTCCGCTCGATCGGCAGCGAAAACAGGGGTGCCTTGGCCCAACAGCCCGACGGCGAGGAGTGCCACGAAGAAGACGGCCCGACGCATGACTCCACCCCGGCAGTTGCGCTACTTCTTGCGCGGGATGCGGATCGGCTTGGAAACGGCGGGTTCACTGGCCCCGACTTCCGTCTCCGCGACTACCTGGAATCGGTAGGACTTACCCGGCTTGAGCCCCTGGATCGTGCACGTACGCTTGGTAGTGGTGCAGGACCCGGCCTTCGGCAACGCTGTCACTCGATAGCGCACTACCGGCGCTGTGCCCTCTGCTTGGGGTGGGCGCCAGGAGATGCG
>CAZWIW010000141.1:0-3017 GCA_964634545.1 uncultured Rubrivirga sp.
GGCAACTCGATCCAATCGCGGATCGTGCGCGGCAGGTAGATGTGATCGGGACCCACATCCGGTGCCTGCTCGATCGAGCGATCACCCCACAGTTGCTTGCGCCAGGTGGTGGCCGACGGAGTGCCGATCCACAGCGCGTGATCAACCTTGGCACCCGGTAGGCCGTAAGTCCACGTGCCCTCGAACATGCCCTCGCTTACCTGAGAGCCCAGGCTCTCACCAAACAGGTAGAAGCGCGGACGCCGTTCGGGTGCGATCTCCAACAAGCGCGCGGTGATGCCATCGATCACCATCCGCGTTTGATCCACGCCGGTCGAGACATCGCCAAGGGAGAAACTCGAGGGGAGTACTGAGTACTGGATCGCTGCAGAAGCGCAATCGCCACCGGTGAGGAACTCGAAGGTTTCCGTGGCGACGTAGTTCACATAGCCCGAGCCGGTGGGAGAGAACAACGCGAAGTGGCTGCGCTCCAACGCCTTGGTGCGGTCGATCTCGCGCAACAGCACCGCGACCCGCTCATGCGGATCCTCAGCGACATCGAGGCTGCCGTAGACGCGAATAGGTTGTTTCGCACTTTCGGTGCCCATGGCCGATGTGATGTCGGACGGCTGCAGGGCTGCTGCGAGCCAGCGCGCGCCCTCGCGGGTCTGCTTGAGCCAATCCAGCCCTGATGCGGGGCATCCGGTGATTTCCGGAATATCCGGAGGTGTCTCCATTCCCGGATCTACCGCGCCACCACCCTTGGTGAGCAGTGCGGATGCACGGTTCAGGGCTGCATACGCGGCGCCCAAACTCAGGCCCAGGGCGGTGATGCGACCCAGTGCTCGATGGTCCTCGGGTTTTCCGCCCAACGTGGCGCTCGCCAACCGAGCCATGCCGTGCGTGAGTAATGACTCTGCACGGGCGACCCCGTACATCCCACCGGCAACACCAGCGCCGATCGCGGCCATCTTGACCGGTGCCACTTCGCGGACGGAATCTTCGAAGAATCGCTGCTGACCCGGCGAAGGGTCGTCGTTGGTGACTTGCCGGATGAGGGAACCGGGTGCGGCACGCCAAGGTGAGACCAGCGCCCAACTGCCGGCCGTGGCGAGCGCGGCTGCCGCAACCCCCCACTTTCGCCCGGTACTGCGGCTGCTCGTCAGCGACGAGGCTGCGCTGGCCAGTGACCCGACCACGGCCGTCCGGCCGATCAACCGGGCCATCGCGCGGGGCTTGGGTTCGTGTTCGCGCCAGCGCGTCCCGATGAAGGTGCCCAGGCCAACAGCGCCGATGCCCGCCGCAACGGCCAGCCTGGGAACTGGACCAGGATCAGCCTGTCCGCTGATGCGCGAGGCCAGGGCATCCACGATCGCATCGGCAGAGGAGAAGACCCCGTACGCCAGCGCGGTGCTCGCGCCGCTGATGACAGCCTGGTCGGTGGTGCCGCGGGTGAGCAGGTTCGGCTGGAAGGTGCGGCCCAAAACGATGCCCGCACCGATCAAACCCGTGCGAGCCGGATGGTCCATCCCGCGGGAGGCAGCCAGCGGTTGGGCTGAGATCGCGCCGGTGGGGGTCGGGTCGGTCATGCCCGAAGGTTAATGGGGGATGCGCCGAGCAGGCCAGGGTCGCTAGAGTCGAAGCCGGCAGCCTGAGAATCGGCGCGCATGGACGCCTGCCGTAGGGACCCAACGGGAAGCACGAGGCACGATGTCGGCACCCACTGCAGAGCAACTTTCCCCCAGCACGATGCGCGAGACGCTTGGCCAGCATCCTGGCCTCGAGGGCGCCGGCTCCTGGGCGGCCGAGGAATTGGCCGAGGAATACCAATCCGTTCGGACCCTCACCGAGGAACTGGCTGCGCCGCTGAGTCCGGAGGACCAAACGGTCCAAACGATGGCCGACGTCAGCCCCACTAAGTGGCACCGCGCACACGTCACGTGGTTCTTCGAAGCCTTCGCACTTGCTGAGTTCCAACCCGGATTCGCGCCTTTCCAAGACACCTATTGGACGCTGTTCAACAGTTATTACGAAACCGTCGGCCCGCGCTACCCCAGGCCGAACCGGGGGTTCATCTCCCGGCCGGGTGCATACGAGGTCGGGGACTACCGCGCGCACGTCGATGATCGAATGCTGCAACTGATCGCCGGGGCCGACGAGTGCACGCTGGAGCGACTCGCCCGAGTTGTCGAACTCGGCTTCCACCACGAGAACCAGCACCAAGAGCTGCTCTTGATGGACATCAAGCACGTGTTGGCGCAAAACCCGCTCGAACCGGTTGCCTACCCGGGAACGCGGCGACCAGACACTTCTCCCGCGCCGGTTCGGTGGCTGGAGTTCGACGGCGGTGTAGTGGAAGTCGGGCACGATCTCGGTGGCTTCTCCTTCGACAACGAATCACCCGCCCACCCGGTGCTGTTGCAGCCATTCCAGATGGCTGACCGATTGGTCACCAACGGAGAGTGGATCGATTTCATTGCCGACGGTGGTTATCAGCGTCACGAGTTGTGGTTGTCCGACGGCTGGGCACGCGTCAACGCCGAACGTTGGGACGCGCCGCTGTATTGGACATGGGATGGCGCAACCTGGCTTGAGCACACGTTGCACGGCACCCGGCCGGTGCGCCCCGAGGAGCCGGTCCTGCACGTCAGTCACTACGAAGCCGATGCCTACGCGACCTGGGCCGGCAAACGATTGCCGACGGAATTCGAATGGGAGTACGCGGTTCGAGAGTCTGGAGTCCTGGCTCCGACTTCGGACGGCGGCATCACCGGGTTCCACCCGCAAGCGGCATCGAACTGCCCACAGGCCAGCCGCTCTTCCCTATCCCAAGTCTTCGACACCGCATGGCAATGGACGTCCTCGGCTTACCTGCCCTATCCAGGATTCCGCAGCCCCGAGGGCGCCATCGGGGAATACAACGGAAAGTTCATGTCCGGCCAGATGGTGTTGCGAGGAGGCGCGTCGATTACTCCGCGGGGTCATGCTCGACTGACGTATCGCAACTTCTTCCCCGCATCGGCTCGCTGGCCTTTCAC
>CAZWIW010000142.1:0-3009 GCA_964634545.1 uncultured Rubrivirga sp.
ACCTAGGATTCGGGAATGGCCGGGCGGATTCGTGACGAAGACGTCGCCTTGGTGCGCGAGCGGGCCCGGATCGATGACGTGGTGCGCGAATACGTCACGTTGAAGTCCGCCGGCGGCGGCAGCATGAAAGGGCTATGTCCTTTCCACGACGAGCGGTCACCTAGTTTTCACGTCACCCCTAGCCGCGGCATGTGGTACTGCTTCGGATGCGGGGAGGGCGGGGATGTCATCAACTTCGTGCAACGTGTTGATCATCTGACTTTCGCTGAGACCATCGAGAAACTCGCCGAGAAGACGGGCGTGCAACTGCGGTATGTGGAAGGTGGCGCTGCCATCAACCGGCAGCAAGGTGTGCGGACCCGGTTGGTCGAAGCGCACAAGGCAGCCGCCGTGTTCTTCCGCGAGCAATTGGAATCCCCAGCCGCGCAGGTCGGTCGGGATTTCCTGTCATCGCGTGGATTCGACTCCGCTGCTGCCGAGCATTTCGGGGTTGGCTTCGCGCCGAAATCCTGGGACGCGCTGATGTCCCATCTGCGTGGGAAGGGATTCACCGACGAGGAACTGCTCGCCGGTGGGCTCGTCAGTCAGGGCAACCGCGGGGTCTACGACCGCTTCCGAGGCAGATTGGTCTGGCCGATCCGAGACCTCGGTGGAGATGTGATCGGGTTCGGTGCCCGCAAACTTCTCGAGGACGACGACGGCCCCAAGTACCTCAACACCCCCGAGACACCCATCTACAAGAAGAGTCAGGTGCTCTACGGCATCGACCTCGCGCGCAAGGAAATCTCCAAGAACCAACAGGCGGTGATTGTCGAGGGGTACACCGACGTGATGGCCTGCCACCTGGCGGGCGTGCCCACCGCTGTGGCCACGTGCGGTACGAGTTTCGGTGCCGATCACATCAAGGTCTTGCGCCGGCTGTTGATGGATGACGATCAGATGAAGGGCAAGGTGGTCTTCACCTTCGATGGTGATGCCGCGGGCCAGAAGGCCGCGATGCGCGCTTTCAATGAGGATCAGAAGTTCGTCTCGCAAACATTCGTGGCAGTGGAGTCCTCAGGCCTTGACCCATGTGACCTGCGGCTGGAGCACGGTGATGCCGCGGTGCGGGAACTGGTCGAGAACAAGGTGCCGCTCTTCGAGTTCGCTATCCGGTCCACGATCGCGAATTACGATCTGGATTCGGCGGAAGGTCGCATCGCGGCATTGCGCGATGCTGCGCCGATCGTTGCCAAGATCCGCGACGGCGCGTTGCGTCCGGAATACACACGGCGGTTGGCGGGGTGGCTCGGGCTCGATGTTGCCGACGTCGCCAAAGCAGTGGGCGGTTCGAGTCCCGCGCCCGCCGGTGCGCAGCGGGCCGCACGGCCCGGTGATCCGGCACTAGTCATCGAACGGGAGGCGCTCAAGTGCGCTCTTCAGCACCCGGGGGCCGTTGCCGATTGGTACGCCAGCGTCGAGGAGCCGGCCTTCACCCACCCGCGGGCGGTCGCTGTGCACACCGCGATCGTGGCCGCTGGTGGACCCCAGTCCAACAAGGACGGACTCGCATGGATCGATGCGGTGCTGGCGGCGTGCCCCGATGACGATGTTCGTTCGCTCGTCCGCGAACTCGCAGTCGAACCCCTACCGGCCATGGACGGGCAGGACTCCCGATACGCCACCGGGATGATCGCGCGGTTGCTGGAAGTCGACGCTGGTCGGCGGATGGAAGATCTGATGGGCCGGTTGCAGCGCACCGAGGATGCCGCCGAGCAACAGCGCCTCGGCCAAGACCTGCAAGCACTGCAGCAGTATCGGCGCTCTTTGTTGAAGGAAGCGGTGGGTGGCACGTGAGGTTCAAGCGCTCTCCCATCAGCGAGCAGGTCAAGAAGGACTTGGGCATCGGGCCCGCAGAGCGTGTCCTCGCATGGGGGATAGGCGACGCTGCCGAACCCGATCGATCCTTCGTAGTGGCTACCGATGCCGGGCTATACGCCCAAGGTGGCGACCTGCGCATCCCCTGGGAAAGCGTGATCAAAGGCACCTGGGAGCAACCGGACTTCGTGTTGACGACCGAAAGCCCCAGCGGGGCGCAGCGGGTTCGGATCCGACTCACCGAGCCGCGAGACCTGCCCGCCGCGGTTCGCGATCGCGTGATGGACACCGTGGTCGCCTCCGAGTACGCCGAGCTCGGCGAGGGTGTCGGGGCTCAACTAGTGGCCCGGCGTGCGCCCGGGGGTGGCGTGGACGACATCTCCTGGTCTATCGTGTTCGATACTGGATTGGATCCGGGTGATCCGGCGCTGCGGCAATCAGCCGACCGGGCCCTGGCTGATCTGCGGTCATCATTGGGTATCTGACGAATCACTTTGACCTGCTTGGTTCTCCTGCTAAAGTGAACATGGTTCATATAGATGAACCCGACGTGAGGTGAAGATCACCTCGCAGCGCTTCACCCAAGGAGAAAAATGTCTGACTCTGACAAGACCTACGTGCTGTACGCAGCTACGTACGATTCGAAGGACCTGGCCAAGCAAGATCTTGAGGCCATGCGCGAGATCCAACACGCCGGTGAGATCCGCGATCTGACTGCGGCACTGGTTTCCAAGAACGAGAAGGGCCGTTTGCATGTCCACGAGACCACGCACGCTGGCAAGGTTGCCGCGGGTGTGGGTGTCGTCGGTGGCGCCATTATCGGGGCCATATTCCCGCCTGCTGGGCTGGCGGTAGTGGCTTCCGCAGTCGGTGGCGGTGCCGGCCTGGGCGTCATCGCCGGAGCGATCGGTCACTTCGCCGGTGGCATGTCGCGTAAGGACCTCAAGGAACTGGGCGCCTACCTCGACGACGGCGAGGCCGCGATCGTGGCCGTGGCCGTTGATGCCATCGACACCGATATCGACAAGGCGCTTTCCCGCGCGTCGAAGAAGGCCAGCAAGGCCATGGACAAGGGTGATGTCAGCGCGGCGATCGAGGACCTGGAGAAGGGTCTGGACAAGGCCGCCAACATCGCTGGCGAATAGTTCCTAC
>CAZWIW010000143.1:0-2961 GCA_964634545.1 uncultured Rubrivirga sp.
GACCGGAGATCTCCACTCCGTTGCGACGCAACAGATGCCCCATGCCGCCGTCCAGGATCACGGGCTCGGCTAGATCACGGGTGGTCGATGTCACGCTGGTCCTCCGCTACATGGTTGGTGCAGGAAAGTCGGAGTATGCCGGAATGCTTCAGTTGTTCGGCTTTGTGATCGACTCGCGTGCCGTTTTCGCCCAACCGGACCGCCCGGTCACTTCTCGGAACATCGCTCGGATGTACACAGGCGTCAAGAACCAGCTGTACATGGCATAGGGAATCGCCCACGCGAAACCGAGCAGGAGTCCGTTTCTGCTAGTCCTGGTCCAGGCAATGATGCAACCGATGGTCGTGCCGCCGAGGGAGAGGAACAGAACCAAGGCAACTTCCCACGGTTCATCGAACGGTAAAGCCGATACCCCGAACACGATGATCAAGGCGATGGACAGCACCAGCATCATGCTGACGTAGAACTGAATAAGTGGCTGCAACAGCCACTGGACGTACTCAGCTTTGGCTAGCAACGGAATATCTGCCCTCAGCGGTACTTGGATTCGGCGCGAAGCTTGCAGGCACCCCTGCGCCCAGCGGGTTCGCTGGCGATACAGGCGGCGTGCGTTGGCAAGGCCCTGTTGATGGACCGAAGCCCGGATTTCCTCTTCGCCCCTCCACCCACAGGCCAGTAGCGAGATCGCCAGATCTTGATCCTCGGTGAGGCGATCCCGCCAGGGGACCGCTTCACCCGATAACCCGTTGTAGCGAGCCACATCATCGAGCGCTGAGAGCCTGTTGATCTGTCCGTTTCCACCCATGCCGGCAGTTCCCCACGGGGTTCGTCCGAGTTGGAAGGGCCCTCCGTAAACGCGGAACTCCACATCCTGCAAACGAGCCAGCAGACTCCACGTGTTGTAGATCTGCACACGAAGTTGCACCCCGCCGACCTCAGGGTCGGTGAAGTGTCCTGCCGCCGTGTTCGCGAAGTCGCGGTCGAGGCGACCATCAGCGTCAACGACCGTGACCAAGACTTTGTCAGGTGGGAAACCCGACCATTTTGGATCAACGGCCAGCATTCGATGGAGCACTTCCCACGCGTTGTTGAGCGCGGCCCCCTTGCCCTGTTGGGCATTCGGTGGGTCACGCCTGAGTACCAAGAGTTCCGGAGTGGCGATTTCGGCCAGGATGTGTGGTGTCTCGTCGCTTGAACCGTCGTCGATGATCATCATGATCTTATTGGTCACGTTGAGGTTCACGAGTCGCTCAACGGTGTCGGCGATAGTCACTTCCTCGTTTAACGCGGGCACGAGGAAGACCCACAGATACTCAGACTCACCACCGATCGCCGGCTGCATCCCCAGTGCCCGCCGTCCGTTGAACGCTAAGACACCTGCGAGGAATAGCTGAATCACGCTCAGCAGGAGCGCGACGAATAGCAGCCCGGCAATCGCCGGGGGAAGTCCGACTAACCACGGGATCATGCCTTCCCCCTACGTGGCCGTGGCATCTTCTTGGTTAGGCAGAGCTGCATAGTCCAGGCCGGTTCGGGAAAGCACGAATGACCGCGAGAAGCCAGGTCCAAACGGAACCGGTGGGTCCTGTCCCGTGATCACGTACTGCAGGGCCTCCACGATCCGTCGTGACGCTTGACCGTCACCGTAGGGGTTCTCTGCCTTTGTCATTGCCGCGTACGCCTGGGGGTCTCGTAGCAGACGCAGTGTGTTCGAGACGATTGAATCGGGGTTAACGCCTACGAGTTTCAAGGTCCCAGCCAGCACACCCTCGGGTCGCTCCGTCTGCTCGCGCATCACCAGGACGGGTGTCTCGAGTGAGGGAGCTTCTTCTTGGATCCCGCCGGAATCAGTGAGCGCAATCATGGCGCCTTTCAGTAGGTGCGCGAATTCCACGTACTCAAGGGGCTCGGTCAGCAGGATCTGTGGATTGTTGCCCAAACGATCTTGGAGAACGGTTCGAACGTTCGGATTCGGATGCAAAGGAAGAACCACCTTCAGTTTCGCTTCCTGTTCGCAAATCTCCAGAATGGCATCGGCGATATCGGCCATGTGTGGCCAGTTTTCCCGCCGGTGGGCGGTCACCACGAGGTACGGGTCTGCGGAAGTGAGCAGGTCCTGGAGGCGGGTGTCGCTAAAGGTGGGTTCTTGTCGCACAGCCCAAAGCAGCGCGTCGATACCAGTGTTGCCGGCGACGAGAATCTGTTCACTGGAGATGGATTCGCGTATGAGGTTGGCTTCAGACGGCATAGTCGGCGCCACGGAAAAGATGGCGGTTCGTGCAATGAGTTGCCGGTTCAATTCCTCCGGAAACGGGCCATGGAGGTCGTAGGTCCGCAGCCCTGCCTCGACGTGCACAACTGGTACGTCGGCGAATGCGGAAACCAACCCTGCCGCTAAAGCCGTGCTGGTATCCCCGTGGACGAACGTGGCGGGAAGTCGCGGTAGGTATCCATCCGGGTTGTATTCGGCAACGATTTCCTCGAAGACGCTGGCGAGTTTCGACATCAGTTGTACGAAAAGTTCGTTGAGCGATCCCGTCTTTCGATCCAGCGATAGAGAGATGTCCGGCTTGATGCCCGCCATATGCAGGACTTCCGTACACATCTCGGGGTGTTGTCCTGATGCGATGACAATTGGCTCGAACCTCGGGTCCGCGCGCATCGCCAGAATGACCGGAAACATCTTGATGGCTTCGGGTCGGGTGCCCACGACGAAAATCGGACGCAGCGTATTCACGGGATCGAAGCTGCTGGTAAACGCGTGCGCGGGGCTCATGTCAGGAGTATGGCAAGCAAAGCCACTCTTGGGCTCTTGTTGCCTGAACCGGTCACTACAGAGGTCGAGGCAACGTCACACGAGTGCCTTTCCTTGGATCACTGAGACGCACCGTCCGCCGACCCATACATCGTCGCCATCCTTGTCTATCGAAACAATGCCATGGCGCGCCAACGCGACTCCTT
>CAZWIW010000144.1:0-2940 GCA_964634545.1 uncultured Rubrivirga sp.
TCGCGACCCTCGGCGATCTCGGCGAGAGCTTCGGCCAGGAAGACCAGTCGCGGGAACGCCAAGCGGAGCCGGCGGAGCAACGGTTCATCGAAGACGAACACGACCGGCAATTCCACGTGGGCCGCCAGCGCGGGATCGTCTCGCCCCAGGCTCTCGGCCGTCAACCAAACCGAATCAGGCTCGCCCATGCGCAGCACGCTCGCAGGACCACCAGTGGCTTCCGGATCCTCGTCACGCCTCATCCGCGAGTCGGTCATCGCTCGCTGCTCCGGTGGCAGATCCTCCGGCCAGTCCTCGATCGGACACGCCTTGGTCAGCGGACAGCGCTCACACAATTCGGGCGCGCGCTTACGTACCTGCCAGCGGGAGAACCCGTAGGGCTTGCCGGTCAGCGCGCCGGTCGTCCACTGCCAACCCGCCCGATTGGCTGCCCGCGATCCATCGAGCAGATGCCGGAAGAACAAATCCTCCCCATCTCGCCACCCCCACCGATGGCGCACCGACCAGTGCGATGACAACCACATCCGCGCTTGATTCGTCAGGTAACCGGTGTCGACCAACTCCCGCCAGGACTCCTGCAGGCACGCCGCTTCAACATCCCAAGGATTGTGCTCGGGAGGCGCCGAGTCCTCGTCAACCACGAACCGAAGCGACCGTCGGGTGGCCGTACCCAAGCGGGCATACAGGTGTCGCGCGTATTCCTGCCACAGCAGCTCATCGCGGAACTTCTCGACATCGTCGCGTGGTCCGTCACCGACGTGCTCCCACACCTGTGGGAGCGTGAGCAGACCGTGGCGAATGTATGGGGACAATCGCGAGGCCCCACGACGCGACGCCGGCAGAACGTTGTTGCGTCGTCGCGCGTAGCCAGACACATCGAAGGCCTGCAATGCGCCATCGGCCGCACTTTGCCCGCCGCGGGTGGGTGATGCGTACGCATCACCGGCGGCCAGGTCGCCTAGGTGCTCACCTACCCAAGCGATGATGTCGGTTCGATCACCCCGCGGGACGGGCAAGCGAACTGACATAACTAGGCCTTCCGAATGCGGATGGGTCCCTTGGCGGTGGACGGGTCCACGACCTTGCCCTTTTGGGTGATCACGACGCTACCGGCCTCCACGAGTCGGCGCGCAGCCCGGCGCGCTGGTTCCATCAATTCACGCCAGTCGCCGCCGCCGACATCCTTGGCCGCCTCACTCGGACAGATGGTCGCGTCGGACTTGCGAGCATCCAGCAACGAAAGAATGGACCTCTCGAGTTCGCTGTCAACCGAGTTCACCTTGCGCTTGCGGCAAGCATCCGAGCAGTACTTGACGTCGTCCCAATTGCGTTCCCAGGACTTACGCCAGGTCATGACCCGGCCGCACGACACACACGTCTTGGTGTCTCCTGATCGGCCAGGCATGCGCTGCTACGTGGGCTCTAGCGAGCTGCGGTGCCTTCGACGTAGTCGTCGTCGTTCTTGACCCAACTCATCAACTTGCGAAGTTGACGACCAACCGCCTCGATCGGGTGCTTCTCACCCTTCTCGCGAAGGGCTATGAACTCCGGCCCCCCAGCCTCTTGGTCATCCATGAAGCGCTGAGCGAAAGCACCACTCTTGATGTCCGCGAGTACCGCCTGCATGTTCTCCTTGACGCGCGGATCCACTACGCGGGGGCCGGAAACATAATCGCCGTACTCCGCGGTGTCGGAAACGCTCCAGCGCTGCTTGGCGATTCCACCCTCGTACATCAGATCCACGATCAGCTTCAGCTCGTGCAAGCACTCGAAGTACGCGACCTCGGGTTGGTAACCCGCCTCGACGAGGGTCTCGTAGCCGTACATCACCAACTGGCTTGCGCCACCACACAGCACCGCCTGCTCACCGAACAGATCCGTTTCGGTCTCTTCGGTGAAAGTGGTCTTGATGCCACCGGCTCGCAAGCCGCCGATCGCGCGTGCGTAGGAAAGCGCGAGCGGCCATGCGTTACCGGTCGCGTCCTGCTCGACCGCAACGAGGACCGGCACTCCACGCCCGGCCACGTACTCGCGGCGAACGAGGTGACCGGGTCCCTTCGGTGCAACCATGCACACGTCCACGTTCGACGGTGGCTTGACGAAGCCGAAACGAATGTTGAAGCCGTGGGCGAAGAACAACGCGTCGCCGTCTTTCAGGTTGGGTTCGATTGCCTCGGCGTAGAGCTTCTTTTGCGCCGGGTCCGGAACGAGCACCATGATGACGTCGGCTTCGGCGGCAGCCGTAGCGGGGTCGACAACCCGAAGGCCTTCCTCCTCTGCCTTGGCCCGCGATCGAGAGCCTTCCTGCAATCCGACCCGGACATCCACCCCGGAATCGCGCAGCGACAAGGCGTGCGCGTGGCCCTGGCTGCCGAAGCCCATGACGGCCACTTTGCGGTTTTGGATGATCGACAGATCTGCGTCGTCGTCGTAGAACATTTCAGCCACGGTGGCTCACTCCTCGATCGATGGGTGGACGGAAGGTTATCGGTCGCCGCCAGCAGGCAGCGCTTTCGGTCAGGCAGTGCGGTCGACGGGGCGAAGTGAGCGCTCACTGATGGATCGCGATCCCCGGCCGACGGCCACCAGCCCTGACTTGACGAGTTCGGTGACGCCGAAGGGCTCCAGCACGCGCAGTAGGGCCTCGAGCTTGTCGTGCGCGCCGGTGGCCTCGATGGTCACGGCGTCATTGCTCACATCAACAACCTTCGCTCGGAACAACTGCACCGTCTCCAGGATGTGCGAGCGGGTATCCAAGTTCGCCTTCACTTTGACCAGCATGATCTCGCGCTGAACCGAGGTGTCTTCTTCGAGTTCCACGATCTTCAGCACGTTGATCAACTTGTTGAGCTGCTTGGTGACCTGCTCGAGGGGCAGTCGATCCACGTTCACGACAATCGTCATGCGAGATACATCGGGTAACTCGGTAGGGCCGACCGC
>CAZWIW010000145.1:0-2903 GCA_964634545.1 uncultured Rubrivirga sp.
GGCGCAGATGGTCGAGCGGATGTTCGACGCAGCAGCCGATGTCGAGATCATCCAAGCCAGCGGCAACGACCGGTTCTGGCAGGTGATCGAGAACATCTGGGATGACCCCACCAACCCGTGGTGGATCGATAAGACCACGCCGGTATCCGAGGATCGCGATGCCCTGTTGGCTACCGCGCAGCAAGCAGCGGCCGCCGAACTCACCGAACGTCTTGGCGGCGATCCGCAGTCTTGGCGCTGGGGTGATCTACACACGCTGGAGTTGGTGAACGGGACTCTCGGCACGAGTGGCATCGCCCCGATCGAGATGCTGTTCAACCGCGGACCGGTAAATGCCGGAGGCAGTGAGGCAGCGGTGAACGCCACCGGCTGGACACCTGCCGATGGTTTCGAGGTCGATTGGGTGCCGAGCATGCGGCAGGTGATCGACCTGTCGGATCTCGATGCCAGTACCTGGGTCAACCTCACCGGCAACTCCGGCCATGCTTTCAACGGCAACTACGACGATCAACTCGATGCCTGGCTTACCGGTGAGCAATACACCTGGCCGTTCTCGCGTGCGGCGGTCGAGGATTCCGCTCGGGACACCTTGACGTTGCTGCCTGCCGGCGATTGATCAATCCGGCATCGACAGCCAGCGCACCCGTTCTGGTGTGACGACGATGTCCACCCGATGGTCGTGATCCTCCCGCGGCACTTCGTGCACCATCTCGTCTTCGAAGATCAGCGCGATGATCGGCCCGCCGCCACCCTCGGGCTGGTCGCGCAGCGCGCGGTCGTAGAAGCCGCCACCTTGACCGAGCCGGTAGCCGTCTTCGTCGATCGCTAGCGCAGGGATGATCCAGACCGCTGGTGCTGCCTCGGCGAGATCGACCGGATCACCTGTCGGTTCGGCTATGCCCATGGAATTCACTGCCATCTCGCTGGCGTCTTCCTCCACGCACCACACCAGGTCATCGCCTTCCACCCGCGGCAGCAGCACCGTGGCGCCCGCCGCTCGAAGCGCGGCTCGCAACGGCTCGGTCGGAGGTTCCCCTGGTCGAGCGGAATAGCAGGTGATGACCAGGCCTTGTTCGCACGCTTCGCGGACGGGTTCGAGATCGCCGATGTGTCCAGCGATCGCCTCACCATGGGATTGCAGTACTTCCCGCTCACGCCGCCGCTTGCGAAGATCGGCTCGCAATTGGCCCTTGGCTTCCGCGGGATCCATGACCACAGCCTGCCCTAAAGGGCGCAAGGCGCGTAGTCTCAGGCCTCATGTCCGGAGTGCACGCCGCCGTGATCCCGGCGGCCGGCCTAGGAACGCGGTTCCTGCCCGCCACCAAGGCGATGCCCAAGGAGATGCTCCCGGTTGTCGACAAGCCGGCGATTCAGTTCGTGGTGGAAGAGGCTGTTGCCGCTGGGCTCGACGATGTTCTGTTCATCACCAGTCGCGGCAAGCGCGCGCTGGAGGACCACTTCGATCGCAATACCGAACTCGAGGTCGCCCTCGCGGAGAAGAACGATTCGGACCGCCTCGCACTCACCCAGGAATCCACCGAGCTCGCGCGTATCCATTACGTCCGGCAAGGGCAGGCGCTCGGTCTGGGTCACGCGGTCCTGATGGCCGAGAACCATGTGGGCGATCAGCCCTTCGCGGTGCTGCTCGGCGATGACCTCATCGATGCCCGCGATCCGATCCTGCCGCGGATGATCGACGTCCGCGAGCAGCACGGCGGTTCGGTGATCTGCCTGATGCGCGTTCCACGCGAGGACATCTCTCTGTACGGCTGCGCCGCGGTGCAGGAAACAACCGACAACGACGTCCTGCGCGTGACCGACCTGATCGAAAAGCCGTCGGTCGATCAAGCGCCCAGTGACTACGCGATCATCGGCCGTTACATCCTCGATCCGGCTGTCTTCGAGATCTTGCACCGCACCAAGCCCGGGCGCGGGGGTGAAATCCAACTCACCGATGCGCTGCTCGAACTTGCGAACATGCCCGCTGAGGAAGGTGGGGGTGTGCACGGGGTGGTGTTCGACGGACGTCGGTATGACACCGGGGACAAACTCAGTTACCTCAAGGCGGTCATCCGTTTGGCCACCGAGCGGGAGGACATCGGTCCCGATCTGCGGGCGTGGATAGCCGAGCAGGATTACGGCCGGACCCCGTGATCTGGCGCAGCGAACCGGTTCCCACGCTGGTCGAAGGCGACGTCCAACTGCGGCCGTTGCGGATCTCCGATTCCCCGACCTGGCATGAGGTTCGCAAGCGCAACCAAGCCTGGCTCGGTCCGTGGGATGCGACTGTCCCCACGGAGGGGGTCAGCGCCGGTGAGATCCCACCGAGTTTCTCGGCGATGGTGCGCCGGCTGCGCAATGAGGCCCGCGAAGGGCGCGTGCTGCCGTGGGTGGTGGAGTTCCGGGTGGGTGGCCAGCGCCGCATGGTCGGGCAGGTGACCATGGGGGGCATCACCTATGGGTCACTGCGCAGCGCCTACCTCGGTTACTGGATCGATCAGCAATACGCCGGCCGCGGCATCACCTCGCTAGCCGTGGCCATGGCCTCGGACTACGCCTTCGGCACCCTCAGGCTCCATCGACTCGAACTCAATATCCGCCCGGAGAACGCCGCATCCCGTGCGGTTGCCGAGAAGGTGGGCTTTCGCAAGGAGGGCTTCCGCGAGAAGTACTTGCATATCGACGGCGATTGGCGCGATCACGTCACCTACGTCCTTTTCGACGGTGAGATCGCCGACGGTGTTGTCGCACGGCTTCGATCACAGGTGAAAACCACCGGCGCTTAGCCCCGAAAAGCCCCGCGACACGCGGAAAACGTAGTGCCCGCACCTTCCACGCCTATGGGCGTTTTGCGCATAGCGTGTGCGTTTGTGACGGGCTTGATCTATGTAGTGATCATCGCC
>CAZWIW010000146.1:0-2877 GCA_964634545.1 uncultured Rubrivirga sp.
CCGATAATGCACATTATGTCCGTTACGAAGGATAGGCTCCAGGCGTGACTCCCTCCTCACCGGAGCACTGGGATCGATCGTTTTCGAGCAACTCCTCCGGCGATCACACTTCCCGCGGCTGGTATCAATCGACGGCTGATCCCAGTTGGCTGATGATCGGCAAGCTGGATCCTTCGACATCTGCTGTAGATATTGGCGCTGGCGCGTCGGTGTGGGTGGACGAGGCGTTGGACCGCGGCTGGAGCGACCTGAGCGTCCTGGATTGGTCGCCCGTGGCACTGAGCCTGTCCCGGTCCCGCCTGGGCGCGCGGGCAGATCTTGTGACGTGGATCCAGGGCGATGTCTTGTCGTGGTCTCCCCCGCGAACTTTCGGTTTGTGGCACGACCGTGCCGTTTTGCATTTCCTGCTCGAGGATGCTGATCGCGCGCAATATGCGGAAGTCCTGCGATCTGCCACCAAGCCCGGTGGCGTCGTCGTTATTGGCGGTTTCGGCCCCACGGGACCGGACATGTGCGCCGGGTTGCCGGTACGCAGGCAAAGCGTGGACAACTTCGAAGCACTGTTCGGGTCCGATTTCACAATCGAACGTACGTACGAACAGTCGCATGTTCGTCCCGATAAGGACACCCAGGACTACCTGTGGGTCCGCGCCGTTCGCCATGCCTGATCTTGACCTGCGCCCAGCAGTTGCCGCCGACATCCCCACTCTCAAGCAATGGGATGTCGCCCCGCACGTTGTTGCCATCAGCGGGGATGATGAGCCCTGGAACTGGGTTGAGGAGATCAAAGTCCCCTGGCAGCAGGTGTGGATCGCTGAGGTCGACGAGCATCCAATAGGTGTCGTCGTTCTCCTCGATGCCCACACCGAACCAAGCAACTACTGGGGTTATGTCGCCCCCGGCACGTACGCGATCGACATCTGGATCGGGGAGACGGATTACCTCCACCGTGGCTACGGCACGCAGATGATGCGCCACATGATCGATCGAGCCTTCAATGTTCACGGCGCCCATACCATTCTGATCGATCCCCTTGAAGAGAACACCGACGCGATCGGGTTCTACAGATATCTGGGTTTCGAACCCGTTGGCCCGCGGCGCTTCGGTGCCGACGACTGTTTGGTCTTGCAGTTGGTACACCCGGCGTGGCTGCGAGGTGTGGAGGAAACACCACCGGCGGCCAGTGGGCTGGACGATTGACCGTCAATCGTCCAGCCCCTGGCCGAAACGGTTAAGTGGAGGCGAGTTCCTCGGGGCGGGGGCAGCTGCACACCAGGTTGCGATCCCCGTAGGCACCGTCGATACGGCGCACCGGTGGCCAGTACTTCCCGTTCTCCATCCCAGGTGCCGGGAAAGCAGCCAGACGTGCGGGGTAGGCATGGTTCCAATCCCCAATGAGACTGTCCGCGGTGTGTGGAGCATTGACGAGCGGATTGTCGTCGGCCGGCCACTCCCCTGCAGCTACGGCATCGATCTCGGCTTTAATCGCGATCATCGCATCGCAGAATCGATCGATCTCGGCGAGCGATTCACTTTCCGTGGGTTCGACCATCAGCGTTCCCGCTACCGGGAAGGACATCGTAGGCGCGTGGAAGCCGTAGTCCATCAATCGTTTGGCGATGTCATCGACGCTCACACCACTTGCTGCCGTGATCGGACGCACATCGAGGATGCACTCGTGCGCAACCGTGCCGTTCGGTGCGGTGTACAGGATCGGGTAGTGATCCTTGAGTCGGTGCGCGATGTAGTTCGCACTGAGGATCGCGGTGCTCGTCGCATCGCGCAGTCCGCTATCCCCCATCATCCGGATGTACATCCACGGAATCGGCAAGATGCCAGCACTTCCCCACGGTGCACCACTGACCGGTCCGGTTCCACCATCGGGGAAACCACGACCTTGCGGCCCGGCATCCGGGCGCAGCGGATGACCGGGCAGGTACGGCGCAAGGTGCGCGCGCACTCCGATCGGACCGACGCCTGGGCCCCCTCCCCCGTGCGGAATCGCGAAGGTCTTGTGGAGGTTCAAGTGCGAGACGTCCGCACCGAACTTGCCGGGCTTGGCTAGACCGACGAGTGCGTTGAGGTTTGCGCCATCGACGTAGACCTGACCACCGGCATCGTGCACGAGCGCGCAGATCTCTTCGACTGCTTCTTCGAACACCCCGTGCGTGGATGGATAGGTGATCATCAATGCAGCGAGGTCGTCCCGGTGCTGTTCGATCTTGGCTTTGAGATCCGCGATGTCCACATCACCGATCTCGTCGGTGCCGACCACCACAACGCTCATGCCTGCCATCACGGCGCTGGCGGCGTTGGTGCCGTGCGCGCTACTGGGAATCAGGCACACCGTGCGTTGGTCATCGCCGTGGGCGCGGTGATAGCCGCGAATTGCCATCAGGCCGGCGAACTCCCCTTGCGAACCGGCGTTCGGCTGCACGGTCACGGCGTCGTAGCCGGTGATGGACGTGAGCCAATGCTCGAGTTCGTTGATGATGTCCACATAGGGAGCAACCTGTTCGGCCGGTGCGAACGGATGGATCTCCGCGAACTGCGGCCAGGTGATCGGTGCCATTTCCGCGGCGGCGTTCAACTTCATCGTGCATGAACCCAGCGGAATCATCGTGCGGTCGAGCGCGAGATCCTTGTCCGCAAGGGAACGCATGTAACGCATGAGCGAGGTTTCGCTGCGGTGCGCGTGGAAGACCGGGAACGGCAACAACTCCCCACTCCGATCGAGTTCGGTCGGGATGGTGTTCGGTGCAGTTGCAGCGAGCGAGAAGCCGAGTGCCGCTGCGAGTGCTTCGGCCTGCTGAGTTGTGGTGGTTTCGTCGACGGTGAACGTGATGACGTCGTCGTTGACGAGTCGGATATTGACAC
>CAZWIW010000147.1:0-2827 GCA_964634545.1 uncultured Rubrivirga sp.
CGCCAGGATCGACCACTTCCCGGCACCTCGCACGCAGGAAGGTTAGTTGCTAGCGAGCTTTAGGGATGCGCACCTTGGGCACCGACTGGATCGTTATACGCGTTGTGGCTGAGGTTCGATTCTTGTCGTCGTATTCGATCAGTGTTGCTTGCAGCCCGTTCGCGGCTATTCGGACAACCGACCGCGAAGCCTCACCCTCGACCAGTGCCGGGTTCGAGGCTCGTATCTCCAAGGTCCCGTTCTCCAGCACAGCGGTCGAGATATCGGCGGCCTGATCGGTCCACGGCAGCCATGGATCGAAGCCGACGCGGTCGTCGGATCCCGTGATCGGATTCGGGTCACTCATCGTGCGAGTCCGGGTCCACTTCTTCAGTGGCGGATCGCGGAAGTACTGGCGCTTGCCGGCGGTGATCACCTCGGAGATCTTCTTCATCCCCATGTTGCGGTTGCCACGTCCGATCACCTGCGCGAAGTCATTGCAGTCAGCCACACCCGCGGAGTCGATGCGGCACGAAGAACGGGTCTTGGGCCGCTTGCCCTTGCGCACGTATTTCATCGGCACGGTCGCCGCCCAGTTCGCCCAGGCGGTGGTGGCTCCTTGTGCATCAGCCGGGAAGGTCGCGAGGGCCGCGGTGACCTCCGGTGGAACCGGAACACCTTCGGCCTGCGCGGGCGCGGCAACCAAGGCGGACATGCCGATGGTCGCGGCGGCAGCAAGGGCGAGGGACCGGTGAAGCATGGTCTCGACGGTAACCGCGGCCCACCGGGGCTCGCAAATCCGCCGACCATCACCGCGAATCGACCCGTGCCGCTACCGTCGGGGGTGTGACGCTCTTCGGGAATATCGACGCCGGTGTGTTGCGGGCGCTGCTGCGCCAACTGCCCTCGGCCTTACGAGCCAAGCCGTGCGAACTCGGGGACATCGAGTGCCGGCGGGAGATGTCGGCGTCGATGAACGCCGATCTGGCCCGCCGCTTCGGTAAGGCCAGCGATGTCACGATCAAGGACCACCGCATTCCGCGGTCCGATGGCAGCGAACTTCGGGTGCGGATCTACCGCAAGATTGGCAGCGAAGCCCGCGGGGCGCTGCTGTACGTCCATGGCGGCGGGATGATCGTCAGCAGCATCGAGGACTACGACGGCCGCTGCATGCACTACTGCACCAACACCGGTCTTCCCGTCGTCTCCGTCGATTACCCCTTGGCGCCGGAGTCGCCCTACCCGGCGCAGATCGATGATGCCCTCACCGCGTTGGCGTGGATGCACGCGAACGCCGAGGAACATGGCTGGGATGCGAACCGCATCGGCATCGGAGGTGACAGTGCCGGTGGCGGGCTCACCGCGGGCGCGGTTCTGAAGAATCGTGATGACTCCGGCCCCAAGCTCGCGTGTCAGATGCTGGTTTATCCGATGCTTGATGACCGCAACGTGGTCCCCGACTCCCGATTCCCGAGGCAATTCCAGATCTGGACGTACGTGGATAACGAAACCGGCTGGGATGCCTACCTCTCCGGTCTGGCCGAGCGCAGCGCGGTTCCGCCCTACGCATCGCCCGCTCGCGAAACGAATCTCACCGAGCTACCGCCGACCTACATCGAGACCGGAACCCTGGACATCTTCCACGACGAGGACATCGCCTACGCCAAAGCGATGATCGCCGCAGGCGTACCAGTCGAAGGCCACGTCTGGAATGGCGCACCGCACGGCTTCGATTACTTCGCCCCCGACTCCTCGTTGGCGAAGAAGGCCTGGGAATGCCGGTTTGCGTTCCTGGTACAGCACCTGTACTAGGAGGGCGGCTAGAGCTCCTCGCTCCCAACTCCATGGTGCACCTTGAAGAAGTTCGCAGGGTCGTACTTCCTTTTGATCTGCAGCAAGCGCGGGTAGTTCGCTCCCCACTGGGCGTCCTGCCAGTCCTCGAGGAAAAAGTCTGCCTCGGTTGAGTAGGAACCGGCACCGGGCGTGACATCCATGATGTAGCCCATCGCGCGCTTTATGTCGCTGCCAAGTTCCCGGGCGGTCGTTGCGCTGGGCTTGCGACCCTCCACCCCCGGGTACTTGTACTGCTGGGCCGAGGCCATGATGACGAGAGCAGCCGCTTCGAAGCAGCCGGGGTGGAGGGCTGTCTTCTCATCTCGGGCCCGCGCTTCGGGGTGTTCACCCGATAGGCCCTTGTTCACCTGGAAGATGAAAGGACGCAAACGAGAAGCTCGGTAGAACGCATCTGCGATGTCGCCTGGATTGCGACGCATCGAATCTGTGGGGATCCAGCGTGATTGGTAGCCGTTCCAGAAGGCGCCGAGTTCGCCCTGGTTGCCCGTCCACCAGAACTGGTACTCCGGTGCCTCGGGCCGCGGATCGCGGGTGATGAAGTCCGGATCCACGCTGTCCCAGTAGTCCGGGTTCCACAGGTTCTCAAAGGCCAGGAACTGGAACTGCGGATCGACGGTGTACTCATCGGGACGCGAACGGAACTGGCCGACGAACTGCTCGATGACCGCCATACCCTGCGCCTCGGGCATATCCAAGAACGTGAGCCGGAAACCGAACTCGTTGTCGGGACCGAAGGCCACCGATTCGCCCCAGTGCCAGTTGTCCAACCCGACCGGGTAGAACTCCACGAACTTCTCGATCAACTCGCGGTATGCGGTGTCGCTGTTGGCTTTGATGGATCCGGTGACGATTCCCACGGTCGATGGGATTGGGTGGGTGAGCAGGGTGACCCGCGCGACGATGCCGTAGGTGCCGCCACCACCGCCGCGCACTCCGAAGAACAGATCGGGTTCGGAGTACTCGTTGACGGTGTGCACCTTGCCATCGGCGGTGA
>CAZWIW010000148.1:0-2827 GCA_964634545.1 uncultured Rubrivirga sp.
CCGCGGCTGAGAGATCCACATCACCGCGCTCCATCAAGTCGATCAAGCGACCCGGCGTAGCGATCAGGATCGGAACACCCGAACGCAGCGCGTCGATCTGCTTGCCGTACGGCATACCGCCGGCGATCAAACGCGACTTCAGCTCCACTGCATCCATCAGTGGTTTGAGTGAATCTTGAATCTGCATCGCGAGTTCACGCGTGGGTGCGAGGACCAAGCCCAGCGGCTTGTGCGGCTTCGCGCGCCGACCGGCGAGGCGAGTAAGCATCGCCAACCCGAATGCGAGCGTCTTGCCTGAACCGGTTTGTCCGCGGCCGAGTACGTCACGACCACTAACGGCGTCGGGCAGCGTTGCCACCTGGATGGGGAACGGAGAGGTGATGCCCTGGCGTGCCAGGACCTTGCTCAGGGCAGGGTTAATGCCCAATTCATCGAAAGACATGAGGTACCTATTCATCACGAGACCGAGAGAGTCTCGTGGGGCCGACTGCACGTTCCAGTCGGAATTTGAAGACTCGCAGGGGGATCAAGTTCTGATCCAAGAATCCACCGCGGTTGCGGCGCTGGCCAAGGTTAGAGCCTGCGGCGTGGAAAACCAAATCGCCACGTGTTCATCGAGCTGTGAGGTGAGGGATACCGGTTGCGGCAACGCGCTGCGCTGAATCCGAGCCAAGGATTCAACAGAGTCAGTTGCGTGAGTAGTTTGCGCACGGCGTCATGGATGGCACGCGCCTTTTCGATGGCCTGCGCTGCCTCGTCAGTAGTCGCTACCTCACCAGGGAGACATGGATACTCGATCTCAGTTGGTCTTCGGCGCAGTGATGCGAAGGCGTCAAAGGGCCACCGAACTGCGCACGTCCTACTTGCTCGGTCGTGACGTGGTGCCCGCCGGACTTGGTGCGCAGTCCCTGTTGAGCCAGCAGTGCTACGCAAGCTTTTTCGCGCGGCGTCGTAGGCCAACACGTATGCCGCCTCCGGGTGCACGGATAACTCACGTTCAGCCGAGGCCAGTAGGCCCCCCGCGGCCCGGAAGGCCGGGTTGTTCGCCGCTGCGAAACGCGAGCCTGGTGTGCTGCTACCCGCCATCCCTACCTTCCGGGATATCCAATAAGGAGGATTCCGTGACCACCGCACTCCAGACCCCGTCCCTCCAGGACGTGATTGACGCCAACTCCAGCATCGTCGACATGCTTTACGCCAACCCCAAGGGATCGGTCGTCCGCGACGCTGTGCTGCGTCAGCCGACCGACTTCGTCGCCCCGGAGTTCACGAACTGGCGCGATGAGCAGCGGGCCTGGAGGGAGACCGTGGCCCTCTACGACCAGTCGTACCACATGACGACGACCACTGTCCGGGGCAAGGACGCGCTCGCTTTCTTCACGGCGACAGGTGTCAACGGCTTCTCGACTTTCAAGCAGGACAAGGCCCGCCACTACGTCTGCTGCAGTCCCAGTGGCCACGTGATCGGCGACGGCATCCTGTACTGGACGAATCCCGAGGAGATTGCTCTCGTCGGGCGCGCCGCGGGACACAACTGGCTTGACTACCAGGCGGAAATCGGCTCCTGGGACATCGAGCTCGAGCGTGACGAGATCTTCTCCAAGAATCCCGCGGGCAGGCGCGACGTCTACCGTTACCAGGTTGAGGGGCCGCACGCGGTCAGCCTCCTCGAGAGGCTAAACGGCGCGGCGCTGCCGGAGTCGCGAACCTTCGACATCATCACGCTCACTATTGCTGGCCATCGAGTCTTCGCTCTTCGCCACACCATGGCCGGCGGCCCAGGCTACGAGCTGTGGGGAACGTGGGATCAGGGGCCTGAGGTCAAGGCCGCGCTCGTGGCCGCTGGCGCGGAGTTCGGCCTGCGTCAGGTGGGTTCCATGGCCTATTTCACGACTGCGGTTGAGCTCGGCTGGATCCCGCGGCCCCTCCCGGCGATCTTCTCAGGCGAGGGCACCCGGGGCTTCCGCGAGTGGCTCCCCGCCACTGCCGAGGAGGTCGGCTGGTCGCTCGGCGGCAGTTTCTACTCGCCCGACATTGACGACTATTACTTCACTCCGGCCGACATCGGCTACGCGCACCTGGTGAAGTTCAATCACGACTTCATCGGTCGTGAGGCCCTCGAGAGCGCGGTCGATCGGCCGCACCGCTCTAAGGTGACGCTGGCGTGGAACTCCGAAGATGTGGGACGACTGTTCTCAAGCTACGCCTCGGGTGTGGAGATGCCCGGGAAATACATCGACCTGCCTCGGGCGACGTATGCCACCTGGCAGTACGACGCACTCAAGGATGCGCAGGGTGCCACGGTCGGCGTCTCCACGTACCCCTGCATGAGCTGGAACGAGCGCGCCATGCTCACGCTCGGCGTCGTGGATGACGCTCACGCCCAAGTCGGCGCCGAACTGACACTCGTCTGGGGCGAGCCGCAGGGTGGAGCGCTCAGCGCGCCGTGGCTCGAGCCGCATCGTCAGATGGACATCCGCGCCACAGTCTCGACCGTCCACGAGGACTAAACGGTCGGCGTGGGCGACTACATCAGCGCCCGCGCCCGCGCGTAGGACCCCGCGGGGTCGGTCACATCGAACCAGGCAGTCTGCAAACCGATGGAACGGGCGCCCTCGATGTTGAAGGGTTGGTCGTCGATGAAGAGTGTCGAGGCGGGGGAGACGCCGAGAGCCTCGACCGCAATCTCGTACGCGCGGGGGTTGGGCTTGAGGACTCCGGTGATGCTGCCGTCCGTCACCGTATCAACACGCTGCACGAACTCGACACGCTCCGACCAGCCCGACTCGTTGAAGTCGCGCATGTCATTGGTGAGGATACCGGTGCG
>CAZWIW010000149.1:0-2802 GCA_964634545.1 uncultured Rubrivirga sp.
GAACAGCGCGAGCATCCGGCGCAGGTATCTACGGCGGTCCGGCTTGCTGTTCTCACGCAGGATGAATGACGCGCTATACCCGAACAGGAACGAGAACAGCAGATAGAACTTCCCCTGCGCGAAGGTGACGACCAGCAGTGCCGTGAGTCGGTTCGCGAACCCATCGACGGAGTCCTGGGTGAAGCCGTCTGCGCTGATACCTAGGAAGGCGGCGTTCACGACGACGATGCCCAGCAAGGCGATACCGCGCAGGCGGTCGGGCAGTGCCTCGCGCACCTTCGGTTGGGCCACCGCACGACCGTAGGACAAAAGTGAACACGAGTGTTAATTTCTGAACGTGGTGATCAAAAACGAGCAGATCCTGGACGCGGCCGCGGAGGCACTCGCCAAGCGACCGGACGCCACCTTGCAGTCCATCGCGAAGGCCGCGGGGATCAGCCGAACCACGATCTTCCACAAGTTCGCCACGCGAGATGCCTTGTTGGAGGCGCTGTCGGTGGACACCTTGGAGCGGATCGGTGCGGTGATGGCCCGCGTCCCGGAGACGACCGAACGCGATCCAGTCGAGGTCCTCACCGAAGTCACGCAGTTACTGATGACGCTCGGCCCACGCACGGTGTTCTTGCGGGTGGTTCCCGGGTGGGGCAACGACTTGGATCAGCACTGGGCGAATGCCGCCACTCCGCTGGGCGTGTACATCGCGACGTTGCAAGCAGAGGATCGCTTGCGCCGCGACCAGCCGGTGCGGTGGTTGATCGCCTCCTACATCGGCCTGTTGTTCGCCGCGTGGGATGAAATCGCCGAAGGTGAGTTAGGTACTGCGCAAGCCGCCCGTTTGGTGGTGCAGACCTGGTTGGCTGGCTGCGGCTACGCGTCGGATTGAACGATGATGAGCTTGTCTACGACGACGGCTCCAGCGCATTGACCTTCTCGAGCTCAACGCCCTTCGTCTCGCGGATATGCCGCCAGACGAACGGAATGGATAGCGCCGCCATGATGGTGAAGATCGAGTAAGCCAAGCCGAGGCTGATATTCGCCAAGGGTGGGAACGCCGTCGAGACGATCCAGTTGGCCAGCCACTGCGCGGCGGTGGCCAAGGCAAGGGCGGCGGCGCGGATTCGGTTGGGGAACATCTCGCCGAGCAGCACCCACACAACCGGGCCCCAGGTTGCGGCGAAGAACGCGACGTATGCGTTGAACGCCAGCAACGCGACGAAGTCCGGTCCGTCGGCCAGCACCGGATTGCCATCCGGGCCAACGGGTGCGGTTCCGAACACGTAGGTGAGGATCGCGAGCATCGTCACCATGCCGGCCGAACCGACGAGCAGCAAGGGCTTTCGGCCGACTTTGTCCACCAGCGCGATGGCAACGAGGGTGAACGCGACGTTCACCCCGGTGGTCATCAACGACGTCTGGAACGCCTGATCCTCGGAGAAACCAACCGCCTCCCAGATGGTGTTGGAGTAATAGAAGACGGCGTTGATTCCCACGAACTGCTGCAGCGCGCTGAGGATGATGCCTACCCACACGATGGGCAACAGGCCGAAGCGCTTACCGCGTAGATCACCGAGTTTCGGTCGGTGCTCGCTATCCAGCGAAGCTTTGATGTCATCGAGCAGCTTCTCGGTGCCGTCGGTGTAGACCTGCTTCAAGACGGCGTCGGCTTCGTCGTACTTGCCGATCTCCACCAGGTAGCGGGGTGATTCGGGTAGCCGCAGCGCTAGTCCGCCATAGATGATGGCCGGAACCAGCATCACCAGGAACATCCACTGCCAGGCAGCGATGCCGAATAACCAATCGTTGGTGGAATCCCCGCCCGCTGCTTCCAAGATCAGGTAATTCGAGATGCCGGTCGCGAAGATGCCCAGCACGATCGCGAGCTGCTGCATGGATGCCAAGCGCCCGCGCAATTGGGCCGGCGCGATCTCGGCGATGTACATCGGAGCCATGACGCTGGCCACGCCGATGCCGGCACCGCCGATAAACCGCCACATCAGCAGGTCGGCGATGCCGAAGGGGAATGCCTGCCCGATGGCGGCGGCGATGAAGAGGGTCGCCGCGATGAGCATGACGCGTCGGCGTCCGTACTTCTCTGCCAGTAGCCCGGCGAACCAGGCCCCGATCGCCGATCCGATGAGCGCGATGGAGACGGTGAAGCCCAAGGCGAGTGAAGACAACCCAAAGGTGGACTTGATGGCGGGCGCGGCGCCATTGATGACAGCTGAGTCGAAGCCGAACAAGAACCCGCCGAGCGCGGCCGTGCCAGCAAGACCGACTACCCGGCCGGTGCGGTAGTTGTGGACCCCCGTGTCGCTCATTGCACACGCACGATAGCCCCGGCGCGGCGTCGCTGTGAAGAGAACGGGCCGACGTACTGTGAATGCTCCTTCATCTACCTCGGGAGATCACCGTGCGTCGTTCGCTTGCCATCACCAGTGCTTCCTTCCTCGCCGTCGGGCTCCTCGCAGGGTGTTCATCGAGCGATGATTCCTCCAGCGAGGGTGAAATGGTCGGCGGGATGACCGAGTGCACCGACGAGATCGTCAACGAGGCCGCTGAGGAGTACGTGAACGAGATGAGCGGTGGCGAGAACGCCTGGTACCCGGACTCGGTGCAATGCGCCGACGGTTGGGCGGTGGCCACCGGCATCAACGGAGAGGCGAACGCCCCCGAGGACGGCCCGCTCGGTGCGCCGGCCAACATCATCTTCCAGGCTGAGGGGCAGTTCTGGGTTCCGAAGGACGCAGCAGACGTTTGCGGCACCATCGACGGCGACACCTACCCGAGCGATGCCGAGATCCC
>CAZWIW010000150.1:0-2800 GCA_964634545.1 uncultured Rubrivirga sp.
TGCAGCTCACCTGGACGGATCAGCCGTCACGTTCAACCACATGCCCCCGTATGTCGAGGACCTCGTCGTTGCTCACGGCGAGTTGTATCCCTACCTGCAACAGGCCTTGGCGGAGGCGTCCGGACCGTGAGCCTTCGTGGCATCGTCGAACTCCTTCACGGCTACCCACCGGCAAAGCGGCTGAGTGAGCTGTGCGCGGATTCCGATGTTGAACACGCGGACGTGCTCGCGCCGGTCAGCGCCCACCCACTCATCGGCTCGCTGATTCGCGACTTGAGTTCGGCGCCGCTGCTGTTCGTCACTACGAGCGGTCAGGGCGCAGAAGATGCCGCACGAATGCTCGCTGACTTCCTCCCCGATGCCGAGATAGCGACCTTTCCCTCCTGGGAAACACTGCCGCACGAACGGCTTGCACCCTCGGCAGACACGATCGGTCGACGCACCCGAATCCTGCGTCGGATCGCCCACCCCGATTCCGAAGATGACCTCATGGGTCCGCTGGATGTCGTGGTGGCATCTGTGCGTGCAGTGATCCAGCCCATCGAAGCGAGCGTCCCGGATGCGGTTCCGGCAAGGGTGCGGGTTGGTGAGCAGGCAGCGCTAACCGTGCTCGTTGAACAACTCGTGACCTTGGGTTACGAACGGGTCGATCTGGTGGAACGGCGCGGTCAACTAGCAGTGCGTGGTGGGATCGTCGACGTATTCCCCGCGCACGAGGAACACGCTGTGCGAGTCGAGTTCTGGGGCGATGAAGTGGACAGCATTCGGTATTTCGCCGTTGCTGATCAACGCTCGCTGGAAGATGTTCCCGAGGGCTTGCTGGCCACCGCTGTCCATGAACCGGTAGCCCAGCAAGAGTCGGTGATGCTGACCGACTTGATGCCAACGGGAACGCAAGTGCTGGTGAGCGAGCCTGAACGGGTACGTAGCCGAGCAGCGGATGTCATCCGAACAGCCGAGGAGTTCCTTCAAGCGGGGTGGCAAAGCGCCGCATTCGGCGGAGAGGCGCCTGCGGACGTAGTGCCGGCTGCGTACTGGGAGATCGATGCCCTGCGTGAAGCCGCGGCGCAACATGCCTGCCGGTGGTGGGATTTGAATCCGCTACCGACTGTCGATGCGGACGTTGACTTCGGTGCCCGACTCACCGAGGACTACCGCGGTGACGCCCAAGCAGCCTTCACTGACATCAAGACCTGGATCGAGAACGATGGATCAACCGTCGTTACTGCACGAGGCAGCGGACCGTTGGACCGTTTCGCTGAGGAACTCGCGGACACGGGCATCGGTGCACGGCTGCTGCCTGAGCTCAACGACCGGCCAGAGACCGGGGTCGTGACGCTAGTTCGGAGTTCGGCTGAGCAAGGGTTCGTGCTCGATGGTGCCGGTCTGATGCTGGTTACCGAATCCGACCTCTTCGGTGGCCGCGCGCGGAGCGCGGAGGCCGGTCGGATGCCTAGCCGTAGACGCCGCACCGTGGATCCGCTCACGCTGAAGGCCGGTGACTTCGTGGTGCACGAACAACACGGAGTCGGCAAGTACGTCGAAATGATTCGTCGTACCGTGCAAGGGGCAGAGCGCGAGTACTTGATCATCGAATACGCACCGAGTAAGCGGGGCCAACCAGCAGACCGTTTGTTTTTGCCCATGGATCAACTCGACCTCATCACTCGATACGTGGGTGGCGAGTCACCGAGTCTGCACCGGCTCGGCGGTGGAGACTGGGCCAAAACCAAAGGTCGGGCGCGCAAAGCTGTCCGACAGATCGCAGGTGAGTTGGTTCGCCTCTACGCTGCGCGGCAGGCGAGCAAGGGACACTCCTTCGGAGCCGACACCCCCTGGCAGCGCGAACTCGAGGACGCTTTCCCGTACGTCGAGACCGGCGACCAACTTGCATGCATCGATGAGGTCAAGCGCGACATGGAGCGCGTGATTCCCATGGATCGACTGATCTGCGGCGATGTTGGGTACGGCAAGACCGAGATCGCCATTCGTGCTGCTTTCAAGGCGGTGCAGGACGGCAAGCAGGTCGCCGTCTTGGTGCCGACCACGCTGCTGGTTCAACAGCACTTAGCGACATTCAGCGAGCGTTACGCGTCTTTCCCCGTCTCGATCGCGGCGTTGTCGCGCTTCACATCCGATGCCGAACGTACCCGGGTGTTGACCGGAATCGCTGACGGTTCGGTCGACATCGTCGTGGGAACACACCGGCTGCTGACGCCAGAGGTGCGCTTCAAGGATCTCGGATTGGTGATCATCGACGAGGAGCAGCGCTTCGGAGTCGAGCACAAGGAGCACTTGAAGGCGTTGCGCGCGAACGTCGATGTTCTTGCGATGTCGGCTACCCCGATTCCCCGTACTTTGGAGATGGCCGTCACTGGAATTCGGGAGATGTCCGTCATCCAAACGCCGCCGGAAGAGCGGCATCCGGTGCTGACCTACGTTGGTCCGTACGACGACTCCCAGATCGCTGCAGCCATCCGTAGGGAGCTCCTGCGTGACGGACAGGTCTTCTTCGTCCACAACCGAGTGGAATCGATCGACCGCACTGCTCGCCGGGTGCAGGATTTGGTGCCTGAGGCGCGGGTTGCGGTGGCGCACGGCCAGATGCCGGAGACCCGCCTAGAGCAGGTGATCGTCGATTTCTGGAACAAGGAGATCGACGTCTTGGTCTGCACAACGATCGTCGAATCTGGTATCGACATCGCTAACGCGAACACGCTCATCGTTGACCGAGCTGACACTTTCGGTCTGTCGCAATTGCACCAGTTGCGGGGGCGTGTGGGGCGGGGGCGAGAACGCG
>CAZWIW010000151.1:0-2800 GCA_964634545.1 uncultured Rubrivirga sp.
TGCAGCTCACCTGGACGGATCAGCCGTCACGTTCAACCACATGCCCCCGTATGTCCAGGATCTCGTCGTTGCCCATGGCGAGCTGTACCCCTACCTGCAACAAGCCCTGGCTGAGGCGTCCGGATCGTGAGCCTTCGTGGCATCGTCGAACTCCTCCAGAACTATCCACCAGCAAAACGGCTGAGTGAGCTATGTGCGGATTCCGATGTTGAACACGCCGACGTGCTTGCGCCCGTCAGCGCCCACCCACTCATCGGCTCGCTCATCCGCGACTCGAGCTCCGCGCCGCTGTTGTTCGTCACCACGAGTGGTCAGGGCGCGGAAGATGCAGCGAAGATGTTCGCGGACTACCTGCCCGATGCCGCGATAGCAACTTTTCCCTCCTGGGAAACACTGCCGCACGAACGGCTTGCACCATCGGCGGACACGATTGGTCGACGAACCCGAATCCTGCGTCGGATCGCCCACCCCGATACCGAAGATGGCCTTATGGGGCCGCTGGATGTTGTGGTGGCATCTGTGCGCGCGGTGATCCAACCCATCGAAGCGAGCGTCCCGGATGCGGTCCAGGCAAGGGTGCGAGTGGGTGAGCAGTCCGAGCTGACCGTGCTCGTTGAACAACTCGTGAATTTGGGCTACGAACGGGTCGATCTGGTGGAACGGCGCGGTCAGTTAGCGGTGCGTGGGGGGATCGTCGATGTATTCCCCGCGCACGAGGAGCACGCCGTGCGGGTTGAGTTCTGGGGCGATGAAGTCGACAGCATCCGGTACTTTGCCGTCGCCGATCAACGCTCGCTGGAAGATGTTCCTGAGGGCTTGTTGGCCACTGCTGTCCATGAGCCGGTGGCCCAGCAGGCGTCGGTGATGCTGACCGACTTGATGCCAACGGGAACACAAGTACTGGTGAGCGAGCCTGAACGGGTACGTAGCCGGGCAGCCGATGTGATCCGAACGGCCGAAGAGTTCTTGCAAGCAGGATGGCAGAGCGCCGCCTTCGGTGGGGAAGCGCCAGTGGACGTAGTTCCGGCTGCATATTGGGAGATGGATGCTCTGCGCGAAGCCGCGGTGCATCATTCCCTTCGGTGGTGGGACCTAAACCCCTTACCGACTATCGATGCTGACGTCGACTTCGGTGCCCGACTCACCGAGGACTACCGCGGCGACGCCCACGCGGCCTTCACCGATATCAAGACCTGGATCGAGAACGGTGGATCAACGGTCGTAACCGCACGAGGTAGCGGCCCATTGGATCGTTTCGCAGAAGAACTTGCAGATACGAGCATCGGCGCGCGCCAGCTGCCTGCACTCAACGACCGGCCAGAGACCGGGGTCGTGACCCTCGTTCGTAGTTCGGCAGAGCAAGGCTTCGTGCTGGATGGTGCTGGTTTGATGCTGGTAACCGAATCCGAACTATTCGGTGGCCGTGCGCGGAGCGCGGACGCCGGTCGGATGCCGAGCCGTAGACGTCGCACAGTGGATCCGCTCACGTTGAAGACCGGTGACTTCGTTGTGCACGAACAACACGGAGTCGGCAAATACGTGGAAATGATTCGTCGAAGCGTGCAAGGAGCAGAGCGCGAGTACATAATCATCGAATACGCACCGAGTAAGCGAGGCCAACCGCCAGACCGCTTGTTCTTGCCGATGGATCAACTCGACCTCATAACTCGATACGTGGGTGGGGAGTCGCCGAGCCTGCACCGACTAGGCGGTGGGGACTGGGCGAAGACCAAAGGTCGGGCGCGCAAAGCTGTTCGACAGATCGCAGGGGAGCTGATTCGCCTGTACGCAGCACGGCAGGCGAGCAGAGGCCACTCTTTCGGGGCTGACACTCCGTGGCAGCGCGAACTTGAAGACGCCTTTCCGTATGTCGAGACGGGCGACCAACTCGCGTGCATAGATGAAGTTAAACGAGACATGGAACGTGTTGTTCCCATGGATCGACTGATCTGTGGCGACGTTGGGTACGGCAAGACCGAGATCGCGATTCGTGCTGCTTTCAAAGCGGTGCAGGATGGCAAGCAGGTTGCCGTCTTGGTGCCAACCACCCTGCTGGTTCAACAACACTTAGCGACATTCAGTGAGCGATACGCACCTTTCCCGGTTTCGATCGCGGCGTTGTCGCGCTTCACATCTGATGCTGAACGCACAAGGGTGCTGGCCGGTATCGCTGATGGCTCGGTTGACATCGTTGTGGGAACACACCGGCTGCTTACGCCGGAGGTTCGCTTCAAGGATCTCGGATTGGTGATCATTGATGAAGAGCAGCGCTTCGGAGTTGAGCACAAGGAACACCTGAAGGCGTTGCGGGCGAACGTGGACGTGCTTGCAATGTCGGCCACCCCAATTCCCCGCACATTGGAGATGGCCGTCACGGGGATTCGTGAGATGTCCGTCATCCAAACGCCCCCGGAGGAAAGGCATCCGGTTCTCACTTACGTTGGTCCTTACGACGACTCCCAGATCGCCGCGGCCATTCGTAGGGAGCTTCTGCGTGACGGACAGGTCTTCTTTGTTCACAACCGAGTCGAATCAATCGACCGCACGGCGCGCCGGGTGCAGGATTTGGTGCCTGAGGCGCGGGTTGCGGTGGCGCATGGTCAGATGCCGGAGACTCGCCTAGAGCAGGTGATCGTTGATTTCTGGAACAAGGAAATTGACGTCTTGGTTTGCACAACAATCGTTGAATCCGGTATCGATATCGCGAATGCAAACACGCTCATCGTGGATCGAGCTGACACGTTTGGTCTGTCGCAATTGCACCAGTTGCGGGGGCGTGTGGGGCGGGGGCGAGAACGCG
>CAZWIW010000152.1:0-2742 GCA_964634545.1 uncultured Rubrivirga sp.
CGTCACGACGAAGAAGCGTGCGAACGGGACCTACCGCCACACCTTCAGGCTGGTGCGGTAACGCGCCCGCGCGAAGGCGGTTAGCGAGTCCAGGTGACATCTCCGTCGACCACCGTCGCCGATTTGCTTCCCCGTCAACTTCTGGGAGCCGACTGGGTTTTGGTAATGCTGGCAGCCCTTGCACCCGATGCAGCGGCGTGTCGGTGTGGACGGCTCGGTCTCGTTACCTAGCGTGAACCAGTGCCTATATCGGGATCATTGCGTTGGTTGTCCGGTGCGCTCGCAGCTGTCTTGCTGGCTTCCGGGCTTGCGGCCACCGGAGCAAATCCGGTGCGAGCCGACTCCACCTTCACCGCGCCGGACTATCCCTCGGCCGAGTGCACGCCTCAAGCCGGCGGGTTGAATCTCGGGCTCGCCCCGCAGCAGTGGAACGCGATCGCTGGCTTGCCCTTGACGCCGTCGGGCACTCCAGCGGCCCAACGGATCGTGATCGGGGAGTTCGACGAGACTGCAAACGAAGACGCTGTGAATCTGTTGCTGGAGCAATGTGGGCTCGATCCGATCACGCTGACCGAACACGCCAACAGCAACGGTCAGGCCGGCACCAACGTAGGTGGCTTGGAGTCCACGCTTGATGTGACGGTGGCGGCCGCGGCACTTCCGGGCAACGCCTCCATCACCATCGTTAACTCACCTGGCTCCGGGAGCTGGTATGGCCTCTACGTCAACATGGCCGAGGCCTGTGGGTTGAAGTTCGATGGCGATCCGTGGACAGGGTTGCGGACCTTGTCGCCGGGTTCGAACTACCCGGCCGGGGGGTGCATCATTTCGCTGAGCTACGGGGGCGCTGAAGGCCTGCAAGGGGATACGTCGTCTGCTGATTTCGTGCTCGATCAACTCGAGGCCAATGGAGTGATCGTGGTCGTGTCCGCAGGGGATGAAGGTTCTGGCGGGTGTATCTCAACGTCGGGGACAAACTTCGGCGACGCTACCTTGGTCACCACGACGAAGATCGCTGTGGCATCCAACGTGGCAACAATCACCACCGGCTCTGCCCATGGGTTCTCAGCCGGATCATCGGTTTTCCTGGGGGCTATCAACCCGGCACTGGATGGGATGTACACGATCAAGTCGTCTCCAGCGCCAACATCCACAACTTTCGCTGTGGATATGACGTTTGCGGATACTCCGGAGACCGCGGTTAATGGAGTTGCTTCGGTTAACTTCGGCGGGCTGGAGCCGCAATATCCGGCGACGAACCCGGACGTCCTTGCCGTTGGTGGAACGCAGTGGACAAGTCAGGACGCGACCCGCGCATCAGGGTTGAACATCAACTATGTACCCGGTTCCACGCTGAACGTGAACACGTGGTGGGACTCGTATCCCAATGCCAACTGCGCGAATCTCGCTGGCTTCCCGACATCCGGGGGTGAAGCGACAGGGGGTGGGCAAAGCAGCAAGTACGCGATGCCCAGCTACCAGCAAGCGGCGGCAACAGCCAATTATCCGAGCGCTCCAGCATCGCGGATGATGCCCGACGTTGCCGCGCTCGCGGGCTGGCCCACCTACGCGATCGCCAACCCAGGCGTGACAATCAAGGGTGTCGAGCGCTCCAGCAATGTTGCGACTCTTTACCTCGGGGCGGTTCACGGGATCACCGTCGGCGAGGACATCAGCGTGAGTTTGCTTCCCGACAGCCCGACTGATTACAGCTCTTTCGAGGTTGTGGACGCAGAGGTCACTGCGGTTTCCGACAGGACGGTCTCTTACTCAAATACTGGCACGGATGTGGCTGCGGCCTACGTGGCGAGTGGCACGCTCTCGCAATCATGCACTGCGCCGTGTTCTGCGTCGGAATTCCCTTGGTTCCCGGTGGTAGGTACCTCTGCGGCAACACCATTGACGGCTATCGGTATTGCGAATGTCAACGCGGTGTTGAGCGCCCGCGGCCTTTGGCGTTTGGACAACAGCGGAGGAGCAACCGACATCCACGCCGTTGTCTACTCCTCGACCTACTCCTCGGCTCGCACCGATGTGACCGCCGGCAGCAACGACATCCACTCCCTGGGCGGATACACCGCCCTAACTGGATACGACATGGTCACCGGGATGGGCACGTTGAACTTCTCGACGCTGGCATCGCGCTTGATCAGCGAACTCACTCCTGATCCCGATGGCGGAGGCGGCGGAACACCGGCGCCACCGACCACACCTGCGCAGCCCGGTGATCCGATCGTGAATCCACCAGCGGTGGTGTCGCCGGATCCGGTCGAGGAAGTCGTCGTGGATCCGGTGCTGCGGGATCTTGGGCGCGGTGTCCTGGCTTCAACCGGGCCCAACACCGCGTTCACCAAGCGCCTGTTCGTGAAGAAGAGGGCAACACCGCTGGTGCGTGAAGCGCCGCGCAAGAAATTGAAACTGAATAAGTGGCGGGTGCCGATCGTGCGGGTTCCCGGGGGTGCGCGGGATTTCACGGCGGAAATCCGCGTGTTCGGGGACTGGGAGGTCCTAGGTGGAGTGGTCTCTAACCGGCGCGGTCAGATCGCGTTGCCCGCGGTGCGGTTCACACGCAAGAAGAATTACCGGATCCGGTTGACCGACGCTGCCGGTGATCGCTTCTTCGTCGTTCTGCGAGGCCGAAGCTAGTTGCACGCTCTTGCAGAGCACAATGGCGCCCCATGAGCACTATGCGCGCGGTCACGTATTCCCAGGTGGGGGCCGCTGATTCGGTCCTGGAGATAT
>CAZWIW010000153.1:0-2731 GCA_964634545.1 uncultured Rubrivirga sp.
TGTATCCGCAACTCGAGCCGCTGGAACTCATCGACTACAAGGTCCGCATCCTGGAGAAGGGCGCTGCGGATACCTCCGGCACGGCGAGCGTGACGCGCGTGCTGGTTTCGACCTCCGACGGAAATAGGGAGTGGACGACTTTGGGTGTCCACGAGAACGTGATCGCCGCGTCCTGGCGGGCCCTGGAGGATGCGTTGACCTACGGGCTGCTGCGCGAAGGGGAGTCGTCGTAGTTCCCAACTAAGGTGGCCCGGTGTTGATTTGTCGCTTCGCCGCGGGCGAAGACATTTGGTACGGCGCCGTGGACGGATTGGCTGACGACGATTCCATCACCGAGGATTCGATCGTCGCACCCATCGAGGGGCACCCGTTCGTGGACATCCGCCCCGAAGGCAGCGTGTTGAAGCTCGCCGACGTCCGGTTGCTGGCCCCGGTGCTTCCCTCGAAGGTGGTGTGTGTCGGTAAGAACTATCGGGCGCACGCTGCGGAAATGGGAGGGGAAGTTCCCGAGGAGCCGCTGCTGTTCGCCAAGCCGAGCACGTCCGTCATTGGAACCGGTGATCCCATCGATCTGCCGTGGCAGTCCGAGAAGGTGGAGCACGAGGGCGAACTCGCGGTGGTGATCGGGCGGATGTGCAAGGACGTGCCGATCGATCGCGTGGACGACGTAATCTTCGGCTACACGTGCGCGAACGACGTCACCGCGCGTGATCTGCAAGCCAAGGACGGCCAGTGGTTGCGCGCGAAGGGTTTCGACACCTTCTGTCCGCTCGGTCCGTGGATCCAAACGGATCTCAAGCCCGCCGATGCGGACCTCACCGTGATGGTGAACGGTGAGCAGCGTCAGCATTCGGGAATCGACGCGATGGTGCACGACGTCCCCGCGCTAGTCGCTTACATCAGTTCCTGCATGACGTTGCTACCTGGAGACGTGATCTTGACCGGGACACCCGAAGGAGTCGGCCCGCTGCAGCGCGGCGATTCGGTGAGCGTGTCCATCACCGGAGTCGGGACGCTGACAAACCCCGTGAGGAGTGAAGCCCCGTGAGCGAGGTTCGCGTGCGCTTTTGCCCATCGCCCACCGGAAATCCGCACGTCGGACTCATCCGCACCGCGCTGTTCAACTGGGCCTTCGCCCGGCACACAGGTGGCACTTTCGTCTTTCGCATCGAAGACACCGACTCTTCGCGTGACTCCGAGGAGTCCTACGAGGCCCTGCTCGGTGCGCTGCGCTGGCTCGGGCTGGATTGGGATGAAGGCCCGGAAGTGGGCGGCGACTACGGGCCCTACCGGCAGTCCCAGCGGCGGGACAACTACACCGAGATGGTGCGCCGTTTGTTGGAGTCCGGCCACGCCTACGAGTGCTACTGCACCACCGAGGAACTCGAAGTGCGCCGCGAGCAGGCCAAGGCCGAGGGCCGCCCGCCCGGCTACGACGGCCACTGCCGGGACCTCGATGCAGCGGCGCGGCAGGCGTTCCTCGACGAGGGGCGATCCTCGGTGGTGCGCTTTCGCATGCCCGATCGCGACTACACCTGGGATGACCTCATCCGCGGTGAGATCACCTTCGCCGCCGGGCAGGTTCCCGATTTCGTGTTGCAGCGCGCGAATGGCGAACCGCTCTACACGCTGGTGAATCCGGTCGACGACGCCGCCATGCGCATCACGCACGTGTTACGTGGCGAGGACCTGCTGTCCTCCACGCCGCGGCAGATGGCCCTGTACGAGGCGATGATCGACATCGGTGCCTTCGAAGGACCGGTGCCCCGCTTCGGTCACCTGCCCTATGTGATGGGGGAGGGCAACAAGAAACTGTCCAAGCGGGATCCGTCGTCGTCGTTGCAGCTGTATCGCGATCAGGGTTACCTGCCCGAAGGCCTGCTGAACTACCTGGCGCTCCTTGGTTGGTCGCTCGGTGGGGATGTGGAGTTCTTCAGCAAAGAGCAGATGGCGCAGGCGTTCACCCTCGAGCGCGTCAATCCGAACCCGGCGCGATTCGATCCGAAGAAGTGCCTGGCGATCAACGGCGATTGGATCCGCCACCTAGGTGATGCCGAATTGGCCGAGCGTTTGGTGCCTTACCTCGTTCGCGACGGCGTGCTGTCCGATCCGCCGAGCCCAGAGCAGGTGGAGTTGGTGGCCAAAGTGGTGCCGCTCATCTCCGAGCGGTTGGAAACCCTCGGGCAAGCCAGCGAGATGATCCGCTTCCTGTTCGTGGAGCAGGTCGAGGTGGATCCCGATGACGCCGCGAAGATCCTGGGGGCGGATTCAGGTGCGGCCGAGGTGCTCGCCGCGGCCGAGCAGGCGCTCACGCAGGTGCCCGAGTGGACCACCGAATCCATCGAGGCGGCGCTACGCACGGCTTTGATCGACGGACTGGGGTTGAAGCCGAAAGTGGCCTTCGGGCCGGTGCGGCTCGCGGTCACCGGCCGTCGGGTCTCACCGCCGCTATTCGAGTCCTTGGAGTTGCTGGGCCGGGAGCCGGGTATCGCCCGGATCGCTGCGCTGCGGAGTGCATGACTACACTTGTGCGGTCCCATGGGGTATGGGGTAATTGGCAGCCCGACTGGTTCTGGCCCAGTTAGTCTAGGTTCGAGTCCTGGTACCCCAGCGACGAGCGGATGTCGGTGGTCAGTTGCGCGAGAAGTCGCGCGGCCAATCGCTAACGTGTGCTCTGCACGGCCCCGTTGTGTAGCGGCCTAGCACGCCGCCCTCTCAAGGCGGTAGCGCG
>CAZWIW010000154.1:0-2707 GCA_964634545.1 uncultured Rubrivirga sp.
GAGTACCGGGAGTACCGGGAGTACGAAGTGCGGGCATTCGACCTTCTGTGTCGGCCCGGTCGCCACCATGGCGCCGGGGCCACAGCACAGGTCCGCGCTCCGCCGACCGTCGGTCTGATCGACGGAACTCCCCAGGGCAGGCATCCACCGGCGACGGCTCTCACGTCGTCCGGGATGTTGGACGCAGCCCTCCCCGTTGGCATGGGTGGCCAGCAGGGGTGCTGTGAGTTCGGCAGGTAGTGCACCACGCCTAGGTGACATCCACCCCCGGTGTTTCCGGGCTAATCGGACATATGGGATGTGACCTGTCTCCCACTTTTCTGCGACATTCCTGGGATATTGGGCGGAAACGGACACGACAAACGTCGGTCGCTGCGGCCACTACGCTGCCGGCCATGGGTATACCCGCCGAGACCTTCTTGATCTTCGCCTTCGCTCTGCTGGCCTTCGGCGGAACGTTCGTCACGCTGGGGATGTCCAGCGAACGCGGCTACTGGTCCCAGCGGGACCCCTCCGGTGATCCCAAGCATGCGGCCACCCCGCTGTCGAAGGTGATGGCCAACGCGTTCAAGTACGCCGCCGGTGAGTACCGCGCTCCCCTTCGCATCGCCGCGATCGGCGTCATCATGTGGTACCTCGCCGCGCTGTGCGCGATAGCGGCACTGCTGTTCGGGGCTTAGATCGCATGTGGCCGTTTCGGCGCCGCAAGAGCCCCAAACTCGAGGTTGTTCGCGTTGGTGAAACCTCAGGTGACCTTGCGGACTACCCGATCCTCACTGTGGGCCAGTCCCGCCTCGAGCGCTCCTTTGCCGCTTTGGACTTCACGGCCGAATCGGCGCCTCGATTCACCTGGTCGACATTGACCCCCGTGGTCGATCCGCGGATGAAGACGATCGCGGACATCACCATCTCCGTTGATAGCCAGGTTGTGGGCTATCTGCGCCCACCAGCCTTGGACCAGGCGATCGACCTCCTCGAGCGACTGCGGGCCGCAACGCTGGAGGTTCCCGCTGCGCTGGTGTGGGGTCCCACCGGCCCGGAGACCTATATCCGGCTCGAGGAGCACCAGCCCGACTGACGTCGACTGTCGGCCCGCTGCCACGATGCAGCCATGGAGCCTCGCTGGTTCACCGAAATGGAAGACGGCCACTCGCAGTGGTACGCCGAGCACTTCCGCGAACTTGCCAACGACGGCGATGACCTTGAAGGCGAAGCCCGGCTGATCGATGCGATGGCGCCTCCGGGCAGCACGATCCTCGATGCCGGCTGCGGCCAGGGCCGAACCGCAGGCGCGTTGTTCCGCCGGGGCCATCGGGTCTTCGCCTTGGACATCGATCCTGTGCTCCTGGCAGCCGCCCACGAGGACAACCCCGGTCCCACCTATGTGCGAACCGACCTCGCCGACATGGACCTGCTGCGCGACTTCCCGGGGATGCAGCCCTTCAACGCGGCCGTCAGCGCCGGGAACGTCCTCGCCTTTGTGGCTCCCGGGACGGAGGAGGCGGTGCTGAGGAATATCTCCCGGCAACTAGCCCCCGACGCGCCGTACGTGACGGGGTTCCATGTGGATCGCTACGCACTCGAAGACTTCGATCGCGACCTAGAAGCTGCAGGTTTCGCATTGGAGTCCCGCTTTTCCACCTGGGATCTGCGCCCCTGGACACCGGAATCGGAGTTCGCTGTCTCGATCCTGCGCAAACCGGCCTAGCGCTCGCGCCGCACCTCGCGTCCGCACCCAGGGCATGCGCTCAACACCTTGTGGTCGAAAACCTCCCCGCACGGGCACGAAATCACATGCGCCATGGTGCTTATCCACGCTCCCGAAGTTCCTCAAGGGACCATCGTTCGTCCAAGGCCCGCAAGACCACGTCCAGCTGCGCCATCGGGGGTTCGCTTCCCGTGGGTTGATGCACATCAAGGTCAATCGGGAACGCATAACTCTCGGCACTTGCCGCCACGACATCTCGCAGTTCCCGCTGGCTACCTGAACCAAGCGTGCGTTCCAACAAGATCGGGTAGATCGCATCGATGATTCGCCGGCGATCGACCGTCTCCATCGCACGACCGAATGCACTGGAAATCTGCAATAGATTGCCCAACCGCTCGATGTCTTGCGAGCGATTCTCCCCCGCACCATGGAACAGGGCAGGGTTGAAGAACAGCGCATCACCTTTACCCAAGGGAATCTGCACGGACTTCTCCTCGGCGTACTCCTGGAACTCCGGTAGATGCCAGGCGATGTAGCCGGGTTCGTACTTGTGCGAGTTCGGAACCAGGAAGGTCGGTCCGCTTTCCACCGGCATATCGCAATGGGCAATAGCCCCCTGCAACGTCAAGCCCGGAGACAAACGGTGTATGTGCGCCGGATACGACTCCGCGCCTTCCTGCGAAAGGAACCCGAGGTGGTAATCCCGGTGCGGGCTTTGTGCCTGCCCGCCGGGGTTGACTTGATTCAACTGCGACGTCACCTGGTATCGCGGACCCAACCAGGCCTCACAAACCAAGGCGAGCATGTCGTTGGAGTAGTAGTCGACGTACACCTGCGGATCGGCGATCGCCAGCTTCTCCAGTGCGTTCCACACCCGATCATTGACGCCCGCCGCGGCGAAATGATCTCCCGCCGCTGTACCGGCATCCTTCTCGTCTTGGATGATCGAACGAAACACCGCCGTCGCGGCATCAACCACACCTTCCTCGTAAGCGCCGG
>CAZWIW010000155.1:0-2598 GCA_964634545.1 uncultured Rubrivirga sp.
GGGGAGTCGGGGTCTGCGCCCAAGAAGCGGCGGACACCCCTGCCGCCAGCGGAACCGGTCGAGGACCCCACCGCTCCACGGGGGATGATCGATTACGCCCTGCAGCGTCGCTCGGACATCGCGCGCTTCCACCGCGGCGGGATCCTGTCGAGCGATTTCTGCGACGCCGACCCGTATCTGCTCAAGGCTGCGAAGTTCCATGGGGAAGCCACCGACGCTGACTGCCCCGCCTGCCACTCACCCAACCTGGTCCATTTGAACTACGTATACGGCGACGAGCTCGGCCCTTACTCGGGTCGGATTCGGGAGACGAAGGACCTGCCATCGATGGCGGCCCGATTCGGGGACATCGGGGTGTACACCGTCGAGGTGTGCCCGGATTGCCACTGGAACTACCTATTGCGGACATACCGGATCGGTGACGGGGTCCCGCGACGGGCACTGCCCCGCCACCGCGACCTCCCCGACGACTAACCCCCCTATGCGTTTCCCCCGGATTCCGGGGGATTCGCTTCACTTTCCCCGGAATCGCCCCAATTCAGCGCGAATCCCCCGGAATCCGGGGGAAACGGTGTTGACGGCGTGCCGTCGCCCCTTGGGGGGCGAAATCTGGTGCACTAGGCATGCTGAGTCCCAGGAGTCACACAAGTCACGTCCGTCTCCTGGATGCCCGGCACCCTGAGGAGCAGGTTTCCTTCCCCGACCTGGCGAGGACATGAGCAGCAGACGGCCACCGCAGCGAAGCGCTCGCGCGAGCGCTTCACGCAGCGCGCGCCCTGCCCGCGGTCCTGCCAAGAAGCCGGTTGATCCACGCGCCGTCCCGCCGCGAAACCCGAGCACCCCCGGCCGACGTTTCCGCGCCCAAAGCTCAAGCGGCGGCACCGGCCCGGGCAAGCGTCCAGCCCAAGGTCGCGGCGGTGCACCCCAACGCGGCCGCCCCCCGCGCCGGGCGGCCGGCGGGAACGGCGGACGCGGCAAGCCACCGCGCGGCCGTCACCCGGCGCACGACGAGAACGCACCGCGCAAGCGGCGCTCCCCGCTGAAGATCTTCCTGTGGTTGGTAGCCGTTTCTCTTGCACTGATCACCACCACCGGCGTGGTCGCGTTCAGCATCCTGCTCGCCCGTACCGAGGTGCCAACTCCCAACGATCTGGCCACCACCGAAGCAACCGTCGTCTACTACGCCGGCGGTAAACACGAGATCGGTCGACTCAGCGATGCGAACCGGCGCGCGGCCGACCTGCCCGAAGTCCCGATCCACGTTCAAGAGGCGGTTCTTGCTGCGGAAGACCGCGGCTTCTATGAACACGGGGGAATCTCCCCGTGGGGCATCGCCCGAGCAGCTGTCAACAACGTCTTCAATTCCGATTCAGGAACCCAAGGTGGTTCGACGATCACCCAGCAGTACGCGAAGAACGCATTCCTTACCCAAGAGCGCACCTGGCAGCGCAAGATCAAGGAAGCGCTGCTGGCGTTCAAACTCGAAACGATCGTCTCGAAGGATCAGATCCTCGAGGACTACCTCAACATTGCGTTCTTCGGCCGCGACGCGTACGGCATCGAAGCCGCTGCCATGGCGTACTTCAACAAGCCGATTCAAGACATCACGCTGTCCGAAGGCGCGGTGCTCGCCGCGATCATGAACAACCCCGGTCGCCTGAACCCCGAAGAGAACATGCCGGCTTTGCGCGGGCGCTGGCAGTACGTGATCGACGGAATGCTCAGCCAGGGCTGGATCACCCAGGCCCAACACGATTCGGCTCGATTCCCCGAGATCGCCAAGCGTCAAGCCGGGAACCGTCTTGGTGGACAGACGGGTCATCTGCTTAACGCCGTCCAGCAGGAACTCCTCGCGCTCGGGATCGACGAGACCCAGATCCAACGCGGCGGTCTCACTGTCGTGTCCACTTTCAATCGTCGTGCTCAGCGCAGTGCGGAGCGTGCGGTGGCGAAGTTCGGGCCGGAGTCCAAGACCAAGGGCGTGCGCATCGGACTGGCATCGGTACGCCCAGGCACCGGCGAGGTCGCTGCGATGTACGGCGGCGAAGACTTCATCGCCGATCAGATCAACAACGCAACCCGTCAATTCGCGCAAGCCGGTTCGACCTTCAAGCCGTTCGCACTCGCGGCTGCACTAGAGAACGATCTTCCGTTGCGTTCCTATTGGCAGGGTGATTCACCGGCCACCATCAAGGGTTACGAACTCACGAACTACAACGACAAGTCCTACGGCGAGATCACGTTGCTGGAGGCAACACGCGAGTCAGTGAACACCGCATACGTCGAGATGGAAGACGCCGTTGGCGTGGACCGGGTCGCCGATGCAGCCGTGCGCGCGGGCATCCCCAAGCGCACCCCCGGCATGAACATGAAGAACCTCGATCTGACGTTCGTCCTCGGCACCGCATCACCGTCCGCGGTGGACATGGCCAACGCCTACGCCACTTTCGCCGCCCGCGGCGAACGCGCGCGCACCACCTTCGTGCGCAAGGTTGTCGACAGCAACGGCGAGGTGCTCTACCGGCACGAGCCGAAGACCAAGCGCGTGTTTGACGAAGATGTGGCGGACGGCGTTACCTACGCCCTCACCGAGGTCGT
>CAZWIW010000156.1:0-2571 GCA_964634545.1 uncultured Rubrivirga sp.
TTTGCGTGCCGACAACATTGGTGATGATGAAGTCTTGCGGTCCGTGGATCGATCGATCCACGTGCGTCTCCGCTGCGAAGTTGATGACAACGTCGTGCCCGGGCAGTACTTCATCCAGGAGGTCGCCGTCGCAAATGTCACCTTCTACGAAGGTGTAGCGCGGATCGGAGGACACCGATGCGAGATTTTCGAGATTTCCCGCGTAGGTGAGTTTGTCGTAGACCGTCACGCCGGTGCAGTCATGGCCGAGGGGATCGTAGGAACCAGCCATCAACTCGCGCACGAAGTGCGATCCGATGAATCCCGCTGCTCCAGTGATCAAGTAGCGCACTAGCCGTTCTCCTTCAATCGATCGAACCACTCACGGGCTTCCGCGAAATCGCTGTCGGTTACGCCATCGCGCAACACCGGTTGTTTGCCATCGTGGCGGGGGTAGGAGCCGAGGTAGCGCACGTCCAAGCAGACCCGGTGCAAGCCCATCATGGCTTCGGAGATCCGCGCATCGGCGACGTGCCCCTCGACGTCCACGCTGAAGTAGTAATCACCTAACGCCTTGCGGGTCGGCCGAGACTCGATACGCGTCATGTTCACCCCGCGCACCGCGAACTCGTTCAAGATCCCCAACAGCGCGCCTGGTTGGTCTTGGTGGATGAACAGACTCAAGGTCGTCTTGTCCGCTCCTGTCGGTGCAGGGATCGAGCCGGGCTTGCGGACCACCACGAAGCGAGTGGTGGCATCCGCGGTATCCGCGATCTCGTCAGCGAGCACCTCGAGGCCGTAAATGTCTGCCGCGATGCGTTGGGAGATCGCACCATCGAAGGGCGCCGGATCTTCCAGTAACGCGGCGGCCGCAGAAGCCGTGGACATCGCCGGAATCACCGAAACCTCCGGCAGATGAGTGGCCAGCCAATGACGCACCTGCGCCTGAGCGTGCGGGTGCGTAGCGATCCGCGAAACCTGCTCCATGCTCGTGCCTGGCCGAACGAGCAGCGCGAACTGCACCGGCAGCACAACTTCGTCGACGATCACCAACCGCTGGCCGCTGCCGAGTTCGTCCAGCGTTGTCGAGACCGACCCCTCAACGGAGTTCTCGATCGGAACCAGCGCGTGGTCGACCACATCCCCGCGCACCGCCTCGAGTGCAGCAGGCACCGAAACCGAGGGCAGCAACTGCGCGCCGGAGGAACCCGACCACTTCAGCACTGCGGCTTCGGCGAAGGATCCCCGCGGCCCGAGGTAGGCAACGGTGCGATCGTCAGTTCCGGCTCCAATACTCATGAGGCCACTCCCTTCGCCTGGGAGACGGCCATTTCCTCTTCGGGCGACAACGGAATGTCCGCAGCGCCACGGGCGATGCCCTTGAGGTACGAGCGAGTCTCGTTGCGCCCATGGATGGAGGTGATGATCAGCCCATCGCCGCTGTCGTCGAGCAGCGCCGCCGAGAACGAATACCGCCCGGCCATGTCGCCGTAGGCGTCGTACCGCACCACCGAGACATGCCGAAGCGCTCGAGCCAGGTCCGCGCGCGTGTTCTTCACCTGTTTCGTCAGTTCATACATATCCGAGCTGAGTTCCAGGAATTCCTCACGCGTTCGAGCGAGAACGTCCACGTACGATTCCCGGCCTTCCACGACCGATAACAGGTCATAGGAGCGTTGCAGGCGCAGCAACCGGAACCAGGCCACGGCCGCGAGGACCACCCCGATCACACCGATCACCACACCTATGAGGGCGATGATCACAGCGGCTTGGGCGTCCAACGTCACCCCCGCAGGGTAGTGGTGCGCTCATGGTTGGATGAACGCATGCTTCCCCGCTTGCGCCGCAAGGCGCTTCCCATCCCGTGTCACCCGGCTCGGCGCCGATGATCGACTTCGGGGTGCTGTTCACCACCGCGGCACTCATCTTCCCCTCCGAACTTCCGGACAAGACGTTCATCGCGACGCTGGTCCTAGCCACCCGCTTCCCGCGACGGGCGGTCTGGCTCGGTGTGGTGGCCGCTTTCGCCGTGCAGGTGACCATCGCGGTTCTGGCCGGCGGTCTGCTGTCGCTCGCACCCGAGCGCCTCGTCTACGGCATCACTTTCGTGCTGTTCACCGTTGGTGCGGTCATCTTGATCCGACAAGGACTCACCAGCCGCACGAAAGCATTGGCCGAAGCCAGCGACGAAATCGCCGAGACCGAGAGCGACGAGAAGATCACCCACATGCCCCTGCGCCCGGGGTTCTTCATGGTCTTCACCACGAGCTTCGCGGTGATCTTCACCGCCGAGTGGGGCGACCTTTCGCAACTATTCACCGCCGGTCTTGCCGCGCGCACCGGTGATCCACTCAGCGTGGGTATCGGCGCATGGCTCGCACTCGCCACCGTTGCCGCGCTCGCGACGTTCATCGGCGGTTACGTGCAAGACCGCATTCCGCTGTACCGCATTCGCCTTATCTCCGGCGGCATTCTCGCGGCGCTCGCCGTGTGGACGGCTATCGAGTTCCTCCAGGCCTAACCGTTTCCCCCGGATTCCGGGGGATTCGCTTCGCTTCCCCCAGCATCGGCTCCAAACTGCGCGTTTTCCCC
>CAZWIW010000157.1:0-2560 GCA_964634545.1 uncultured Rubrivirga sp.
GTACTCCCGGTACTCCCGGTACTCGCCTGTCCCGCCGATCGATCGCGATCGCCTCGGTGGCGCTAGTCGCCATCACCATCCCGACCCTCGTGGTCGGTGCCAATGCGGTGGGCCGAGGGCCCTCCGGAGTGGCCGTTTTGCCAGCCGCCCAAGCACCCAGCCACTTCGCGGCGGTAGTGGGCAAGCGGGTGGGCGCCCGAGACGCCATGACCGTTGCCGCGAGTGCGGCGGCCGTGCGTCATCAACGGTCGCTGATGCAGGCGCACATGCTGGTGCGCACCACCACCTCACCGGCCACGTTGGACATGCGGGGGATCGAACCGAGCCTGTATCAAGGCGAGTTCTTCGATCCGGGATCGGAGGAAGTGCGCACGTGCATCGTCAAGCGTGAGAGCGAAGGCCAGTACGACGTCCGTGGCGGCGGCGGGAACAACTACTTCGGCGCCTACCAGATGTCCGATGCCCTCGGCGATGGTGCGACCCACATGATGCTCAAGGAACACAAGAGCATCCTGGGCGAGAAGGCAGCCAAGGAGCTCATGGCCGAACTGCGCCAGACCCCGGTGAACCAGTGGCCGCGCTATTGGCAGGACGCCGCTTTCAGCACCGTCTACAACTGGGAGGGCCCGGGTTCGGGTGCTTCGCACTGGGGTGGTGGGCGCTGGCACTGCTGAGGTGGTGCTCGCAGTCGGTGGCAGGCATAGGCTCCGCTGCGTGAGTGCGACCGGTCAATCGACGCTGGTCGATCGGCGGCCCGAAGTCGGAACGGATCAGATCCTGGCCGACCTCGTGCCGCCGCCGCACTTTCGCGGCGTCTCGTTCGATACCTATATCCCCGGTGATCCGACCCAGGAAGCAGCCCTCGCGGCGCTGCGGGTCTTCGCCGAACGGATCCAGCGTCCGACGAGCACCAAGCGCTCCTTCTTTCGAAGGGCTGCACCACCGGAAGGTCGCGCGGGTGTCTACCTCGACGGCGGATTCGGGGTGGGAAAGACGCACCTGCTGGCCTCACTGTGGCAGGGCGCGCCGGGACCGAAGACCTACGGCACCTTCGTGGAATACACCAACCTGGTCGGACTGTTGGGGTTCCGGCAGGCGGTCGAGGCACTGAAGGTCAACACACTGGTGTGCATCGACGAATTCGAACTCGACGATCCCGGCGACACCGTGCTGATGTCCACCCTGCTCGGTGAACTCGTGCAGGCCGGCGTTTTCCTCGCCGCCACCTCCAACACACTGCCGGAAAAGCTCGGGGAGGAGCGCTTCGCGGCGGAGGACTTCCTGCGCGAGATCCAAGGCCTGTCCGCGCACTTCGACGTACTGCGGATCGACGGGGAGGACTACCGGCACCGCGGTGCTCCCGATGCCCCGCCGCCAGCCACCGACGAGCAGGTTGAAGCGGCGGTTGCTGGCACCCCAGGCGCCACCCTTGATGACTTCCGATCGTTGATCGCGTTCCTGCCGGAAATCCATCCTTCGCGCTACGGCGCGCTAGTGGATGGCATACCCCTGGTGGGCTTGCGCGGCGTGCGAACCCTGGGTGATCAAGCCCAAGCCCTGCGCCTAGTGGTCCTGATCGACCGGCTCTATGACCGGGATGTGCCCGTTGTGGCCAGTGGGGTTCCACTGGACACGCTGTTCTCCGAGCAGCTCCTCACCAGCGGCTACCGCAAGAAGTACTTCCGGGCGATCTCTCGCGTCGTTGCCCTGGCAAGAGAAGGCCAAACCGAGCCCGCGTAGTGGTTGGATAGCAACGTGGAGATCTACAGCATCTGGTCCGGCCTCGGCGCCGGCATCGTCATTGGCCTTATTGCCCGCATCGTCGTCCCGAGCATGCAGCCCATCGGCTGCCTGATGACGATCCTTCTCGGTGTGGTCGGTGGGGCCGCTGGCGGCCTGATCGGCAATGCGGCCGGTTGGGGTTTCTGGCTCACCTTCGCTACCCAGATCGTGATCGCCACGATCCTGGTGGCGATCGTTGCGGCGTTGTTCCGCAAAGGCGAGCCGGGGTCCTAGTACCCCATTTCACGATGGGACCGGCGTAAACGGACGTCCCCGTCGTGACTTGCCGTTATGAATGGCGCATGACGACAACAGTGAGCACGACAGCCCGACGCGCCGTCGCGATGGCGACCAGTGCGGTGATGGTCGGGGGGTCGCTGGTTGCGATCGCACCCGCAGTCACCGCGGCACCGGGAGACATCGCCACGTTCGCCACCGCAGCAACCGCCACCGGCATCGCAGAGGACTCCGACGGCAACCTGTGGGTGACCAACACCGGCGCGAACTCCATCTCGAAGGTGGCCCTCGACGGAACGGTCATCACCTACGCCTCTGCCATTCAAGGGCCCGGAGACATCGCGCTCGGGCCGGGCGGCAACATGTGGTTCACGAGCCCGGAGCGGGTCATCGGTTGGATCAGTCCGCAGGGCGCTATCCAGTCCTTTGCCCTTCCCGATGCGGCCTCGGATGTGGCGGCCGGGCCGGACGGCAACATGTGGTTCACCATTCCCGACGCCAACCAGGTGGGCAAGGTCACCCCGACGGGAGCGGTGACCAC
>CAZWIW010000158.1:0-2550 GCA_964634545.1 uncultured Rubrivirga sp.
GCGTGTTTGACGAAGATGTGGCGGACGGCGTTACCTACGCCCTCACCGAGGTCGTTTCCAACGGCACCGGCGCCACCGCCCGCGATCTTGGTCGACCCTCCGCCGGTAAAACCGGCACCACCGACATGAACAAGAGCGCCTGGTTCGTCGGCTTCACCCCGCAACTGTCCACCGCGGTGTTCATGACCAAGGAAAACAAAGAGGGCATCCCGGTCTCACTTTCGGGCACCGGCGGCCGTGAGATGGTCACCGGCGGCAGTTTCCCCGCGGCCATTTGGACCGGCTTCATGAAGGGCGCGCTGAAGAAGACCGAAGTGGAGAACTTCCCCAAGCCGCCGAAGGACAAACTGCGCGGCTTGGACTGCCCGGAGTTCTTCTCCCCGGACATGGAGAAGGTTCCGCTCGGCTGCCCCACCCCGGAGCCCGTCGAGGATCCGTTCCTCGATGAAGCCAACCCCGAGGATCCCGAGCAGGGCGAGCCAGGCGAACCGGGCGAGGCACCCGCCGACCAGCCAACTGAGCAACCCGCCGGCGAACAGGGCGGCAATAACGACGAGACCGTGAGCGCATCGGGCCCTCGCACCGACAACCGCGACAATGGTCGCGATGGCGAGCGTTCGGGAAAGAAGAAGAACAACGACGACGGCTAGCGCGCCCACGCGCTCCGATGCGATCGTTGCTGCGAGTAGCGAACGCTTCGGTGGGGTAATCGGCGATCGTGTTCGTCGGATAGCGCCGCCCTGGAATGTCCTGCGCGTACTGATCGTGCTCGCCGCAGGTGGTTACTTCGTCGGATACCTACTCGACTACTCGTGCGTGGCCGGCGGTTGGGCCTCGCCGGATCGCTACGAGCAACTGTGTTATTCCGATATTCCGGCGTTGTTCGGCTACCGCGGTTTCGCCGAAGGCTTCATTCCGTATTTGCAGACACCACCGGGTGGGCAACCGCTGGAGTACCCGGTGCTGACGGGTGTGTTCATGTGGGTGGCGTCGTTATTGGCCACGCCCATCTCAGACATCTTCGGCTTCGAACCGGTGGTCGCTTTCTTCGACCTGAACGTCCTCGGGTTGTTCGCCTTCCTGCTCGTTGCGGTGATCGCCACTGCGCTGACTGTCAAACATCGTCCCTGGGATGCGGCGATGGTCGCACTGGCGCCGACGATGATCCTGGGTGCCACCATCAACTGGGATCTCATCCCGATCGCGCTGACCGCACTCGCGATGTTGGCCTGGGCGCGCCACAAACCGGGCTGGGCCGGGGTTGCGCTGGGCCTTGCCATCGCCGCGAAGTTCTATCCCGTGCTGCTGCTCGGTGCGTTCGCGATCCTGGCGCTGCGTACCGCGAAATGGAAACCGGCATTCACGTTGCTCGGCGCAACGGCCGGCACCTGGCTGCTGGTCAACGCACCGTTCGCCATCGCCAACTTCGATGGCTGGTGGTACTTCTACTCCTTCAACTCCGAGCGCGGAGTGGACTTCGGCTCGATCTGGTACGCCGCGAGCGTGCTGGGTGTTCCCGCCGTCCCGGCGAATGCACTCAACACGGTCGCGACGGTCACGTTCCTGATCGGATTCATCGCTATCGCGATACTCGCCCTGTCGACGAAGAAGCGCCCGCGCTTAGCCCAAGTGGCGTTCTTGGTCATCGCCGCGTTCGTGCTCTCCGGCAAGGTGTATTCACCGCAATACGTGCTGTGGCTCGTGCCGCTTGCGGCCATGGCCAGGCCGAAGTGGCGGGACTTCCTCATCTGGCAACTAGGCCAGGTCGTCTACTTTCTCGCGATCTGGTGGCACTTGGTCGGCTACGACGATCCGGAAGGGAAGTCACTCGGTGTTGAGTTGTACGCGCTCGCGACGTTCATCCACGTTGCCGCCACCGTCTACTTCGCGGTGATGGTGATCCGAGACATGGTCAACCCGCAGCATGATCCGGTGCGCACCGATGGGATCGCCGAAGACGGTGACGATCCCGGTGGCGGGCCGTTCGACAACGCACCCGATGCGTTCACGATCCGCGGTGGCGAACTCGCTACGCGAGTGCGAGCTACTCCAACCCGAGCACCGCGTCGAACCGCGAGGTCGTGAACCGCACATCCGCGGTCATAACTTCGCCTACTTGCGGCAGCACGCACTCGTGCGGCAACCACACCATCGACACGTGTTGGTGCGGTGGCTCGGCGAACCAGCGCTGCTTTCCCGCCCAGGTGAAAGGTGACAGCGCGCGTCCGGCGGCATCGAGGGCACCGATCCCTGCGGTGGTGACGCGTTGACGTAGCGACGCAGCCGGCGTGGGTGCAGCGAGCCCCACCCCGTGCGAGGTGCCGCCGGAGACCACCACCAGCGTTCCGCCCTTGGGTCCGGTTCGTTGCCGGTAGCCCACGTGGGTTCCCGAGACCAGCGGATGCACGGCCAGAACCGTTCCGCGGGCGCTCAACGCCCCGCGATCGCCGAGCCACAACCGTGTTCCGGTCCGCAGCCGCAGCACCGCATCACCCAGGCTGGCGAGATCGGAAGAGCACACGTCTGAACTCCAGTCACTCCGGAGAATCT
>CAZWIW010000159.1:0-2549 GCA_964634545.1 uncultured Rubrivirga sp.
GCGGCAGTCATTCGGCGGATCCACGGTGCGACCGGAGTGGAACACCGATCCCTGGTCATGCCGATCGATGCGTACCGGGAAATCGAGGATTTCACGCACGCCAACCAGCTCTTCCGGGAACACGGGTTGCCGCTGGCAGTTGCTGCAACTCGGCAAGCTCTCGAAGACGCGGGCGTCGAGCCAGCCGATGTCGATTACCTGTTCTTCACGACCGTAACCGGGGTTGGCGCACCTTCCTTGGACGTGGAACTCGCCCAAGCGATGGGATTTCGCTCGGACGTGAAACGGATTCCCAGTTTCGGTTTGGGATGCGTGGCAGGCGCATCGGGTATCGCTCGCGTGAATGATCTGCTTCGCGGTGATCCGGATGCCTTGGCTGTGCTGGTGTCCTTGGAACTGTGTTCGCTCACCATCCAATGGGACGACGCCTCGATGGCGAACATCGTGGGCACCGGACTGTTTGGGGATGGTGCGTCGGCGCTGGTATTCGCAGGTGACAACCGACCGGAAGAGCCGATCGCCGACGTCCTCGGATCAAGAAGCGCGCTCTACCCCGAATCAACCGAGGCGATCGGCTGGAACATCGGCTCCTACGGCCTGCGGTTAATGCTCACCCCGGCGGTGCCGGATCTCATCGACCGCCACCTCGCCCGTGACATCGATGCACTCCTCGCAGCACACGGCCGGGGACGGGGCGATGTGGATGAGTGGCTCGCCCATCCGGGGGGTCCGCGAGTGTTGGAGGCCTTCTCCGATGCCCTGGATTTGGCACCCGGTGATCTCGCCACGAGTTGGGACGTGCTCGCGGAGGCCGGAAACCTGTCTTCCAGCGCAGTGCTCCACGTGCTCGCCCGGCACGCGAAGGATCCGGCCGGACACCTTGGGCTGCTGTTCGCGCTCGGACCTGGAGTCAGCGTCGAGATGGTCTTGTTGGAGTGGCGGTGATCCTCTACACGCTGTTCGTGCTTGGCACCGGCGTCGAACGGCTCTACGAACTGCGCATCTCGCGAAAGAACGCGGCGATCGCCATGGCCCAGGGCGGTAAGGAAGTCGGACGGGGTCACTTCCCGTGGATGGTCGCCTTGCATACGGGCCTGCTGGTGGGCGCAGTGGCGGAAGTGTGGATCTTCGATAGGCCGTTCATCCTCTGGCTGGGCATCCCGATGCTCGTCATCACGCTCGCCTGCCAGTTTGCTCGGTACTGGATCATCTCCACTCTCGGCTGGCAGTGGAATACGCGAGTGATCGTTGTGCCGGGTGCACCGCGCATCCGGCGCGGTCCGTACCGATTCCAGTGGCTTCGTCACCCGAACTATTGGATCGTGGTGATCGAGGGCATCGCCCTTCCGATGATCCACACCGCCTGGATCACCGCCATCGTGTTCACCGTGCTCAATGCCATCTTGCTGCTCGGCTTTCGGATCCCCACCGAAAACGAAGCGCTGGAGGAGCTGGCGTGACGGGCACCCGGGTGGCCATCGTCGGCGGAGGTCCGGTGGGGTTGGCCGCTGCGCTTTTCGCTGCGCGGGCGGGCATGACTCCGATCGTCATCGAGGCCCGCGACCACGATGGCGACAAAGCCTGCGGCGAAGGCCTCATGCCCGGAGTGATGCCGCTGTTGGAGGAACTCGGCCTTAACCCACCGGGACACGACTTACTCGGGGTGTCCTACCGACAGGGTGAACGGCAGGTCGACCACCTGTTCCCGGATGCTCCGGGGCGAGGCGTTAGGCGAACAGTGCTCGTCGACGCGATGCGCGCGGAAACCGACCGGCATGGCATCGAGCGAAGGCACGCGCGAGTAACCGGACTCACCCAGGATTCATCAGGCGTGCGCTTGCACTGCGCCGCATCCGAGGACTTGGAAGCCGACTACGTACTCGGCTGCGACGGGCTGCACTCGACCGTAGCTCGCCAATTAGGCCTGGTTGCGCAGCCTTCGAGGCGCGCGCGCCGGTACGGACTACGGCAGCACTTCCAGCGTGCCCCGTGGGACTCGATGATCGAGGTCTACTACGCGGGGGACGCCGAGCTCTACATCACGCCAGTCGATGACCAGACCGTTGGAGTGGCGGTGCTAGGCCCGAAGGGAATCAACCTGGCGAAGACGATTGCCCGGGTGCCGGAGGTGAGCGAGAAACTCAACGGAATCCCGACTGCGTCCAGCCTGCGCGGCGCTGGTCCCTTTCCTTACCGCGCGCATTCGGCGCAGGTGGGCCGCGTGCTGCTGGTGGGGGATGCCGCCGGCTACGTCGATGCGATCACCGGTGAGGGTCTGCGGGTGGGATTCGCCCAGGCGCGCGAGGCGATAACCGCTCTGCAGACCGGCGAGCCCGAGTCCTATCCCCGACGTTGGCGGAAAGTCACGCGAGAGTTTCGAGTCCTCACCCGCGGGCTGGTGGTGTTGGCCTCCTCGCCATTGCGTGACTCGATCGTTCCGCTGGCCAGTGCAGCGCCCCGGGTGTTCGGAGTCGTCGTCAACCGTTTGGCGCGCTAATCGTGGTTGTCACCATCGTGCGGGCGAGCCATCCGGTTCCCACCTTCGCGGT
>CAZWIW010000160.1:0-2537 GCA_964634545.1 uncultured Rubrivirga sp.
TCGGCGTGGTCGTGGCGATCGTCGGGTTCAAAGCCTTGGGGTATGCCATCTCGCTCGGGGGCGGCATGCGCGGCGGGCCGATCTTCCCCGCCACTTTCCTCGGAGTAGGTGTGGGCGTGCTGTTCGCACTCATCTTCTCGGGGACCCCCGTCAGCCCTCTTGCCGCCGCGGGGATTGCGGCGGCCGCCACCGCCATCATCCGGTTGCCGTTCACCTCAGCGATGCTCGCGTTGCTGTTGATCGGTGGCGCGGGGATGGATGTGGCACCCTTCGCGATTATCGGAGCCGTCGTCGGCTTCGCGGTTCGTCAACAACTCGACGTGCTGGATCGCCTCCGAGGTAAGTCACACCAGTCTTAGCGCTCCACACGAGGGTCACCGACTGGTCAGCAACACCGTCGTGTGACTTCAATTGATGACAGAAATGCTAGTTATTCGCTCATGCAATAAGTACCTGCAAAGCTGCTGGAATCGAAGATCTGAGGTTGTCACGCACTGTGACCTGTCAGGATTGCGTGGTAATCCGGCTACATGTGCACATGCAGTTTCAGTACGAGGAAGCCCACCTCACGGGCATTGATGTGGATGTGACGTGGTTCGATCACGATAGAGCCGATATCAAATCCGTCAGCTGAACAGTGGCAAACCGTATTCGCCAGTCGCTCATGCCATACGGGACTACCAGCGAATCACCGTGCACCACGGCACCGCAGGAGTAGACCACATTCGGTACATACCCGTTGCGCTCTCCTTCTGTTGGCTTTAGAAGTGGCTCCGATAGCCGGCCGATAACCCTCGTCGGATCCGCTCGGTCGAGCAAGATGGCACCAATGGCGTACTGACGCATTGCACCAGCGCCATGGGTCAGCACAAGCCACCCTTCCTGCAGTTCCAGGGGTGAGCCACAGTTGCCGATGTGCACGAGTTCCCACGGACGATGGGGTGCTTCGAGTTTGTGTACGTCATTCCAGTGGTAGCTGTCCTCGGACACTGTGAGGGAGATCGATTCTCGATCCCATCGAGACAAAGCAAGATAGCGCCCATCAACGCGGCGTGGGAAAAAGGCCAGTCCTTTGTTCTGTGAACCGGGTCCGGTCAACATCATCGAAGAGAATGATCGGAAATCGTCGGTTTCAAGGATCCTGGAAGTGACTTGTGTTCCGTCAAAGGCTGTGTAACTGGCCCGATAACGCACCGGCTCGTCACTATCTTGAAGTCGAACGAAGCGCGCGTCTTCCATCCCACGTCGTTCGTCCGGTGAAGTGGGCCACAGCACTCGCTCGCTGAGTGACAGATCCTTGGCGAAATCCACCTCGTAACTACTCCGGGCGATCTCCTGCATCACAGCGACGAACTCATCGGAGGCCGTATTCCGTACCCCACCCGGGTCTACCTGACTCATCGTGGCGAGAAGATCCTCAGCAGTGAACTTGTCAGGCAACATGCCCAGCACCAATTCAAGATCGGTGCAATCTATTCCCGCCTCGATCGCTGACTGCCTGACGAATCGTCGTCTCAGAACAGTCCTGCGATCAGCGCGGGTGGATGCAAAGGGCGATGGTGGGTCTACGCTCACAACACCGTTGGAAGCAATGTGGCCGGTACGAAAAACAATTGTCGAGATGTGACCTTCACCAACCGCTCGGACACTCATGACAAATCGCAGCGTTCCAGCCTCGGCATCGGGTTCATCCGGGTGCGGCACGATCGACGGATTGAAGTAGGCGGCTCCTTCGATGGCGTATTCCTGCGTGAGATAAGCACCGATAAGGAGTTTCCTCTCCCGAGATACTTCTGCGGGAATGAGATGACCCACAGCGCGATGATGTGCGGCGAATTGCTCGCGCAGATCTCGATGGCGGCCGCTGAAGTCCCGTTCGATAGCTTCCAAAGAAGCAACAACGTCAGACTCCTTGAGCTCCAGAACCCTGTGCACTACCTCAGGAATCCGCGAAGGACCGCGAATGAGGTCTTCCTCACCTGGAATGAACATTCGTCCGAGCACTCGATCAGCTGCGCCCTGCAATTCGATTGATTGCCGTTCGACTTCGATCATGCGGCGCGCACCAGGACAGATGTCACCCGCTGATCAACACTCAAGAATGCGATCGTTGATTCCGCGCCCCTGTTGTCGTTGCGACCGTTGCTGGTGAGTGCGTCAAATCCCGCTCCCGTTACCGGATCATGCATAGCGATGCCTTGATCATTGTGTCCGTCAAACCAACGACGACCAAGGTCGATGCGTTCCAACCACGCTGGATCACTTGTGACGTCGTAGGCCGTTGCGCAGGCATCTACTAGAGCCGCGACTTCAATCGGCTGTTGATCAAATGCCGGGAGCGAATCACCAGGCATCCATCCGCGGTGAGGCACGACAGAGAGGCGATCGGCCACGTATTGCAGCTGCCACAACCACTCAAGTGCGTGACGCCCCTGCCGGATCAAGTTGTCCTGATTGGTGTGGAAGCCAGCGAGAATCATCGCTTCGGGAATCGCGGCATTGGCGTACTTCAGCGTGGATTCCGGCCACGACCAACG
>CAZWIW010000161.1:0-2470 GCA_964634545.1 uncultured Rubrivirga sp.
GTGGCCCGCAGACCAAGTGGACGTCATCTCCGGTGATACCCCACGCGGATGTCTCGTCGTCGATCCATTCCGCGGCCGTTTGCGCCGACCACCAACCACTCCAGACCGCTTTCGGGCGACCGGATGTGCCGGAGGTGAAGTGCAGCGGGCGACAGGTGATCGCCGCGGGCATCGTGAGTTCACCGGTCTCCACCAACTGCCCGAGTGCTGCGTCTTCGATAACCGTCGCCGCTTCGATATCGGCGGTCATCTCGCGCACTTCGCGCTTCGTTGTCGAAGGGCTGATCAACGCCGGAGCTATCCCTGCGCGAAGGTAGGTAAGAACGAGATCGATCACTTCCATCGAGTTGGGAGCGCGAATGACCACGCGATCCCCGGGTATCACGCTGGCGCGTTCGATCTCGGTCACAAGCGCGACGCTATAGCGTTCGAGTTGATGTCTGAAGCCGAGTGGTTGATCGCGGCGGTGCTCGCCGCAGCCCTAGCCGGGGCCCACTTCTTCGCCTATCGGGTCTCCACGTTGTCGGACAAGACCCAGGACGTGCTGGCCTCCGTTGGTGGCGGCGCCGCGATCGCCTACATCTTCGTGCACTTGATGCCCGAGTTGGCGATCGGCGGTCGTGAACTCAGCGAACTGGACATCACCACCTTCACGCCCACGCCGATCACCGAAGCCGGGCTGTTCTTGACCGCGATGGTTGGAATGGTGACCTTCTTCATCTTGGATGTGCGCACGGAGGAAGGTCGCGCGTCCACGAAGACGAGCTTTCGTGTGCACCTTGCATCCTTCGCGTCGATCAGCGCTATCTACGCCTACACGCTGCCTTCGCTCGTGACCACCGGGTGGGACTACGCGGTGCTGTTCACCATTGTTCTCGGTGGCCATTTGCTGCTCGCTGATCGTGCGTTGGCACGCGCGCATCCCTCTCAGTTCGCGCACGAAACACGCTGGGTCGGCATGGCGGCGGTAGGTGCCGGTTTCCTCGCCGCCTACCTACTGCCGCCTGCCAATGAGTACCTACTCGCCATCGGCACCGCGTTCTTGGGCGGTGTGCTGTTGATGACTACTTTCCGCGAGGAATTGCCGTCGGCATCACGCGCACGCATCCCGTGGTTCCTGTTGGGACTCTTGGTGATGTCCGGGCTGTTGATCGTCGCCCTTGCTGTTGGTCAACACGGCTAGGAACACGGCTAGTTACGGCGTTGTCACCACGGTGTCGGTGAACCGGTTGATCAACTGCACCGCGAGTTCGTTGATCGGTGGTTCGTCGATGAAGAAATTCTTCAGACCCTTTTCGGATTTCGCGTAGGTGACCCAGGAGATCACGTTGCCGCTCTTGAGCAGCAGTTGGTAGCTGCGGGTGGTCCACCGGAAGTCCTTGTCGGTGCTTCCTTCGGTGCTCAAATCCCGAACGAACCAACCCGGGGTGCCATCGACCGTGACGGCGGACTCGCGTGCCACTGTCCGGCTAGCCGTCTTGGTTTTGTTGAACAGCTTCCCGAAGCGCTGGTTGCAGTTGGGCAACTCGGTGACGATGTCCTGCCAGGCGGCGTTCGCCGCAGCGGCGTCGTCGTAGGTGAACGCCCGCTGGTAGATGAGTCCGTTCTCGATGATCGGCCCGCCGTCATCACCGAAACTCGATGCGAAGGAAGCGTTGCCGCCGGGGAAGAAGTCCAAACGCGCTTCGCAGGGATCTATGGGTGCCGTCCCCGGCAGGCTCGCCGAGAAGCTCGCCCACGCGCCTTGGTCGGGGGTACCGACCGGGATTTCGGGGCCGATGTCGGCCGGGTTCACCATGGCCGCTTCAGCGATAGACAACGTGGTCGATTGCACACCGCTTGGGGTCGTGCGGTCGGCGAAGCGGTCGGACAGTTGCGCCCACAAGGTCTCGACAGCGGTGCGCTGGTCGGCGGTGATATCGGCGCTGACCAGATCACTGAATCGCAGGCTGACGATGGCATCGCCGGACAGTCCGATGACCGTGTACTCGCTCGAGGGGTTGCGGGGCCCGCGCTGATAGCTGGTCCACAGTGCATCGGCCCCAGGGGCGCCGCCGTTGGTGATGACCACGCCGGCGTTCTTGCCTTTCCCGGTGAAGGAACATTCCTGTTGGATCTGCTCGGACAGCAGCGCCCAATTCGCCTGGGCGCCGTCCACGCTCGGGTAGACGATCGCTTGTTGCCACAGGTTCTCGTCGGCGTCTTGGTTGATGTTGCTGAAGAAGCCCGTGGTCATATCCAGCGAGGGGATCACCGGATCGGCGTTCGGTGGTTGGCACACCGGATAGGGGTCCTGCCCGCCGGTGGGGATGTTGTAGCCGATCTGCTGGGAGCCGGGGCCGCCCAGCACCGCCGGGACCATGCCCGGTTGCAACATCGCCGTGGTCGCTTGGCGCAGCTCCGCAGGAATGGGAGGCGTGGCCGTCGGCTCGGGTGCCGCCCCGGCGCCAGGGCCTAGGGCAGTGATCGA
>CAZWIW010000162.1:0-2451 GCA_964634545.1 uncultured Rubrivirga sp.
ACGAGCAGTGCTCGCTCCACATCACCGAATACATCGCCAACTCACTGCTGGTGGGCCGGCGGCCGAGGATGTCGCGAATCCGCTGATACTCATCTGGCTTCAGACCCAACTCACCGAAAGGCTGCTCGACCTCCGGTGTCTCTTCTGCGCGCCCAACGGTGTCGATCATCGATCCGCTCCCGCTAGCAACGATGTCAACGCAGAGGCGAAGAAGAACACGCCATCGGTGCTCGGTCCGGTGAGGTCCTCAACCGCGTGCTCCGGGTGCGGCATCAGGCCAACCACATTGCCCCGCTCATTGCAGATCCCCGCGATATCGCGGTAACTGCCGTTGGGATTCACATCGAGGTAGCGGGCGATCACCCGGCCCTCCCCTTCGAGTCGATCCAACGTCGTTTCATCGGCCACGTAACCGCCTTCGCCGTTCTTCAACGGGATCACGATCTCCTGCCCAGGAGCGAAATCGCGCGTCCAATCGGATGAAGTGTTCTCGATACGGAGCTTCTGATCACGGCAGATGAAGTGCAGGTGATCGTTGCGCGTCAGCGCACCGGGTAACAGGTGCGTTTCGCACAAAATCTGAAAACCGTTGCAAATTCCCAGCACCGGCATGCCGCCGTTAGCCGCTTCAATCACCTGCGCCATCACCGGTGCGAAGCGCGCGATCGCACCGCATCGCAGGTAATCGCCGTAGGAAAAACCACCTGGCAGCACCACCGCGTCGACCTTCTTCAGATCGTCATCACCGTGCCACAAAGCAACGGGTGTGCCGCCAGCCACGCTCACCGCACGTGCAGCATCGGCGTCGTCGAGCGAACCTGGGAACGTGACGATCCCGATCCGTGCGCTCACGCGCCCGCCTCGTCGTCGCTAACAACGCTCATCCGGTAGTCCTCGATGACGGGATTGCTGAGCAACTCACTTGCCAATTGCTCGAGCTTCGCGCGCCGCGCGTCATCGAGTTCACCGTCGATGTCGATCACGAACTGCTTGCCCTGACGAACATCGGTAACCCCGGACAGACCCAACCGACCGAGAGCGCCCTGCACTGCGCGACCCTGCGGGTCCAAGATCTCCGGCTTGAGCATGACGTCGACTATGACGCGAGCCACGAGCACTCCATCCCTCGTAAGAGAAAGCGAATGGGGAAGAACGCCAGCCTAGCCCTGCGGCAGCAACTCGAACCAACCACCATTCATGGGGCGAATCACCGAAAAGTGGCGGCGGTCGTAGGTGCCGATGCGGCGCGTTTCGTACCGTTCGGCCAGCACCACCAAGGACGCGTCGGTTAACCCAATCTGTTGATCGGGGTAGCGGGCCATTACCTCAGAACACGCGATCACGTCCGCTGGTGTCATAACAGGCAGTTCGAAACCACCTCCGGTGAGTTCCTCCAGCACACGGACTTGGTAGGCCCCTCCGAAGTGTTTGCCGATGAAGTGGTCGAGCTCAGCGAGGACAAAGGGGCTGACGACGATTCCGTCGCGTTCAGCCTGAAGCAGCTGCGCGCACTCGTGATGAGCCTGATCTGGGGCGTCAAAGTATGCGTACAGCACTCCGGTATCGACGATGATCAATCTTCCCCGAATCCCTCCATGTGCTCATGAAGATTTCGTCCGCTCACCCCCTCAGGTGGGGCTTCGGTGATGATTCCCGCACCTGTGAGCCTGCGGGTCAACTCCTTATCCACAGCCCGGCGGATGATCTCCGCCTCGCTGAGCCCGCGCCGCTCCGCTTCGGCGGTGAGGCGAGCCTTCATTTCCTCGGGCAGGTACACAGTTGTTCGGTGCATGCCATATATAGTGCCATACGTGGGCTCGCGTGCATATGACCTCTTTTGGGGCACCGGCCTGCGGGCCACCACCATCGCGCACCGCGTCCTGGACAAGGTCTCCGGCGGCCGACTCATGCGCCGCTTCCCCGGGGGATCACAGGTTGTCTGGATCACCACCCTTGGCCGTAAGTCAAGTGAATGGCGGCGCACACCCCTTCTCGGGGTGCCGGTGGAAACCGAGGATTTCCAGGGCTGGGGGATCGCCGGTTCCAACGCGGGCCAAGAGAAGGTGCCCGGTTGGGTTTTCAATGTGCGCGCGAATCCTGAAGGACAGATCCAGATCGACGACGACGTCCTTGAGTGCACGTTCACCGAGGTAGATGGCGACCTCGCGCGGGACATCTACGAGCGCTTAGGCAACTCGTGGTCGTCCTATCGGATGTACGAGCGCAACATCAAGCGATCGATCCCGATCTTCGTTGCCAAGATCCAAAGCGCTCAGACCGAAACCAGCGCACCTTCGTAGGTACCGGTCACTTCCAGTACCTGGAAACGGGTGAACATCTCCTCGGCGTACCAATTGAGTTCGTGCGTGCGTCGCACCACTTCAGCATGCGCGGGTCGGCGGTAGGCGAAGTCCGAGATCGCCTTCGCATCGCGCCAGATACTGAACGTTC
>CAZWIW010000163.1:0-2390 GCA_964634545.1 uncultured Rubrivirga sp.
TTACGACCGGAAGTCCTCCGCCAGCAATATGCGGGTTGCACACAACGCCGTGAACCTGACGAAGTTGCTTCCCACATGGCGAGGAATGCTGAAGAACCGAGACTGATCAACGATCGCGGACAAGCAAGACCGGCTGCGCCGGAGCGTCTCCACCGTAATCACCCCACGTTGGGACCTTAACGATCTCAACATCAGCTGGAATCTGCATCCCTGACTGCTCGATCAACGAGGCATCTCCGATCAAGAGCCGATCGTTATTCGAATCGAGGAATTCCTGGACACTGGATGCATCGGCAGCAAAGAACTGTGAGGTGGTTTGCACCTGGTGAGCAACCCAATCGGGTTGGAACTGGTTGTAGTCCCCACTCAATTCGATCCAATATCTCAAGTCCGGATAAAGCTCCGTATCGACAACCGATCTGCCAGGTTCTCCGTCCAGCATGACCGCCAGCACTGGATTCCAATTGAAGCCAGGGAACCGTTCGTATGTCAGGAGGCGGTATCCAGCAAGTCCCGAAATCAGAACGGTTGCCGCCATAGCAACAGCAGCCACGGGCTTCCATCTCAAGAGGCCGCGTTCAACAACAATCCCCGCTAAACCGAGCAGGCTTACCCCGATGAGCCCCACTTCGGCAATCGACCACCGGGTCCCCACAATCCACGGCATCACACCGAGGAATCCGATGGCAGCCGTGGCTACCGTTGCCACAAGAACGAATGCCCAGAGGAAATTGACGTAAAGCACCCGCGGGTTGGACGCCGACCACAGCCCTGGCCATCGTCGAGTTATCCACATGACCGGCAAAATGAGGAGAAAGATCGTTCGAGGAAGTGCCGTCGGGCTGAGAAGATTTTGTTGAAGGAGGTTCGCTACCTCGGCAAATCCCATATTGGGAATCAACAACCCGGAGATCGCCTCCAAACTTTCTTCCTCGTTAATGGCCAGCGGGTTTCCACGCGTCACGACGTACACCACAGGGAGCCACAGCAAGGCGAAGAGCCCAGCACCGGCGAGTACCACCCGTTCCGTTCCTTGGTAGCGAGCCAGGGCGAAGAAGAGGAGCACGGCGCCCATTGCGGCTTCGAGGGGGAAACTGTTGTACTGCATCGAGCCGATGAACATGAAGGCTCCCAGAAACACCAAGAGCATCCGCCAGTGCGGACGTTTCAAGAGCAGCAGGCCCAACATGGGAATCACGACCGAGGCCGCAAGGCCTGCTGACGACGGACGCAATTCCACGGTGTAGTACGGCGTGATGTTCTCCAACAACATCAACCCAACAACGCCCGCAATCAGAAACCAAGGAACTCGAATGAGTCGACCGAGCCCTATGAGTGCACCAAGGTAAATCAGAAAGAAGAGAAAGGGGTAAAGCCGAAGTGTTGTGATGTGTGTCCCGGCACCAAGGGCCCAAAAACGCTCCAGCATGTTGTAGAGACCGGGCTCGACGTGCGTCTCGATGGTCCAATTCCACGCCCCCGCGAGACTGCCCGCCCGCTCACCAACCCCAGGCCAACCCAAGGATGTATAGAGCGATGAGGATTCATCGGTCCAGAAGTACCGGTTTCCGAGGTTATTTACTGCCAGCGCTACGACTCCTGCAACCAGCGCCGTGAAAGAAATCCCGGCGGCAGTAAGTCCCCACCCAACTTCAGATTGCCGCGATTCAGCTACCGATGATTCGCGCACTGCGGGATTCTACTGGCAATCACGTGACTTCCTTGGTGCCTTCGAGTCGGTACCGTGAGGCTCGTGGCTTCATTGTCCTCGGGCACTCCGGTGAGCAGTGGTAGCGATCAGGCCCCTATTCGTCACCGTCTCCTTGCTCTTGTCATCCCACTTAGCATCGCTGTTGCCATCACCACAATCGCCCAACGCTGGTCCGGACTAGACACCCCCGATTCAAGCTTCTACGCCACCCTCGCGCTCTTCGGCGACGACGTCACAGACCGCGCTCCCTACACCAGCTACTACTGGACGCGTCTGGGCTACATCGCCCCTGTCGGCCTACTCACCAGCCTGCTCGGCGCCTTCCCGGGCTTCCTGGCCTACAAGTTCCTGCTCACCACCGCGATAACCGTGAGCGCCTACGCCATCACCCGGCGACACACCAGCGCGTGGATCGCAGCATGGCTGGCTACCGGGGTCACCACTTCCACGGTGCTCCTCAGCTACCTGGGTAACTCCTACCTGACGGGCAGCGTGCTAGCCGGCACAGCGATCCTCATCGCCCTGGCCACCAGCAACAAACATCCACTAGCCTCCGCCGCGCTCGCCGGTACCACCATGGGCTGGCTCGTCATGGTCAACCCACCGGGAGTTCTCCTAGCTGGAACCCTCTGGCTCGTTCTTGCTTTCCACACCTACAGAACCAACAACGACGTCCCCT
>CAZWIW010000164.1:0-2368 GCA_964634545.1 uncultured Rubrivirga sp.
CGGACACGTTGTCGATCAGATCTGCTTTGTTCACGAGTGTTACCCCTCCGGAGGGCTCAAGTAATCGACCGTTTGGCCGACACCTGAAACCTAATGTTCGAGAGGCATTTTCGCGATTCGGCGCGCCGGTGATTCATGTTGCGCTGCAAGGGATTTCGGTCACACCCACCGGGCTAGGTCCGGGACCCAAATTCGGTGTCGGCGGTTACTGGGTGACCGGCTTGAAAGCCGGTCGCGCAGACTCGAACTCGGAGATTTCATCCGCGTACTGCAACGTGATCCCGATGTCATCGAGGCCTTCCATCAACCGCCAACGCACATAGTCATCGACATCGAAGTCGGCCTGCAGGTCCTGGGCGGTCACCGTCCGGGCATCGAGGTCGACCGTCACCTCGGTGGTGGGATCGGCTTCGATCATGTCCCAAAGCCGCTCGATGACCTCCTGGTCGACCTGCGCGGTCAGCAATCCGCCTTTGCCGGAGTTCCCGCGGAAGATGTCCGCGAAGCGCGAGGACAGCACCACGGCGAAGCCGTAGTTCTGCAGAGCCCACACCGCGTGCTCGCGTGAGGAGCCAGTGCCGAAGTCCGGTCCGGCCACCAGGATGCTGACACCCTCGTACTCGGGCTTGTTCAAGACGAATTCCGGATCCTTGCGCCAGGCAGAGAACAGGCCGTCCTCGAAACCATCGCGGGTGATCCGCTTGAGGTACTCGGCCGGGATGATCTGATCGGTATCGACGTTGCTGCGGCGCAGTGGCGCGGCGGTGCCGGCGTGGCGCACGAACGGTTCCATCGAAGTCTCCTCGTCCCTTGGCCGTTAGGCCAGATCCGCTGGCGAAGCCAGATGTCCGGTGATGGCGGTCGCAGCGGCTACCGCCGGAGACACCAGGTGGGTTCGACCGCCGGGACCTTGCCGGCCTTCGAAGTTGCGATTGGAGGTGGAGGCACTGCGCTCTCCCGGGGTGAGTTTGTCCGGGTTCATGCCCAGGCACATGGAACAGCCCGCCCCTCGCCATTCGGCTCCGGCGTTGATGAAGATCTGATCCAGGCCCTCGGCTTCGGCATGCAGCCGCACGCGCGCAGAGCCCGGCACCACCATCAGGCGCATCCCCTCAGCGATCTGCTGCCCTTGCAGGATGTCCGCAGCGACCCGCAGATCCTCGATCCGACCGTTGGTGCACGATCCAATGAAGACGGTGTCGATCGGAATATCGCGCAGCGGTGTGCCCGGCGTGAGATCCATGTATTCCAGCGCACGCTCGATCGCGACCTTGTCGACCTCGTCCTTGGCATCGTCCGGGGACGGCACCGAAGCGCTCAGCGGCAGCCCCTGGCCGGGGTTGGTGCCCCAGGTCACGAAAGGCGACAGGGTGGAGGCATCGATGGTGACCTCGGCGTCGAAGACAGCGTCGTCGTCGGTGAAAAGCGTGCGCCAGTAGGCAACTGCTGCGTCCCACTCATCACCGCTGGGTGCGTGTTCACGGCCCTGTACGTAGTCGAAGGTCGTCTCGTCCGGTGCCACCATCCCGGCGCGGGCGCCGGCCTCGATGGACATGTTGCAGATGGTCATCCGGCCTTCCATCGACAGCGATCGGATGGCCGAGCCGCGGTATTCCAGGACATATCCCTGTCCGCCGCCGGTCCCGATCTTGGCGATCACGGCCAGGATGATGTCCTTCGCCGAGACGCCCTCGGGCAATTCGCCTTCGACGTTGATCGCCATCGTCTTGAAGGGCTTGAGCGGCAGGGTCTGGGTGGCGAGCACGTGCTCGACCTCGCTGGTGCCGATACCGAAGGCCAAAGCGCCGAATGCACCGTGGGTGCTGGTGTGCGAATCCCCGCACACGATCGTCATGCCGGGTTGGGTCAAGCCCAGTTGCGGGCCGACCACGTGCACGATCCCTTGCTCGATGTTGCCCAGGGAGTACAGCGGCACTCCGAAGTCCGCGCAGTTCTTGCGCAGCGCCTCTACCTGGGCTCGGGAAACCGGGTCGGCGATCGGCTTGTCGACGTCGATGGTGGGGATGTTGTGATCCTCGGTGGCCAGCGTGAGATCCGGGCGGCGCACCGGACGACCGGCGTTGCGCAGACCATCGAAGGCCTGCGGGCTGGTGACTTCATGGACCAGGTGCAGGTCGATGTAGAGCAGATCCGGCTCACCCTCGGCGGATCGGACGATGTGGTCGGACCAGACCTTCTCGGCGAGGGTGCGTCCCACGGAAGCCTCCAAGTAGCGGGTGTTGCCTGTGGCCGTGCTCGTGATGATCAATGCGAGTGCGAAGTCTACGCGAGCAAGCATGAGGGCCCTCCCTGCTGGGAGGGCCCTCACTCGTAGCCCCGACGGGATTCGAACCCGCGCTACCGCCTT
>CAZWIW010000165.1:0-1272 GCA_964634545.1 uncultured Rubrivirga sp.
GTCGGCCGACAGCTTTCTGTACTTTCTAGGGATCGCTGCCTTCGCCATCTTCGTGATCACGGCATTGTTCATGGTGTGGCTAACGCGGCAAATGTCGACGTTGATTAGGACTGCTAACTCCTCACAACAGGCGGCCACCGCTTGGTTCGTCCAACTGGTGAGTGGCATCAGCAAGATCCGCGTTGCCGGTGCCGAGCGACGATTCACCGACATCTCACTACTGAAGCAGGCAGACCAGATCACCAACCAAGCCGCGCAAACCATGCTGACGGGCAAATTGCAGACATACTTGGCGTTGGTTGCCACCTTGTCCACGATGGTCTTCTTCCTGATCATCGGTGTGTTCACCTGGGAGGCCGGACCGACGATTTCCGCCGCCACGTACATCGCCTTCTCCACGGCTTTCGGCGCGGTACTAGGTGCGATCGTCGGGGTTTCGTCCGCCGTGCCTGCTGTTGCGGCGGCGGGTCCGATCTTGAGCCTGGTGCGTCCGATCTTGGATGCGGAGCAAGACGAAGACCCCGACGCGCAGGCGCTGACGACGTTACGTGGTGACTATGAGTTCCGGTCAGTGACGTTCCGGTATTTGGAGGATCTACCGTTGATCTTGAACGGGCTGAGTTGTCGAATTGAATCGGGTAAGACCACAGCGATCGTCGGGCCGTCGGGTTCCGGTAAGACGACAGCATTGCGCCTGCTCTCAGCGCTGGAGTACCCGGATTCCGGGCAGTTGCTGATCGACGGACATGACGTCCGGAGTATCGATGCCGGGCAAATGCGCAAGCGACTTGGCGTGGTGGTTCAAGGCGGTCAGATCAACAATGCATCGATCCTGGACAACATCGGCGGGGGCGCTGACATCGATGAAGACATGGCCTGGGTGGTCGCCGAGCAAGCCAATATCGCCGATGACATCAAGGCCATGCCTATGAAGATGAACACCATTGTCAGCCCGATGACATTGTCTGGAGGTCAAGCCCAACGGCTTCTGGTGGCGCGAGCCCTGGCCCGGCGGCCGGACGTACTGCTTCTTGACGAGGCAACAAGCGCCTTGGACAACGTGTCCCAGGCGTCGGTAACGCGGGCTTTGGAGCAGATGCCGGGGACGAAGGTGATCGTCGCTCAGCGGCTTTCCACCCTCGAGGCTGTTGAGCACATCTTGGTCATGGATCGCGGGACGCTGGTGCAGCAGGGCACATTCGATGAGCTGATGACGCAAGCCGGTGTGTTCGCTGAGTTAGCCAAGCGCCAACTCGCAGGCGCCTAGCAGCG
>CAZWIW010000165.1:1282-2350 GCA_964634545.1 uncultured Rubrivirga sp.
GTAGGGATATCCGGGTATCGAAGTTCCGGATCGACGCACGTGGCTCGTTGAACAACCCCTGAGATTGGGGAATGGGATGCCGGCATTGGTGCGTCAGGGTGCACGCGCATGTCCGGGCCAGCGATCATCCATTCCAGGAGCCGCCCAAGGGAGAAAACATCGGCGCGGGGTGTGAGAGCGATATCGAATGCTGTTGGTCGATGGCATTCCGGTGGCGAGTATCCCGGTGATCCCATGACGCGTTGTATCGCGAACTCCGGACTGTAGAAAGTTCGTTGCACGAGCCCGATGTCCAGCAGTGCGAGCGTCCCATTGCTGCGAAATCCGACGTTGCTCGGGGTCACATCCCGGTGCACATACCCGGCGGAATGCAGGTAGATCAAGGGCGCGGACACTCCGCGCACGACGTGCAGGAGCTCCGGAGCCAAGATGGGGGTTTCGCGATCTCGCAGTAGGCCCCCGTCGATGTATTCCATGGCTAGCCACGGGCTGTTGTCGATTTCGCCCGAGGCTTGATAGCCGCAGATGCCTGGGTGCTGGAGTTGCTCGAGCAGGCGACTCTCGCGGCGCAGAAGGGGGGCCATGGGAAAGGCGCCGGCGAAGCCGCTCAGGCCCGGCATATGTCGGAACGGTTTGTCCAATATTTTCAGGGCGACGTGACGCTGACCCTGTCGATCCCACGCTCGGTAGATGCGGCCAACTAAACCAGTCCCGAGGAGTTCATAGATCTCAAAGCGATCCGCAAATCGGTCCCCCGCAAGATCACCACGCACCGCTGAATGATCAGGCAGTTGTGGGACTTCCCATCGACTGCACCTTCGGTAAACCGAACATGGTGCCCTGATGGGCTGGACTCGCACTACTGCAGGGGTGCTGCTCACGACACACTTCACACTTCGACATGGCGCAGGTTCTCAGCGGCGCCTCCATCACGAAGGAAGTGAGAACCAACTGTGTTCAAAACATCGAAGAAACTCACGGCTGCGGTTATCGCGGTGGCTTTTCTACTCGTGGCGCCGGCGGCGAACGCTGCTGAAATCGAGAAACTGGTGATCGAGCAGGATGCAC
>CAZWIW010000166.1:0-2335 GCA_964634545.1 uncultured Rubrivirga sp.
ACATCATCGATGGCATCGATCGCGGTGAGTTGATCGTCGATGGAACGGGCCCGATCATCCAGAGCGGACGCAGTCAGTTCGGGGAGCCGGTCATCGAATCGGTGATCCCCCATCCAGGTCGCTTCGACTGGATCGGCTGCCAGCGCCTGATCGATGCACTTCTCCGCAAGGGCGCGAAACTCGGTGGTTGCTTCGTTCATCGACTTTCGCTCTCGCTCTCCAGGGTTCGAATTTCGTCCATGCGTGCCCGAACCGCATCACGCAACGCCGCTTCGGCGTCCCACTCACGCTCCCGACCGACACGAACGAGCGCTAGCAGCAGATCCCCGAACTGGCGTTCATCGGCGATTGATGCCGCAACTGCTTCCGCAGTTTCAGACAGCGCCGGTTCGGGAATTCGATCACCGAGTGACGCGCTGCGCGATTCCACCTTCGCGGCCCGCAGCAAAGCGGGCAGCTTCTCGGGAATCCCTTCGGTTACTGACGAGCGACCTTTCTCTTGCGCCTTGAGGGCGTGCCAGTTGGCTTCGACCTGTTCGGCGGTCGATGCATCTGTGTCAGCGAATACGTGCGGGTGTCGACGAATCAATTTGTCGACGATGCCGCCGGCTACATCGTCGATGTCCCATGGATGATCGGCGTTCTCCTGCGCGATCCGCGCATGGAAAACCACCTGCAACAGCAGGTCTCCGAGTTCCTCGCGCAGTCCAGCATCGTCCTCGGCCTCTATCGCTTCGAGCGTCTCGTATGCCTCTTCGACGAGGTACTCCACGAGACTTCGATGCGTTTGCCGGGCATCCCACGGGCAGCCGCCGGGCGAACGAAGCCGGTCCATCACCTCGACGAGCTCGAGGATGCGGGAACCGCGCTGCGCCATCGCAGCAGTTACGGCGTAGCCGGGGTGGAGAGGTCGTCGGGTGCCCCCGCAACGGCCAAGTTGACTGCATCCCAGGTGCCATAGCGCGGGCTGACCTCCGTGCCGACCTCTTGGCTGAACTCGGTAACCGCGTTAAAGATCGCGGCGGACTGGCTCTCCGGTGAGCCCTGGGGATCAAGCGCGAAGCCGAGTTTCTGCGCCAGGATGTTCACCAAGATGATCTCCGGGATGTCATCGGGAGCGAGGTCCTGCTGAAGCAAAGTCTCTTCGAACGCATCCTGCCCACCGGAAGCTTCGGCGTAGTTGGCGAGTGTGGCGTCGAGTTCCCCTTGGGTGACCTCCACTCCTTCGCGTTCGGCTAGTTGCTCGACCAGGCTGGTGGTGATCATGCGATCGAGAGTGGTCACTACGAGCGCTTCAGAGGCGGCATCCGTGGCACGCCCCTGGGCCTCGAGCACCTGCTCTACCTGCTTGGTCAATTCCCTTTCGGAAATTCGGTCGTCACCGATCACGGCTGCCGCACCCGGCGAGACGTCGCCGCATCCGGCGATCAACAGGCCCGCGACCGCCAACCCCGCGATCGCCAACTGCCGCCTGTTACCCATGCCCGACTCCCAACTCAGCATTTGTGCGCTCCTACACCCGACCAGCATCCGTGCCACGTGTCGCAGCGCTCGCTTCAGACCGTCCGGAGATCACCGTGAGCAGTTCGTTCACCCAGGCGATGAGCTCGTCGTCCTTCAACGGCGCCGCTCCGATCGCCTTACCTGCGGTCGGTCGCGGCACGATGATCGTACGTACCGCCGGTTTCAGCGTGGTCCGCGGGTATAGGCGGGTGAGCCGCATCTGCGCCGATTCCGGGAGGTCCACCGGATGCAGCCGAATCCCATTACCTTGGGCGATCACCTCGTTCACCTCCGCTTGCCGGCAATGCACCCGCAGGCGAGCCACCTCCACCAGCGTTTCGGCAGCCGGCGGAAGGGTCCCGTATCGATCGAGGAGCTCAGCGGCCACCTCATCGACCTGGGCGTCGGTATGGGCATCCGCGAGCCGCTTATAGGCCTCTAGGCGCAGCCGTTCTGCCGGTACGTAGTCCTCCGGCAAGTGGGCGGTAATCGGCAGCTCGACCTTCACCTCGGCCGTATCCGACTCACCCTGACCAGAACCTGCCTTGTGTTCGGCCAGCGCCTCGCCCACAAGCCGGACATACAAGTCGAATCCAACATCGGCGATGTGCCCACTTTGCTCGCCACCGAGCAGATTCCCGGCGCCCCGGATCTCCAGATCTTTCAAGGCGATCTGCATGCCCGATCCCAGGTCGCTGCGCTGAGCGATCGTCGCTAGCCGTTCGTGCGCGGTCTCGGTCATCGCCTTGTTCGGGTCGTAAAGCAGATACGCGTATGCGCGTTCTCGCCCCCGCCCCACACGCCCCCGCAACTGGTGCAATTGCGACAGACC
>CAZWIW010000167.1:0-2294 GCA_964634545.1 uncultured Rubrivirga sp.
GGCCTTGCGTGGATGTTGGCTGCCGGGTGGGGTGTTGCGCCATTGGATGCCTTCATCGCCGGTTCGGCTGAGATCACCGGGTTGACCGTTGGCACTCTGATCATCGTCATCTCCGTCCTGTTCTTGATCGGGTCTTGGATGTTGGGCTCGCCGCCCGGCTGGGGAACGCCGGTGGCGTTCATCGGGGTCGGTGCGGTGGTCGATCTGTGGAACCTCGTGGTGTTCGACCTCGTTGGCTGGTCGCCTGCTGAATGGTCCATTGCGTTGCGGATCGTTCTATGGATCGTTGGCTTCGCCCTGTTCGCCGGAGGGGTAGTTGCCACCCTCGCATCCGATCTCGGGGCCAACCCCTATGACCAGATCGTGCGCGCTGTGCACGAGCGCTTCGGGATCTCGCTGTGGTTGTCGAGGTTGCTGTTCGATGCTGTGATCCTCGCGATCGCATTCGCCCTCGGTGGTGCGTGGGGGGCTGGCACTGTCGCATTGCTCGTGCTCATGCCAGTGGCCATGGGTTCGCTGACTCCGATGTTTCGGCGTTGGGTACATGGCAAGAAGAGCGTTCCTGGAGTGATCGGGGAAGTGGAAGCAGGTGGCTTGCCCGCGCGATGAAGGCTTTCCGCTTCCGTGACTTCCGCATCTTCTGGATCGGTGCGCTGATCTCGAACACTGGTACCTGGGTTCTCAATCTGACATTGCCCTACGTCTTGTTTCAGTTGACGGGCAGTGCACTGTGGGTGGGTGCGGCCGTAGCGGCGCAGTTCCTTCCGATGTTCGCCTTCAGTCCACTCGGTGGATCGGTGGCCGATCAGTACTCGCGGCGCAGCGTCCTACTCGTGATGCAAACCGCCATGGGCGCCGGCGCCGGACTGATTTGGTTGGCTTGGACCCTTGATGTCCGCGAGCCGGGTCTGCTGCTGGCGCTGGTCGCCGTGGTTGGCGCCATCAACGGCGTCAGCATGCCCAGTTGGCAGGGATTCGTTCACGATCTCGTGCCGCGCGAGTACCTGTTATCTGCGGTCACGATGAACTCGCTGCAGTTCAACGCCGCCCGCGCCATCGGCCCAGCCGTTGGTGGCCTCCTGCTCGCCACACTCGGACCGGCATGGGCCTTCGGACTCAACGCCATCTCCTACCTATGCATCGTGGTCGCGTTGCTTGCGGTACGCGCCGGGAGGGGCGTGGTGGTTCAGCGAAGCACGGTCGGATTCGTCGAGCAGATCTCCTCAGCCATCCGTTACATCGGGACCCAGCCAGGGATCATGATGGCGTTGATCGTTGCGTTCGTCGTCGGATTCTTCGGTAACCCGGTCTTCTCGTTCACCGTGGTTTTCGCCGGCGCCGTGTTCGAGGTGGGTCCTGTCCAACTCGGCTTGATGAACGCCGCCTTGGGTGTGGGCGCCTTCGCCGCTGCACCGCTGGTGGGTGGGAGTCGCTTTGCGCCACGCCTCAGCGTCGTCGCCGGGACAGGGTTGATCGTCTACGGCGCAATGCTCATGGTCTTCGCTCTCGCTCCCGGATACACGATCGGGTTGATCTCTCTCGTGGTTATTGGGGCGTGCTTCTTGGCGGTGGTTGCAACAATCAACACCGCGGGGCAGATGATCGTCGCCGATCCATTCCGCGGGCGCGTGCTTGCCCTGCGGATGATGGTCTTTACGGTCGCGGCACCCACAGGGGGACTTGTGCAGGGTTGGCTCGCAGATCTGATCGGCCCACGAATCACCGTCCTTCTTGCGGGAGCTGTGATGTTGATCATCGCGATGGCACTGCTCTTCCTTCGCGGGCGCGTGCGACTGGCGAGACTTGATGATCCACATGATGTGACTGAGACAACGGAACGTTTTCAGCCGTAGCGCTGCAACGCCGTTTCATGGCCAAGGATGTGCAAGTATGAACGCTCACCACGCAAACGATGGGATGCACATGGCTGGATTACTCGAATCTGTCCGCTCCGGAGGTCTACGGGTCGGTGATGGCGCCATGGGGACGATGCTGCAAAGCGCTGGTCTAGACGACGGTGGAGCGCCCGAGTTGTGGAATGTCGAGAAGCCGGAGGAAATCACCCGCATCCTCGGTGGCTACGCCGATGCCGGTGCGCAACTCCTCACCACGAACACCTTCGGTGGGAGCCGGCCGCGCTTGCAGATGCACGGTCTGGAAGATCGCGTGATCGAGTTGAACAAGGCAGCTGCCCAGATCGCACGCAAAGTAGCGGACGCTCGAGAAGGTGTGTACGTACTCGGTGACATCGGCCCCTCCGGTGACCTCCTCGAGCCGATGGGCACCTTGACCCC
>CAZWIW010000168.1:0-2271 GCA_964634545.1 uncultured Rubrivirga sp.
TAACAAGATTGATAAGCCGGGTGCCAATCCGGATAAGATCAAGCAACAGCTTGCCGAGCATGATGTAATTGTTGAAGAATACGGCGGAAAGAATCAGGCAGCCGAAGTTTCAGCCAAGACCGGTGAAGGGATTCCGGAACTGCTGGACAAAGTACTGATTGAAGCCGAACTGATGGAACTCAAAGCCAATCCCGATCGACGAGCCGACGGCGTTGTGCTCGAAGCACGGGTTGACAAAGGCAAAGGTATTGTCGCCAACATCTTGGTTCAGAATGGTACACTGGAAGTCGGCGATTCGTTTGTGGCCGGCTTGGCGATGAGCTGGCACGAAGACTTACAGGCCGGGCGCGAGATCGATTGGCGCTCCGCTGTCGGGTTCGGGGTGGCCTGCGCAGCGACATCCTGCGAAGGCGTCCGCGCCGGTGGTGTGGATCCGGTTCGGGTTCGCCAACTGGCCACCACCTTGAACATAGAGGCGCCGGGCGGGGTGAGGGCGTGATGCAGCGCAAGCCGGTACGCCTTTCAGATGTTGCCCGCCGCGCGGGCACGAGTCCCAAGACAGCTTCTCGAGTGTTGAATGGCGATGCGCGGGTGGCCGACGACACCAGGGCCCGGGTGCAGCAGGCCATGACCGATCTCGGATACCAGGTGGACGTGCTTGCGAGGTCGCTGCGCAAGGGCGTCGACGAGACGATCGCAATCGTCGTCCCCACCATTGGTGACCCCTTCTTCGCGAGCATGATCGAAGAAATCGAGCGGGCGGTCTTCGAACACGGAACGAAGCTTCTCGTCGCCACCAACTTCCGTGAGCCGGACCAAGAGTTGCAGGTGATCCACGGCTTGTTGGCACGCCGAGTTTCCGGCGTCATCGTTACACCGTTCCTCGCCGACTACTCGTTCGTGGAAACGATTGGCACGCCCCTGGTGTTCCTTGACCGTCAGCCCGAGGGTCTGCGGGCCGGAGCCATCCGCGTGGATGATCGCGGCTGGGCGAAGCGGGCAGTGGAGCATCTGATCGGGCACGGCCACCGGCGGGTGGCCATTGTCGCCGATGAACTCGCCATCAAGACGTCCAAATTCCGCCACGAGGGCTACCGGGACGCTCTCGCCGACAGTGGTATTAACGTTGATCTCAGCCTAGAAGCGCTGAACTGCGTCCGGGCTGACGACGCTTACCGGGCGACGCTGGCTCTACTCGCACTGGACGAACCACCGACTGCGATCTTCAGCGCCCGTTCGGAAACCTCGGTAGGTGTGGTCAAGGCGCTGCACGAGGCTGATCGGCGTGATGTGGCTCTGGTGTCCTTCGGCGACGTCGAACTGGCAGATCTGGTTCAGCCCGCGGTCACGGTCATCGACCACAGTCCACGGTTGTTGGCACGCCGCTCCGTCGAGCGACTGCGCGCACGCATCTCCGGTATGCCACAGTCGACCGAGGATGACCTTTTGCAGATGCGCTTGATTGAGCGCGGCTCAGGCGAACTGCAGCCGTCGAACCGGTCGGTCACCGCGGGGGGTGCCGTGCGATGAGCGATCTTGCGGTGCTCGGCGTCGACGTGGGGACTACCTCTGCCAAGGCGGCGGCAATCGACCTCGACGGGCGGATTCTTGCTGAAGGCAATGTGCGTACCCGATGGGACGTGGGTCCCGGCGGTGAGACGGACATCGATGCGGACGTCCTCGCTGACGACGTGATCGGCCTGTTGGCCAAGGTGGCATCGGAGTGCGGGTCCACCGTCGTCGGCATCGGCATCACCGGAATGGCCGAAACGGGTGTGATCGTCGACGCGCACGGTCGTCCCCGGCATAAAGCATTCGCCTGGTTCGACCAGCGCGGAGCCGAGGAATTGCAGGCACTGCCGCAGCAGATGCGTGACGAATTCAGCGGGGTCACCGGTTTGGCGCTGAAGGCCGAGTGCTCGCTCTCAAAGGTCCTGTGGCTGCGTAGCCAAGGGTTTGAGATCGGCGCCGACGATGTGTGGCTGAACGCCCAGGAATACATCGGATTCAGGCTCACGTCCGTGATGGCTACGGAGCCGTCGCTGGCATCAAGAACGGCCTTCTGGGATCAATCAGGTGAACCTTGGAGTGCGGCACTTGATCTACTCGGAGCAACGGGGAATTTCATCCCGCCGTTCGTGAATGCCGGCACCTCGCTTGGCCCGGTCACCGGTGCGGTGCCGAGCGCGCTGCTCGCCGCGGCGGTTACGGTGACTGGCCACGACCACGTGGTGGGAGCCGTCGGCTCGGGCGCGGTAGCAGCCAACCAGC
>CAZWIW010000169.1:0-2245 GCA_964634545.1 uncultured Rubrivirga sp.
CACTGAAACCAATCGCAGCCCTAGTTGCACGCAATGCCGTTGTCTTGGTCGGCTACTCAGCCCTGGGCATCATCACGCTCTCAGTGGGCCAATTCGCAGGGCTTGCTGCACCTTTGTGGCCTGCGGCCGGGCTGGCGTTCGCCGCTGTTTATGCATGGGGGTGGCGACTATTTCCCGGCATCCTGGCTGGATCGATTGTGGCCAACGCTGTCACGTTGGCGCGCGGTGACAACCTGACACCCGCCGGACTCACCGTCGTACTCTTGGTTGGAGTCGGTGCCGCCCTCGCGGCTCTTGCGGGTGCCGTCATGGTCACCCGCTCCATCGGGCGTAACGCCGGACTTGCCGACGCACGCTCCATCATCACTTTTCTCGTGTTGGCTGGACCGGTTGCTGCCTTAGTCAGCGCATCCATCGCGACTGCCGCACAAGCGGGCACAGGTCTCCTATCAGCGGATCAGGCAGCGATCGCTTGGCTCACTTGGTGGGCCGGTGACTCAATAGGGGTCGTTGTTTTTGCGCCCCTGTTTCTCATGTTGGTTCCGACACAGCGGCCAGTGTGGGTTGGTCGAAGAATCCGCGTTGCCCTCCCAGCGCTCATCGCTGTAGCCATATTCATCACACTCTTTTTTCAAGTAAGCAGCCAGGAACAGCAAGAACGAAGTCTTCGGCTAGACCGGCTGGCCGCCGGCGCGGCAAATGACCTTGAACGCAGTGTTGCGGTCCAACAGGAAGTCTTGGAAGGTCTAGCCACTTTCTTCCAATCGTCTGAAGAAGTCACTGCAGAGGAGTTCCGTAGCTTCACGCAAGGAGTGCTCTCGAGGTACCCGAACCTCCAAGCGATGTCATGGAACCCACTGGTCACTGAGACTGATCGGCAATCTTTCGAGGAAGTTCTGCGATCAGAAGACGGTCTGGTCGAATTCGAAATCACCGAGCGAAATCCGGAAGGTGAACTGGTCGCGGCCGAACCTCGACCGGAGTACGTTCCCGTCGCCTTCATTGAGCCGCTCGAGACCAATCGGGCCGCCCTGGGTTTCGATATCAACTCGAACCCGGTTCGTGCCGAAGCAATCGCTCGAGCACGGGAACTTGGTGAGCCGGCGGCGACCGCCCCAATCGAGCTCGTCCAAGAAACAGGTTCCCAATCCGGAATGTTGGCTCTGGTGCCGGTGTACGAATCCGGTGTGCTGTCGGGCTTCGCGGTTGGGGTGTACCGCCTTGGTGACTTGCTAACAGACACGTTCATCGACTCATCCTGGGACGACGTGGAGATCCGACTCTACGACGTATCCGATGATGTCGAAGACGAATTGGTCGCCGTCCGACCTTCGGTCGATGAAACGTCTGAGGACTTGACAACGGCTGCGGAATCTCCTGTCACGAGTACACCGTTCGATGTTTATGGCCGCACGTGGCAAGTGGAAGTCGTCCCAACAAGTGGCTCACTCGCGACGGAAAGTCGCGAAGTCTCAGCCCTCATCGACGTTGGCGGCCTGATCGCGCTGTTCTTGCTGCAGGCCTTCGTGCTTCTTGTCACGGGTCTGGAAAGGACGGCTGCCCGCCAAGCGATGAAAGCGAGCCAGGAGGCCCGGACTGACCATCTGACCGGTCTACTGAACCGACGAGCTTTCCTCGACCAGTTGGAGCGAGTTTGCACTCGGTCGAAGATCGAAGATGAAAAGAGTGCTTTGCTATTTGTCGACCTGGACGGTTTCAAGTCAGTAAACGACACTGCAGGACACGAGACTGGCGATCGCGTGCTGACGCTAGTGGCTGAGGCGCTGACGACCAGCGTGCGTAGCCGAGACTCGGTAGCAAGGTTAGGTGGCGATGAATTCGCCATCATCTTGAACAATTGCGATAAGCAACAAGCACGGATCATCGCTGAGAACCTTGAGGCTCTCGTGCGTGCGGTAGAGGTCGACTCTGTGGCTGGTGAGATGCGCGTCGGTGTGAGCATCGGAGTCTCCGAGATCGGCCCGGAAGGGGCTGTCGGCGTTGATGAAGTTATTCGGCTGGCCGATGATGCCTGTTATGCAGCGAAGCGCGCAGGCGGAGGTGTGAGCGTCTACGAGGGCGAGAAGAGGGCTGCCACGGACGGGTAGCAGCGTCCAGAATCGATCAAGGGGCACCCCTGACGAGGTACCCCTTGCTCGATGGCGGTGGCGGTGGGACCCGTCCGGCCCTTCGGGCCTACCTCCCAAATCCCGCGCGTTCCCAGAATCGATCAAGGGGCACCCCT
>CAZWIW010000170.1:0-2241 GCA_964634545.1 uncultured Rubrivirga sp.
TCATCCATATCGTCGCTTCGAATACCGAGGGCTTGCGAACGTTCGTCGCCGGCAATCTGTCCACCGATGCGGATATCGAATCCACGCAAACCAGCGTCGTTTTTGAGCATCTGGCTGGCCAAGCCCCGCTTGGCTAGGTGGCTATCGCTACAAAGCTGGCTGAGGATCGACGACGTTCGCCTTCGGTCCTAGACCACGATCCATCGTCACGTTGCGACTCGACCCGTCTGCTCCCTGGAGAATGAGTTCGGGAACGCCGCCGTCGCCGGTCCACTCGGTGATGTCAATGCGGAGCTTGTCACCGGGCCGCAGCACCACTGATCTATCCGTGTGCGCCGCCGGCACGGTCCCTTTAGACCGAATCCGCTGGGTGATGACATTCACTCGTACGTCGCCGGTCCCACCGACGCTGTACTCAGCCACGCCATCGGCTTCGGTGAGCGTGAATGGCGCTGATGCGGACCCCTTGTCTTTCCAATCCGCTACGAACCAGGCGTTGTAGTCATCTCCCTGTCGTTCCACGGCCGCCTGAAGGTAGCGAGCCACGGTCTGCTTGTCCGAAGACACCGAAACCGAACGCTGTCCGGCCCGGACCTCGAGGGTCATCGTGGCCCCTGCAGGAACCAGTGGCGCGGAATCCAACACTGTGCCGTCTGCCAAGAAGGTGTTGGCGAAGAGATTGAGCGGTTGGTCGTTCGCCGAGTTGTCGACCGTTACCTTGAAGTCCGTTCCTGGAGGCATGCGGAATGCGGGAAGGGAACCGGAAGACGGGTTCAGGTTCGGATGCTTCTTCAGATCGGGTATCTCGGATCCGTCCAGTGCCCGGATGTTCGTCCTCACGGACGATGGAATCGGTTGCTTGGAGCCGAACGCGACTATCTGCTCTTTCCCCGCGCAGAACGGGCAGTCCAGCGTGCCTTGGATATCCGACAGCGGTACGAGGCCGATCGTCATGTTCGTCGCATCACCGGTGGAAAACACCTGCGGACCATCGGGAATCGTTCCGACCAGGTACTCGTAGGAGTTCTGCGACCTATCGACGCGGATGGCCCGGGTGCGCATTGGGAAATTGTTGTCGTACACCGCGATGTCGAAATCCCCATTCGCGCGCTCGTAGACGGCCGTAGGAGTGATGGCGTGTCCGGCAGGCTGTCCCTCGACCTCGAAGGAAAGGACGAGCACATACGGGATCTGGCCAGGCTGCAGGTTTTCGCGCAGAGTCTGGACAACGGTCAACGGATCGGTGAGTTTCCCCTCTGCGGGGTTGGAAGTCATCTGAGTGGTCCACCAGTAGGCCAACTCGCCTTGGACCTTCGAATCCAGACGCACCCCGGAGTTGATCTGTGCATCGGTAAGCCGCGAGCGCATCAACTCGCCGTTGAAGAGTTGAGCGTTGAGGGCTGCAACTCCGTAGCAGTGTCCACCCCACATGTAGTTATTCGCCGCATCGATCCACTCGGCCACGGCTGGCTTGGGAATGCAGGTCTCCTTGCCCGAGTCATCCTTCGAGTAGTGAGTGCATGCGACATCGGCACCGAATATTCGCAGCATGCTGGCGGGTGTCAGTTGTGCCGCGAACTCGTTCGCGTTGTAGCCGAGCAGCGCATTACCGTCACCGAGCCGCTGCCCGTAGTTGAAGAACTGGAATGAATCCTGGAGAGTGACGAAACCGGAATCGGCGACCACCGTTCCTTGCGGCGCCCACTCGGGCGGCGTGGGTTGGTAGTCCTGGGTCGGTCCGCCGTTCTGCACCACATCGCAGGACTGCGAATCCGCATCGCAGATCTCGACGGTCATCGCCGGTGCTGTCGCTGGGAGGGCGATCCCCAGGCTCAACACAACCGTGAGCGTCATGAGCGAAGCGGACCTCAGGCGCATGGGCGAACAATAGGCAAATCTCCTGCAGCATTAGGGCGCTTTCGCCGCAAGAGGCCTATTCGCCCTCGTGTCATAGTCCACCGGTGAGCAACCGGATTTCCGTCCGCCCGGCGCAAGAGGAAGACCTCGAGATCGTCGGTCAGATCTGCGTCCAGGCCTACCAAGCAGCAGAGCAACTCGAGGATGGTCCAGACGGCCGTTACGGCCAGGTCCTGGCCGATACCTCCGCCCGGCACCGGGAGGCACTCATCCTGGTCGCCGAACGCGATGGACAGGTGGTGGGAACCGTCACGATCACCCCGGAAGGCTCACCGTTCCGCGAGATCGGTCAAGACGGCGAAGTCGAGTTCCGATTTCTCGCGG
>CAZWIW010000171.1:0-2232 GCA_964634545.1 uncultured Rubrivirga sp.
GAAGTCGGTCGTGATGCCCAGCCGGAAGCCGTGCGGGTTGATCTTTTGTCCCACGATCAGTCCTCTTCCTTAGCCGGGGTTTCGTCCTTCGCCGCTGTCTTCTTGGCAGCTGCCTTCTTGGTGGTCGTCTTCTTGGCAGTCGACTTCTTAGCCGTCGTCTTCTCTGCGGTCGCCTTCTTGGTGGTTGTCTTCTTGGCAGCCGACTTCTTGGCCGCCGACTTCTTGGCGGTCGACTCCTCGGCAGCGGAATCGCCTTCGTCGGATTCCGGCGCAGGTGCCGGCGGAGTTGCGGCCTTGGCCTTGGCTGCCGCGGGGGCGGCTACCGGCTGCTCGACCACAGTGCCATCGGACAAGATCACCGTGATGTGGCTCGTGCGCTTGCCGACGCGGAAGGCGCGGCCCTGGGCGCGGGGACGAATGCGCTTGAGCGTTGGGCCTTCGTCGACGAAGGCTTCGGAGACGACGAGGTCACGCGCGTCCATACCGTGATTGTTGGTCGCGTTCGCGATCGCGCTCGCGAGCACCTTGCCCACCGGCTCGCTGGCCGCCTGCGGTGCGAACCGCAGAACGTCCTGGGCATCGCCAGCCTGCATCCCACGGATGAGGTCGATGACCCGACGTGCCTTCATGGGCGTGACGCGGACGTACCGCGCTTGGGCCCTGGCTTCCATCGTTCTCCCCTTGCTCGTTGCTAACTCGGTTGCTTGGTCGTGGGCAGGCGCCTAGCGGCGCTTGGCCTTGCGGTCGTCCTTGAGGTGGCCTTTGAAGGTCCGAGTCGGCGCAAACTCCCCTAGCTTGTGGCCGACCATGTTCTCGGAGATGAAGACCGGCACGTGCTTGCGGCCGTCGTGCACGGCGATGGTGTGGCCGAGCATGGCGGGCACGATCATCGACCGGCGGGACCAAGTCTTGATGACGTTCTTGGAGCCGGACTCGTTTTGGACGTCGACCTTCTTCATCAGGTGGCCGTCGACGAACGGGCCCTTCTTCAAACTGCGTGGCATGTCGTGATCCCCTAGCGCTTCTTGCCGGTCTTGCGGCGTCGGACGATGAACTTGTCGCTGGGCTTCTTGGCCTTGCGGGTGCGGCCTTCGGGGCGACCAGCTGGGTTGACGGGGTGGCGACCACCGGAGGTCTTGCCTTCGCCACCACCATGCGGGTGGTCGACCGGGTTCATGGCGACACCGCGGACGGTCGGGCGCTTGCCCTTCCAGCGGGCTCGGCCGGCCTTGCCCCAGTTGATGTTGGACTGCTCGGCGTTGCCTACTTCACCGATCGTGGCGCGCGAGCGAACATCGACGTTGCGGATCTCTCCCGAGGGCATGCGCAGTTGCGCGTAGGGGCCGTCTTTCGCAACGAGCTGCACGCTCGAACCTGCGGAACGGGCGATCTTTGCGCCACCACCCGGCTTGATCTCCACGGCGTGGATGACGGTGCCCACCGGGATATTGCGCATCGGCAGGTTGTTGCCGGGCTTGATGTCCGCCGAGGGTCCGGTCTCGATTCGGTCGCCCTGCTTCAACTTCTCCGGCGCGATGATGTAGCGCTTCTCACCATCGGCGTAGTGCAGCAGCGCGATGCGAGCGGTGCGGTTGGGGTCGTACTCGATATGCGCGACCTTGGCGGGTACGCCGTCCTTATCGGCTCGCTTGAAGTCGATGATGCGGTAGGCCCGCTTGTGTCCACCGCCCTGGTGGCGCGTGGTGATCTTGCCGGAGTTGTTGCGCCCGCCCTTCTTGGGCAAGGGGCGCACCAAAGACTTCTCCGGCTCCGACCGCGTGACCTCGACGAAATCGGAAGCACTCGAGCCGCGACGACCGGGGGTCGTGGGCTTGTACCTACGGATTGCCATGGTGTGTCCGTTCCTTAATCTCGCTCGTAGCCCCGGTCAGGAGACCGGTCCTCCGAAGATGTCGATCCGCTCGCCGGTGGCTACGGTCACGATCGCGCGCTTGCTCGAAGCGCGGCGACCCCAGCCGTAGCGGGTGCGAACCCGCTTGCCTTCGCGGTTGTTGGTGTTGACGCCGGTCACTTTGACGCCGAAGACTTCTTCGACGGCCACCTTGATCTGCGTCTTGTTGGCGTCCGGTGCGACGAGGAACGTGTACTTGTTCTCGTCCAACAGCCCGTAGGCCTTCTCCGAGATGACCGGTGCGATCAGCACATCTCGCGGGTCGGTGATCCTCATTCGGTGACCTCGCTTTCGCTTGCGACCGCCTTGGCGCCCTTACC
>CAZWIW010000172.1:0-2229 GCA_964634545.1 uncultured Rubrivirga sp.
TCGAAGATGATGAACGTGTTCGCTGTGTCGAATTCCGGCGGTGGAGCAGTTGACGATCCGTGGTTGTGTGATCTTTCGGGGGACAACGAGGTGGAGGGCAAGGGCGGGGACAACATCGTCTCCGTCGAGTACTTGTCAATGAAGGGCCAGGCAGTTGGGGACGCTTCGCAGGAGATTCATGTGTATGCGAGCGCGGCGCGTGCCAAGAAGGCTTACGACGACGTAGTGAAGAAGATCAAGCGCTGCGAGGGCCAACAGCAGCCTTCCGGTGACGAGGGTGGCGTTGACGGCGACGAGCCCGGTGGTCTGACCACACAGTTGACGAACGGAACCAAGAAGGCCGCCGATGGTGATCCGTTCCTATGGGTGCGATCGGTTACGACGATCCCCGGAGACGATGGCTTCGCCGAGCACGCGTACACAACTGTGCGTCACTTCGGTAAGTATCTGCAGATCATCCAGGTGGAAGAAGAGGGCAGCGGCGCCACGGATCTGACGAGGAAGCAGATCCGGACGGCGGACCGTTTGACCGATTCACTCGGTGATCGCTGGCGTGCAACGTTCAGCTAGGCCGGTTGCGCACTTTGTCAAAGGCGAGGGCTTCTACAGTTCTGGCTTAATGGCTTCGTCCATGTCCTTGCGCAGTTGGTCACCGTCAATGAGCGGGACGTTCTTCCACTGCTCAATGAGATCACCGGCAGTCATCATGCGCAGCAGCATATGCGCGGACGGTGTGACCGAACCCCGTGCGTAGGTGCTCAGGCGCGAGGCCGACGTTCCGATGCGTTCGGCGAACTGCGCGGCTGTGAGTCCAGATGATGCGATTGCTGCCCGCACGCTTTGCGCGACCGCGGCTCGCTCGCCTTGCTCGGCCTTTTCGCGAGCGCGTTGGATGGCGAGTCGAAAGAGCGTCGTGATTCCATTGCTAGGTGCGTAGCTGAGGTAGCGCTCGATCTTGCGCGCAACCGGCCCCCAAGGATCCTTTGTGAGCTCAGCAAATATCGGTTGCCAATCAGGAACCAGTCCGCGCTCGATCGCCGTAACGAGTGCTTCGTATGGCCAGGTGACAACGGGGTCACTCGGTAAGGCGTCGACATTGCGAAAATGCAGTGGCATCAGTTCGCTCCAGCAAGTCGCAAGGCAAGTTGCTGACACTGCTCGACCACAGCGGACCATTCATGCCAGCGCGCATCAAGTCCCTTGTATCGCGGAAGCTCAGTGGTGACATCACTATCGCGCGGCAGCGGATCGGCGAGTTGGCTGACGAGTGCGGTGAGGACTGACCCCGGCTCACCGGATCGGTCGACGTAATAGTCATCAATGCTGACTAGCGCGTTGACGGCGTCGTCAATTCCCAAGGAGTCGGAGAGGGCGACAACATCCAGGTAGTCGCGAACGTAATTCCGTTGCACAATCAGATATGCCTTGATGCGCAGCATCTCTTCGATGGTGGGAACAACAACCGAGGCATCTGCCGCGACCTCCACTTCGGCAGTTTCGAGTGGACGAACCCGGCGCATCTGTCGCAAGCCCGCTTCGACCCCATCCAAGGAGCCAAGGATCGTCATAGGTGGACTCGAGGCACGTACTGACGTTGCCCAACCGTCGGAAGCCTCGACCGCGTCCAGCACTTGCTCGTAACGATCTGCCAAGTCGGTGAGCACATGGTCGTGGTCGAAGGACTCGCGATGTCCGGCATACATGGCCGCTGCTGCGCCACCGACGAGCACGGCGTCAGGTACGAGTTCTTGGAGTCGGGCGGCGGAGACCAGCACCTGCTGGAGGATCTGACCTTTTTGGTTCCTACCCGTCATCTCTGAATATTATCAGAAATGATAACTCTTGGGCTTGTGGTGGTTCGTCCTCCAGCGGGGAGTCGTGTGGACGCTAGTGGAACGTTGATCGCATGGGAGTGAAACCCCAGTTGTGTTCCATGAAGGTCGGTGAGTCCCTCAGCCGGTGTGCCGCAGCAATTCTTCCAACGCTTCCCGTGCGAGGGCGGACACACTTGTTCCACGCTCATCGGCCACCCGCTGCGCTTGAGCACGAGTGTCCTCACTTACCCGAAACGACACTTGTGGCGAGATCTTCGCTTTACCGGTGAGCGAAGGGCGACCTGCCTTTTTGGGATAGGTGATTCGCGCCCCTTGCAGATCCAAGTCTTCTGATTCGAACTGGTCGGCCAACTTTGCGGCCTCAGCCTCGGTAATCGTTCGCCCAGCACGGGTG
>CAZWIW010000173.1:0-2213 GCA_964634545.1 uncultured Rubrivirga sp.
TAATCGTGGTTGTCACCATCGTGCGGGCGAGCCATCCGGTTCCCACCTTCGCGGTGACAACGCTGTCGCTGTTTTTGGCAGTTGCATTTGGCGTACCGATAGATCACACCGCCGCAATCGTTATTGCGGTCTTCTTTAACCAGATCGCTATTGGTTTAAGTAACGACATCGTCGATGTTTCGCGGGATCGGCGAGCCGGGCGGATTGACAAGCCACTCGTGACCGGAGCGATACGCCTATCAACAGCATGGGTGGTCGTGGTCGGTTCTTCCATCGCGTCACTTGCGCTCTCGGTGCTCGTCAACCCATGGGTTGGTGTGTGGCAGGCGGTCTTCCTGTTCTCCGGCTTCGCTTACAACGCCGGACTGAAAGCAACCATTCTGTCTGCCATTCCCTACGCCACTGGATTTGCCGCCCTGCCCATCCTGGTGAGTTTGGGAACGCGGCCACCTACTTGGCCCGCGTGGTGGGTGATCTTCGTCGGTGCGAGTTTGGGTGTATCGGCGCACTTCGCCAACGTTTTGCCCGACGGTGAGAGTGATCGAGCCGAAGGCATCCGAGGACTTCCGCAACAACTTCCCAGGGTCATGACCGCCGCCGCACTCGTCGCTCTCACGGTGCTTTCGTCAGTGATCTTGATCTGGCAAGGCGGCACCTCGGCCGTGTGGGTGACAGTTCCGGCGGCTATCGCTGCTGTCGGCGTCTCGATCGCCGCCGCGGTGCAGTCTCGAAAGACTCCGGCCACGGCTTGGCCATTTAGACTTTCCATGTTGGCTGCTGGGTTTCTCGTGCTGGGGCTAGTAGGGGCACTGCAAGGTGGCTGACGTGGTAGCAAGCCGCGTGTCCGTGCCTTCGTCAGGGATTGACTTTCGGTTGACGCTCGCACCGTTAGCAATGCTGGCGGGGGATCCGACGATTCGCCTGAGTGAAACGTCAATGACACGGGCCACAGTCACCCCCGATGGCCCGGGTGCGATCAGTGTGGAGTGGTCACGCGATCGTGAAGAGGTACTGCTCACGGGATACGGCGCGGGTGGAACCTGGCTGCTGGACCGTGGACCAGCGTTAGTAGGCGTGAGTGATGACGCGAGTTCGTTCACACCAGCGGACCGTGTAGTTGCTGCCCTATGGGCGCGTTTCCGTGGTGATCGAGTAGCCCGTACGGAGACCCTCTGGCATGACATTGCCTGGACGATCGTCCAACAGCGTGTCCATCGACGAGATGCTGCTGCGCAGTGGCGGAGATTCATCCAAGGGATGGGCACGCCTGTGGCCCAGGTCGAGGGATTGATGGCACCGCCGGATCCGCAGCGCGTTGCCCGCATCCATCACACAGAACTACGCCGATATGGAATCGATGCCCAACGGGCGCAAGCGTTGATCAACGTGGCGATCGTGGCAAACCGGCTGCAGCGATTTGTGGACGGACCTTTGGCAGACGCTCGCCGCCCTTTTATGTCAATCGATGGCGTGGGTCCTTGGACCTTCAGTTGCCTCAGTGCCTTCACGTGGGGTGATCCTGACACCGTCATCATGGGTGATTCGGGCATTCCGTCGTTGCTGGCATCGACATTGGTCGGTGAGCAGCGAGCTACGGACGAACGCATGTTGGAGCTCCTTGACCCCTACCGTCCGCACCGCTATCGAGTTCTCAAAGTGGCCTTCGCCGCGCGGACTCGACGCCGCGTGGCCTAGTCGGCTCCCACAAGCTGACTCTTGTGTGTCATGTACCAATAGAAGAGGAAGGATGGCCGGTCGCGAAGGCCCCCTGGGGCAGCAGAGTGCGCTTGCCACCATGCTGGCGCCGGCGCTGATGGGCATGCATCTCCTCACCTCTTTGGTATGCAGCGATCTCGTTGCGCACGATGCCGTTGCGGTGGTCGAGCGATGGTGGCGTCTCATAGCCGGCGGATTCACTCGTCAATCGTGTTTGAGACGTGATTTCGGTTGCCGACCGGAGTTCACGATCAAGCACAACCCAGCCACGCTCGGACACGTCTTACCAGTGCCCCTAGTGTTGCTTCAATGGTTGATGCTCCCGCAAGAAGCGTTGTCGTAGTTGGGGCCGGTTTCGCCGGTCTTGCTTGTGCCCGTTCGTTGAGTACCTCCGAACAGGTCCACGTGACACTCATTGACAAGCATCCCTATCAACTATTCGCACCATTGCTGTATCAGGTTGCAACGGGGGGCTTGCCCGAAGACGACATCGCCTA
>CAZWIW010000174.1:0-2211 GCA_964634545.1 uncultured Rubrivirga sp.
CTTCGTCGCCGGGGGGCAGGCGAGTGATCGATGCTGCGGTGGACTTCTTCGCGATAACGATGGCGACCGCGGTAGTTGTGGCCTGCTACGTCGCCCTCGCGCACCTAACGATCTTCCGGAACCGAGCCCGCTCGCCGGTGCCGATCCCCCTCGCCGTGGGGTTCCATTTGTCGATCGGTGCCATATTCCTCGTCGGATTCGCGCTGGGTGCGGCGATGTTGGCGATCCCGCCCCTTGGCGGCGGTCCCTTCTTCTCGGTAGCCGTTCTGCTTGGCGGGTTGTCCGTCTGCTTGCCGGCGTCTTTGCTGTTGGACCACTCGGACAGGTACCGCGAGCGTAGGGCCGAGTTGCTGAATCAACTCGCCGATCAGGAAAGGCTGGCCATCAGTGAATGGGCCTTGCGTCGATCCCTTCGGGATCTGTGCGCGAGCGCCAACGCCGAAGCCTCGCTATGGGATGTGACCGAGCGCCTCGACGCCCTCGAACTCAGCGATCCGACGCGATTCTCGGTAGCGCAGTGGTGGGACATTTCCCGCGGCCACCACGCAAGCGATGGTGCGGACTTCGACGTCGAGTTGGATCGGCATATCGCAGCTGAGTTCCCCATCGTTCGTTGGTCACATGCATTGATCCGTGTGCCGAGAACCAGGCCCGCGTTTCCCGTTGCCCTCGACCTGCTTGTAGTCCTGATGGTCTGGCTCTTCCTGACGCCCATCACATCTTCCGTCGTGGCAGTGCCGATCGCCGTCATCGCAGCTATCGGTATCCACGTGTGGTTCGCGCGGCTTCGCTGGAGCCGCTCGGTATCCATACCGATGTCCTGGATCGCGACGGCCCTGTGGTCTGGCGCTGCGGCGATCGGGTGGCTCACGGTTTCCGGACAAGGCGGCGACGTCGGTTCCGTAGCGCGCATGGCGGTTCTGACAGCAGCGGCCGTGGTGTGGGCGATCCTCCTGGTGAGCCTGGTCACCGCGGTCGTGACCGTACGGGACGACCAGCTGCGCGATGTGGAGCAGCAGATCGCGCGACGACAAAGCGAGTCGACCGCGATCGTCTCGTCGATGGCGTCAGTCGCGGCAGGGCTCGCGAGCATTCCGCCGCTGTCGGATTCAGCCGCAGTTGCCGCGTGTGCGACCGGGTTAGAGCGGTTGCGGCAGGGTGTCGAGGCCCAGCACGCCCGCCGGATCCTGGATTGGACGGAGAGCATCGTCTCAGCTCCCGGTGCCATCACACCGGTCACCCTTCAGGCTCGCATCGAAGATGTGGTCCATCCCTGGCGCGCATTGGCGAACATCACGGTGGAGTGCGCGCTTCCCGAGGGGGCGCCGAAGACGAGCGATGACATAGTCGCGGTCATCGACGAGGCCGTGCGAAACGCGTGCCGCCATGGTGAGGCGGAACACGTGGAGGTCTCCGTGGGCACCGGATCCGACGATCACATCGAGATCGTGGTCCTCGACGACGGAATCGGGCCCGGTGACGGAGATCCCGGTGTTGGATTCGAGCGATACGCGAGCGTGGCGACCGGTGGCTTCGAGGTGATTGACCGCACTCCGTTGCCCGGGACCTGCGTTCGCGTCCGGATCTTGTGAAGGCTCGACGGTCAAATGGGGTGCTTGCCCCCCATTGGCGGTTTTCGCTCCTGACGGCGCCTTCCTAGCCATTACCTTCACCCTGTGTCGATGCAGCGGGTTCTGATCGTCGATGACGACGACTTCACCAGATTCCTGCTGGTGCGCACGCTTCGCGATCTCGGCTTCGATGAGGTGCACGACGCAGCTACGGCGGGAGCGGCGCTGGCCGCAGCTCAATCGGTTCGCCCGGACGTTGCGATCGTGGACCTGGATCTGGGTCGGGGTCCGAACGGCATCGACTGTGCCCACGCCTTACGCAAGATGCTGCCGCAGATCTCGATCGTGATGCTGTCCTCCTACCAGGATCCTCGGCTGCTCGGCGCCAACCGCCCGTTGCCGGTCGGGTCCGTGTACCTCTCGAAGCGACTCCTCGGGGATGCCGGGGTTCTCGCGGACACCATCCGCGAAGTATCGAGTGAGCCGTGTAAGGACCGCGGCACCGCGGGAGGTCAGCAATCGGCGCCGCATCGGGTGAAGCTCAGCGACAACCAGGTGGAGATCATGCGTCTGGTCGCCGAGGGTTACTCGAATGCCGAGATCGCACGCCGGATAGTCGTGACCGAACCGGGAGTAGCGA
>CAZWIW010000175.1:0-2201 GCA_964634545.1 uncultured Rubrivirga sp.
GGCAGGCTTGAGGGATGAAGCGACGGACCCTGTGGGTCAACCTCGGGATCGGTGCGGCGATCGTGGTGGTTATCGGTTTGATCTTCGCCTTCTTGCGACCGGCACCTGCTCCGGAAGAACAGCGGACCGTGAGTGTCAGCCGGGGCAGCATCTCGGCGACCGTCACCGCAAGCGGCACGGTAGAACGGGCCGGTGTGGTAGGTCTGGCCTTCGTTTCCGGCGGAACGATCACCGCGGTCAACGTCAAACCCGGGGATGCCGTCAGCAAGGGTGCCGTCTTGGCGGTAGTTGATGACACTGCTTCCCTACAACAATTGGCATCGGCCGAATCGACCCTGGCACAGGCGGTGCAAAACGCCGCGAGTACGGATGCCTCAATCTCAAGTGCTAGCGCGGCTTTGACGGATGCCCGCAGGGTAGCCAAGGAGACCAACCGCCGTAATCGCTTGGCTGTAGACCAGGCTAAGGAATCGTTACGCGTTGCAGAAGACCTGTGGGATGAGTCATGTTTGGACCCGAACAACGCGACGTGTCCAAACCCGGGAGCCCAAGCACAGTTGCGCGCGGCACAAGCGAACGTGGATTCGGCACAACGGACCCTTGATTCCGCGGTCGAGAACGCAGCGAATAACGCTACGGGCTACGAAGTCGCCATAAATCAGGCGGCTGAGTTGCTAGCCCAGCGTCAAGCGCAAGAGTCATCAACCTGTGACGGCGCAGGTAGTGAGACCGCCGCATGCACAAGTGCGCAGACAGCAACAGTCACCGCTCGCCAGGCGTACGACAATGCAATTCGGGCGCGGACGACTGGCTTGCTGGCCGACCAGCAAGCTCAACAGACAGCCTCGTTGAGTCTGGCGAGCGCGAATGTCGCGCTGCAGCAGACCCAGGCGGAGTTACGCAAGGCCGGGAGCGATGCAGTCCGCTCGGCTAGGCAGGCATTGGATACAGCCGAACGTACCCTTGAGCAAGGGAAGGTGACCGGTGACCAATCCGTCCGAACTGCGCAATCGGCACTGAACTCCGCCCTTGCCGCGCAGGAGGTCGTGGAAGTACCCGAAGGTGCTGAGTTGACGGCAGCCGAAGCCGCTATTGCTGCTGCGCAGACTGGAGTGGAGGTCGCCCAGCAAGCGCTCACTGATACTGAGCTCATTTCCCCGGTCGCGGGAACCGTCGGGACCGTCCCTTACGTCGTAGGTGAAGCTGCGCTTTCGACGGGTACCGAAGGTGGCATCACCGTGTTACCCGATGGTCCGCTGGAGATCGTCGCGGACTTCGCCGAGTCCGATGCTGCGGGCATAGACGTAGGTGCACCAGCAACGGTCACCTTCGATGCCCTAGCCGGGGAGCAGGCGGATGGCAGCGTGATCGCTGTCGACCCGGTTGCGACCACGAGCGCGAGTGGCTTGATCACTTACAGCGTGCGCGTCCAAGTTACCGATCCGCCGGATGCCGTGCGCGAGGGTATGACCGCGTCGGTCTCCGTGCTCGTGGACGAGGTGAGTGATGCCTTGATCGTTCCGCAGGGTGCGATCACCGGCAGCGGTGATCGGGCATCTGTCTTGTTGCAGGGACCGGATGACACCACCGTTCAAACACCCGTCACGATCGGTCTGCAAGGCGATGCTGGAACGGAGGTCACTGGAGGCTTGCAGGAAGGTGACGTGCTGGTGATTCCGTCTGCTGAAGATCTGTCCTTCCCCGAGGGTGGGGTCCCCGGATCGGGTCGCGATGACGATCCTGATGGTCCGTTCGGTGGTGGAGGCGACTGATGATTCCCGTCGTGGAGATGCACGACATCACCAAGGTCTACGGCGAGGGTGAGGCCGAAGTGCGGGCGGTCGACGGTGTTTCGCTGACGGTTGAGCCCGGTGAGTACGTGGCCATCATGGGGGCCTCGGGTTCGGGGAAATCCACCTTGATGAACATCATCGGAGCGCTCGACGTTGCAACCACGGGGACCTATCGCATCGATGGAGTGGATATCGGGGACCTGGATGATGATGCGCTTTCTCTCGTGCGTAATAGGCGAATCGGGTTCATCTTCCAAGCCTTCAACCTGATTCCGCGTATGAGTGCTGCCGCGAATGTGGAGTTGCCGCTGATGTATCGCGGAGTGCGACGCGGGGAGCGTCGTCGGCGAGCACTCGACGCGTTAGGGAAAGTGGGTCTCGCCGATCGTTCGCACCACCAGCCGAACG
>CAZWIW010000176.1:0-2172 GCA_964634545.1 uncultured Rubrivirga sp.
GACCATCGAACAAACTGGCCTTGCCGTTGGCGTTGACCAAGTGCAGCCCATCGGCGGTGGGACGGGTGGATTCCAAGATCGCGGAGAGTTCTTCCTCGCGAGCACCGTCGAACACCGGGGTGGCCACGCGCGAACGCGGCGGCACCGATTGAACTTCCTCGGGCAAGTTCGCCGCGCGGGCGTCGTCAGCACTGACTTCCCAGCCGGTAGCTGCCGCCCAACCGAGGTGCGTTTCCAGCACCTGGCCGACGTTCATCCGACCGGGAACACCCAGCGGGTTGAGCACGATGTCCACCGGGGTGCCATCGGTCAAGAACGGCATGTCCTCGACGGGCAGGATCTTGGCGATCACGCCCTTGTTGCCGTGGCGCCCAGCGAGCTTGTCGCCCTCGGTGATCTTGCGCTTTTGCGCGATGTACACGCGCACCAAGCGGTTGACACCCGGGGGCAGTTCGTCGCCTTCGTCGATGTCGAAGACGCGGACACCGATGATCTTGCCGGACTCACCGTGCGGCACCTTCAGCGATGTATCGCGAACCTCGCGGGCCTTCTCGCCGAAGATCGCGCGTAGCAACCGCTCTTCCGGGGTGAGTTCGGTCTCGCCCTTGGGAGTGACCTTGCCGACGAGGATGTCGCCGGGCAGGACGTCGGCACCGATGCGGATGATGCCGCGCTCGTCGAGATCGGCGAGCACCTCTTCGGAGACGTTCGGGATGTCCCGAGTGATCTCCTCCGGGCCGAGCTTGGTGTCGCGCGCATCGATCTCATGCTCTTCGATGTGGATGCTGGACAGGACGTCGTCTTGCACCAACCGCTGGGACAAGATGATGGCGTCTTCGTAGTTGTGCCCTTCCCAGGACATGAACGCCACCAGCAAGTTCTTGCCGAGCGCGAGTTCACCTTCGTCGGTTGAGGGGCCATCGGCGAGCACCTGCCCCTGCTCAACCCGCTGTCCTTCGGTAACGATCGGACGCTGGTTGATCGAGGTGCCCTGGTTCGAGCGGGTGAACTTCTCGAGGGCGTAGGTGGTGTACTCGCCGTCGTCCTCCGCCACCGTGATGAGTTCGGCGGAGACCTCGGTGACCACTCCGGCCTTGGTCGCAAGAACCATGTCGCCTGCGTCGTAAGCGGCGCGGAACTCCATGCCGGTTCCGACCAGCGGGGCCTCGGCGCGCAGCAACGGCACCGCCTGGCGCTGCATGTTCGAACCCATCAGCGCGCGGTTGGCATCGTCGTGCTCGAGGAACGGGATCATCGCGGTGGCCACGGACCACAACTGACGCGGTGAGACGTCCATGTAGTCGACCTCGGCCGCCTTGACGAACTCGACCTCGCCGCCCTTGCGGCGCACGAGCACGCGGTCCTCATCCATCGCACCGTTGTCGGCGAGCGGGGTGTTCGCCTGGGCGATGGTGTAGCGGTCTTCCAGGTCGGCGGTGAGGTAATCGACCTGGTCGGTCACCTTGCCGCCGACGACCTTGCGGTATGGGGTCTCGACGAAACCGAACGCATTGATTCGCCCGTAGGTGGCGAGCGAGCCGATCAGGCCGATGTTCGGGCCTTCCGGGGTCTCGATCGGACACATCCGGCCGTAGTGCGAGGGGTGGACGTCGCGAACCTCGAAGCCGGCGCGTTCGCGGGACAGACCACCGGGCCCAAGAGCCGACAGACGACGCTTGTGCGTCAGGCCGGCCAGCGGGTTGGTCTGGTCCATGAACTGGGAGAGCTGGCTGGTGCCGAAGAACTCCTTGATCGCCGCGACGACGGGACGGATGTTGATCAGGGTCTGCGGCGTGATCGCCTCGACGTCCTGGGTGGTCATCCGCTCGCGCACCACGCGCTCCATCCGCGACAAACCGGTGCGGATCTGGTTTTGGATCAACTCGCCCACGGTGCGCAGGCGACGGTTGCCGAAGTGGTCGATGTCATCGGTTTCGACGACGACCTCTCCGCGCGGGCCTTCCATGGTGGGGATCTCGGACTGCAGGCGCACCAAGTACTCGATGGTGGCCAGGACGTCTTCGAGGGTGAGCACGCTTTGATCCAGCGGCATGTCCAAGCCGAGCTTGCGGTTCACCTTGTAGCGGCCGACCTTCGCGAGGTCGTAACGCTTGGGATTGAAGTAGAAGTTGTCGATCAGGTTGCGCGCGTTCTCCAGTGTGGGCGGTTCGC
>CAZWIW010000177.1:0-2143 GCA_964634545.1 uncultured Rubrivirga sp.
TGGATCGCGATGGCAACGGGGTGGGCTGTGAGAGTTTGCCGCCTCCCAGCGAGGACTAGACAGCCAGTAAGACCGTTCACAAAATCGCCCTAGCGACCCACCGATATCTCCACAGACCTGCGAAATGTCAGGTGGTGCTTGTAGCCTGGGGCTGTTCATAACGATCAACGGGGGGATCGTATGGAGCGTCGTCGCTCTTTTGCATTCACTATTGCCGCTGCTGTTGCGCTCGCATTGGCTGTTGGCACACCAGCATCGTCGGTGGAAAACCAGGCCGAGCCGCGCGTCATCAACGGGGTTCCATACCCACCATTGTCCGGCGCAGCTGTCGCTTTGGAGACCGACGAGGGCTTCTACTGCAGCGGGAGCCTGTGGAAGTCGCGCATCGTGGCCACCGCGGCGCACTGTCTAGAAGACGCCGACGGTGTAATGATCACGGCGGATCAGATCACCTTGTGGTCTCCGGGAGCCGACTCCACCGGCCCCCCATCGAACGTGCGGGTCACCAGCATCATCATGGATGAGAACTGGCTCAACTACGCCGAAGACGACGAGGAAGCAATCTCCCGCGACTTGGCCTTCTTGGTTCTGGACCAACCGCTGGGAACACCTGTGTGGACACGGATGGCCACCCCAGCCGAGGTCGCAACCTTGACATGGAATGGCGCCAAGACCGAATTCGTTGGCTACGGCAGCACCACACCAACGGTGGATCCGAATTCAACAACGTCAGCGTTGCCAGGCGGTGTGAATAGTCGGCTGCTGTGGGGCTACAACGCTGGCCTTGGTGTCTTCGATGTTCGGGGCAATCCCGCCACCGGAACCTGCGGCGGCGACAGTGGTGGCCCCTGGATGAGCAGGGTTGGCAACGAGATCTTGTACCTAGGACCACTCTCGGGCGGCCAGGGTCTGCCATGCGATAAGCCTCGGCCTCGCGACGAAACTTTCGACTGGGGTCCGGTGGCATCGGCTAACACCGATTTGGTGGACGTCGCGCTGGCGACCGCCGGTGAGAGCGCGAGCGATGTGCCGCGCACCTGCATTAAGGGCGATGACATCAAGCGCACGTGCTGGGAAGGCCGAGCGTGGGAGTACGACTTCTGCTGGTCCGTCAAGAAGGCTCAGTTGTGGAAGCGAGGCGGCGGCGGAAACTGGAATCGCGTCGATCGCTACACGGCAGTCAAGGACGAAGACTTCTGCGGAAAGAAGTTCCCCTACCGGGTTGTTTTCCGAGGCATCGAGACCAAGAAGAACAGCACCTACGAGGTGTACTTCCCCAAGCAGAAAGGACTCCCTGAACCGGCCGGCGAGGTTTTCAAGGTCACGGTCTCGTAGGGACACCGTGATGGGATCAGAGGTGACGCCCGCGCCTGGTTGGTACGCCGATCCGGCAGACCCCAAGCGCTCGATCCGCTACTGGGACGGCTCTTCGTGGATAGGAGAGCCGGCGCTGCGGCCAGGTGTTCGCGCGGGTGAGTCGATGCAGCGCACCGGTCGATCGATTTCCAGCATCGGGGCTGCCATCACCTGGATCGTCGTTGGCGTTGTTGCCCTTGCTTTCATCATCTTGCTCATCGCGTAAGTAGCAACCTAGGGGGAAATATGTCGTTCGCATCAACACCGCCACCACCACCGAGTGGTCCACCCGTGCAAGGAACATCTCAAGCCAAGACACCCGGCACGGTCGTCACTGGGTTCGTGTTGTCTCTCCTGGGCTTCTTCGTGATCACGGCGATTATCGGAATCATCCTCGGAGCAGTTGGACTATCGGCGGCCAAGAGAGCCGGTAAAGGGGTTGGACTCGCCTGGTCTGCAATCGTGATCGGTGCCGCATGGCTGCTGATCTTGGCTGTCGTCGGGCTCGCCGGAGGTGGTGGCGATACCGAGGATGCTGCTGATCAAGGTGACGTCGTTGTTGTTGAGGAAGAAGCGGCCGCAGAACCGGAACCGGAGGCCGAAGCCACGGTGGCGGAAGTGGAGACCGCGGAGGCTGAGCCGGAGCCCGAACCAGAGCCCGAGCCGACGGTGGAGCCGGCTGAGTTCGAAGGGTCGGGAAACAAGATCCTGCAGTTCGACTCCGGACCGTTTGTGGCCACCATCGCGCACCGCGGGAACAGCAACTTCGCGGTGTGGTCGCTGGATT
>CAZWIW010000178.1:0-2136 GCA_964634545.1 uncultured Rubrivirga sp.
AAGAGCAACAACTTCAATGCAGTGGTGCTGCAGGTGCGCCCGACAGCGGACACCTTCTGGCCCAGCGACAAAGAGCCGTGGTCTCGCTGGCTCACCGGAACGCAAGGTCAAGACCCGGGCTATGACCCGCTGGCTTTCGCAGTCGAACAAGCCCACGCCCGCGGCCTGCAACTGCACGCCTGGTTCAACCCCTACCGGGTGACGATGACCAAATCACTGAAGAACCTCACGCCCGATCACCCGGCCAAGCTGAACCCCGATTGGGTGATCCGCAAGGACGGCAAGTGGTACTACGACCCAGGCCTCCCTGAGGTCCGTGCGCACGTGGTCGACACCATCATGGAAGCGGTCGAGCGTTACGACATCGATGGCGTGCACTTCGATGACTACTTCTACCCCTATCCGGGTTCGGGCAAACAGTTCAAGGACAAGAAGACGTACCGGCAATACGGAGCCCAATACGCCACCCGGGCCGATTGGCGCCGCGCCAACACCGACGCCCTGATCAAGGAACTCTCCGATCGCATCGAAGCGACCAAGCCGTGGGTGCAGTTCGGCGTCTCGCCTTTTGCCGTGTGGCGTAACCAGCGCACCGATTCCGAAGGCTCGGCCACTCGCGCTGGCGTGCAGACCTACGATCAGCTCTACGCCGACACCCGCAAGTGGGTCCGCGAGGGCTGGATCGATTACATCGCCCCGCAGATCTACTGGACCCGCGGTTTCAAGATCGCCGACTACGAGACCATCACCCGTTGGTGGGCCGATGAGATCGACATCGCGAAGGCGAACGGCCACAACGTAGGCCTGTATATCGGCGAGGCCACCTACCGCGCGGGCACCCGCACCACCAAGGACTGGCGCAAGAAGAACGTGCTGGTCCAGCACCGTAAGTTCACCCGCACCTTCCCTCAGGTGAGCGGTGCCATCTACTTCTCGGCGAAAGACGTCAAGGCCGACCGCCGCGGCACCACCACGCGCCTGGTGAACCGCTTCTACTCGCGCCCGGCGATCGCACCGATGTTCGGCCAACCCACCGGCGCACCGCCCGCGCCGCCGGCCAACGTGCGATCACGAAACGGCCAACTCACCTGGGCTTCCAGCGACAACAACGCTGTCAGCTACGCGATCTACCAAATACCAACGACGACGCCCCAAGCCTGCGCCCTCGCCGACGCCACGAACCTCGCCGCGATAGTTCCCGCCAGCGGGTCACCCATGCAATGGCAGGGCACAGATCAGGGCACGACCGTCATCACGGCCATCGACCGTTGGGGCAGAGAAAGTGCTCCCGTGTCGGTATCGAATTAGGTGTTCGTTTCCAACTGTCGGACTCAAACAAGTCGCGCAGGGTCTCCGATGGTCGTGGCCTTGAGTCTTGAGCGAATGATCGGCTAGACGTAGCCTCTAGGTAGCCACTGGCACTAGCTGGTTGGAAGTGGGCCCGGCAGCCGTCCGGACGGACGGTGGGCCGGGTCCGCGCTTTTGTCAGACGACCTCTCTATATACACTAACCAACATCGATATATGCTCGCGGAGTGACCAAGACAACGAGCCCGCTGAGCGAAGCTCGTTCCCGACTTGGCCTCACCCAAGCCCAGGCCGCCGAACTCCTCGCCACCAGCCAGGCCAACATCAGCGCCTACGAGCGCGGCCGCCTGAAACCGGGCCGCCTGGTCTCCGAGCGCATCGAAGCCCTGGCCGCCTTGCAGCCCGATTCCGTTTACGCGACCTATAGCGCCAGCACCATTCCCAGCGCGGCAGCACAGATCCGCACCGATCTAGCCACCAATCGTTCGGAAACAGACATGTTGCGCGTGGTCATTCAAGCCAGCGACGACTTCCACAAACTCAACCAACCAACCGATCGAGCCTTCTTCCTCTCCGAGCCTTCGCCCACCGGATCACGCGAATGGGATGCGCTTATCGCCGGTCTCGCCGTACACCTGTGCCGGGAAGCAAAGATGGGTCGGGCGCCCATGTGGACGACCGACCCCACGCGAATCCTGGATTCCGTGTGGTGGGTCGATTCGGCGGCTCCAGCAGCCCGCGCCCAACTCCTGCAGCAAGCAATTCCAGCGATGCGAGCGCGCGGAGTCATGATGAGCAGGCGAAACCTGGAGTCCGTATGAGTGATCT
>CAZWIW010000179.1:0-2100 GCA_964634545.1 uncultured Rubrivirga sp.
CTGCTGCTCACACCGCAGCAGCCCTCGCCCTCATCGCCGCCGATAACCCCGACGCCGCGCCCAGCGACCTCACCCAGCAACTCACCGGCCGTTACCTACGCGACTTCCCCGGCAATACCTGCGACGCCACCACCGAGATCACCTGCGGACAAGGCATCGTGCAGATAGTCAGCGGCTCTGGACAGGTAGATCGGGTCTACTTCCAAGAGTTCAGTTCCAGTCCTTGGACTGGTCACGAGGTGTGCCCCGATGACGCCCGCTACCACTGGAACTACGGATGCGTCCTCGCAGGCAACGTGGAGGCCTACTCGACGTTGTATTCGGCGAATCCGGATGGGACCGACAAAGAGGCCATCGATATCACCTGTCTTCCCAGCAATGCTCACCACAAGGCGCCGTGGCCTGGCGTACATAAGGCCGTTGTTGACGCTACCAACGGCAAGATCTACTGGGAAAATAGTTTTGAGCCAGGTATTGCCCGGGTCGACCTTGACGGATCTAACTGTGAGTTGGTTGCCAATGGGGGCTACTACGGGAAGGTTTCCATCGCTCTTGACTCAACTGGTTCGTACCTCTACAGCGTGCAACGTACGACACTCCGTCGTGTCGATATCGGCGCGGGAACGACCACCAGTCTCACACTGACGGGCCTCGACTTCACTCCGAGCGCTATCGGTGATCTGACCGTGTCAGGTTCGACTCTTTACCTCACAGTGGAGGGGTCGGATTTCGGACAGGTGATTGCGGTCAGTCTCGATCCGACCTCCACCACGCAGGTTGCATCTGAAGTGCTGGGTACCGATCAACCCTCGGGCATGTTCGGAATATCCGTTGATGCGGCCAATGACAAGATCTACTGGGCAACGGGATCCGCGGTGCGGCGCGCGACCCTCAGCACGGGTGCAGGCATTGAGACGATCGCCACAGGGACCTTCGACTACGTGACGGTGCTTCCCGTATCAGGGCGACTTCTGGCTGGCGATAAGGGCAGTTCTTCAGGCGGCACATTGATGGATGCCGACGGCACGAACCAGGAGCCCAGCACGATCGCAACTCGTTCGTATGTCTCCGCGATTTCCGCAGCGGCACCAGCCGATGGCGGCTCTTCCTCATCAGGTGGCAGTTCGGGTGGCTCGATGACTCCCGGACCGACCTCCCCGCCCGGAGTGACAACACCTCCTCCACGCACATCACTTCCAATAGGAGCGGTCCTCGGCTCGGGATTGATGCTGGTGGGTGGTGAGTTGGTTCCAGTTGCGCCGCAGCGCGCGCCATCTGGTGGCAAGTGGACGGTGTCCGGCAATGACTTCTCGCTGGAGTTCGTGCCCCAGGCGACGGACTCCGGGCTGTATGAAGGCCCGGGACAGACGTTGCGGGCACCGGTTGGTGGTCAGGTGCAGGTGACCGGTGATGGCTATCTCGGTGGGAGTTCGGTGTCGGTGTATCTCGTGCCGCCATCGGCGTCGGGGGTGAGTGCTCGAGCGTCAACGGAACCGATCTACCTAGGAGATGCGACTGTCGCTGCCGATGGTGATTTCGCGGTGACGTTCTCGGTCCCGACTTCGGTAGACCCCGGGGATTACGTCCTGCAGATCAATGGCTGGTCGCAACAGGCGATTGACCGATCGGTGAACCTGAACATGGGCGTGTATGAGAGTTTGGTGGCGCGCAGTGTGACCGAGGGGGCGTTCTTCCAAGGCCGTTCGTCGGAGTTCTCTCGCAATGGCCAGCGCAAGTTGCGGACCATGATCTCCGAAATGCCGAAGGTGCGTCAGGACGTGCGGGTGGAGATCACGGCAGTGTCGGTGAGCCTGGATGACCTGGAGTCTGATTTGCGGCTGGCGGCTCGTCGGGGCCGGGAGTTGCGGGACTACCTATCGGACAGCGGCGTCCAAGGCACGTATTCGGTGACGATCCGCACCGAAGACCAGCTACGCAGCGCAGACAAGACACCACCGTTGATGGTGTCTTCAAAGGGCAAGCCACTGAGCACGGTGCGGATCACCTACGACACCGTGAGTTAACTCCCGCCGATAGGTTCGTGTCTGTGAAGGTTCTTGTTATTGGCTCGGGGGCGCGCGAGCACGCCATCGTTCGGGC
>CAZWIW010000180.1:0-2094 GCA_964634545.1 uncultured Rubrivirga sp.
CGGAGATGTTCCATCCCTTGTTCACGAGAACCGCCCGAGCGTTGCCTGAAGCACCGCCGCCTTCCCAGGTGCTGTTGCCGCCGCTGAAGCCCACGGTTCGATCCGGGGGATCCTGCCCGGCCCAGCCGACGAGCAGTGCTTCGTAGTTGCTGGTGCTCAGCGTCACTTCATCAAGGAACCCCACAGCCGTTGTCAGACTGCCGATGCTCAAGCTGCCGAGATCCTGGTCGAAGGATGTGGCGCCCTTCAGGAAGGAGTTCATCTGCTGCACGTTGGAGGTGTCCCAGGCGCTGATATCACCGTTGAAGGAGGACGCCCCGAGGAAGAAGCTGGACATGCTGAGAGCGCTGCTGACGTCCCAACTAGAGAGGTCTGGTGTGGTCAGCGACGTCGCATCCGCGAAGAAGCGATCGATAATCAATTCCCCGTTGAGGTTAGGTGCGTCGATAGCACTGATGTCCAGATTGCTGGCCCCTTCGAATGCTCCTGTGGTGCCGTTGATCGTGAATGATCCCCACTGGGAGATGTCGGTAATGGCGTCCTTCGAATCGGGAACTTGACCGAAAGACCAGCCGACCAGAGTTCCGGCGATCCGCACGGTGTAATCGCCGGCGCTCGCGTATGTATGGGTGACTGGCAGGTCTGCGTCGGTCACGGCCTCGACCGTTCCGTCTCCCCAGTTGACGGTGAAGTCGTAGTCCGCACCGAAAGTGTCGAGGAGGGGCAAGGTGATGGTCTGTCCGGTGCTGGTGATGCTCCATGTGGAAACGAAATCGGTCGAGCCCGTGGGTGTCACGGCACTGGATGATGCCGATTCCGTGGTGGTGGCCAGTGCGTTCGTGGCCGTCACGCTGAAGGTGTAGGGCTGTGCATTCCGCAGGCCGGTGATCTCGCAGGAGCGCGTGATCGGATCCCCTGAGGAGGCGGTGCAGGTTGCGCCTCCGGGGGAGGCAGTGACGGTGTAGGAAGTCACGGGAAACCGGGTTCCCTGCGTCGAGGCATCCCACGTGATGGTGGCGGATCCATCGTCCGCGTTTGCGACGACTCCTGACGGCAGGCCGACTTCACCAGGGCGATCGAGGTTGCTGAGGTAGGGGAAGCCGAAGTTGCGCTGAGCGCAGATCGACCAGATAGAGCTCGTCGACGAACATGTCGCATCAAGAGAGAACCCAGAAAAACTTACCGACTGTCGCATCTGGGCCGCGGTGAGGGCAGTTCCGTAGTCAGAGTTCGCGGGCGATGCAGAAGATGAGTTCCAGTAGGAATCGGTGATGGTTCCTGAGTTGTAGCGAACTAGACCTGCTGACTCGTTGCCGGAGACCGTGCCGGAAGCGAAGGATGTCGAGACCGATGCACCACTGGACAGGGTGCTGACGAGACCAGAGCCGTGATTTATCGACGAGACATTTGCCAGGACATACGAATCGCTCAGCGACTGTTGAACAGTGGAGTCCGAGTTGGCCATAAGGCCGATCAGTCCGCCCACGTATGACGATGCGTCGACCGTTACAGCAGCGGCGGCACGTTGGATCGTGCCAGCGAACTGCTGACCGATCAGGCCACCGGTCTTGTCGATCCCACTGATCGACCCGGAGACTGAGACCGCTGTCACGTCACCGTAGGACGATCCAGCCAAGGCCCCTGTTAAATGACCGCCGCTCACGGTTACGTCAGCGAGGTTGAGATTCGTGACGCTGGCGCCCACGCCGAGGACACCGAACATGCCCGTGTTGCTTGCGCCTTGGGAGTTCACGCTAAGCCCGGCTATCTCGAAGCCCGCACCGTCGAAGGTTCCGGTGAAGGGGGTGGTCGAGTCGCCAATCGGCAACCGCCATGCGGTGCACGACGAGAGATCAATATCGGCAGTCAGTTCGTAGGATGATCCCCAGCGATCAGGATCTAGGCGAATCCACTCGAGATTCCCGGCACTCGAGATCAGATACGGGGAGGCATCGGTGCCGCTTCCTGATTGAGGAGTAGCGAGGCACGAACTTGCGATGCTCGGAGAACTCGTCGACGACCAGTCAGAGACGAGCCCGTCAGTAGTTATTGCGGCGACCCGGTAGACCGAACGAAGCCCGTCAACGGCAGTGC
>CAZWIW010000181.1:0-571 GCA_964634545.1 uncultured Rubrivirga sp.
GATGTCGGCGATGAGGAATGCCGCGAGGAAGAACAACCACAGTGCGAGCACGTTGCGCGCGAGGTTACGTGCGGCGATCACTGATGGTCCCGATAGTTCGGTTGAAGGCCTGGGTCAGCATCACTCGGGCGTTTCCGTCGTGGCCCACGTCGATGCCGAGTTGTTTGACCAGTCTGGAGACTGCCTTGTTGACCGCATCAACGGTTAGTGAGCGACGCTTGGCTATCTCGGCGTTGGAGTACCCGGCGGCAACGAGCCGCAGGATCTCCCATTGGCCTTCACTAAGTGGCAGATTCGTGCGGGTGGCGTCCGTTTGGGCGTACGGATCGGCCAGGGCGCTTGCGATCGCATCACAGAGAACTGAAGGATCATTGATACTGCCCTTGACCACGTATCGGGCTCCGGCAGGTGGCCTGCGCTGCAGACCCATCCACGTGGGATCGCCGTAGGAGGTCAGAAGAACGAGGGCGATGTTCGGATCGATCTTGCGCAGTCCGTGGGCGAGGTCGATACCAGTGGGGCCTTCACCGAGGTCGAGGTCGAGTACGGCGATGGTCGGCTTGGTTTCGCG
>CAZWIW010000181.1:581-2079 GCA_964634545.1 uncultured Rubrivirga sp.
CGTGCGCCTCGGTCTCGTGCCCTTCGGCGAGATCCGTCCCCGCACTCCCGAGGACGTCATATTCCAAGGATTTGACCAGCGTTGTTACCAGAGTGCGGGTGAAGTCATCGTCGTCCACCACGAGCATGGTGGCTTCACTCAACGACATCGCTTCCTCCCACGCGAAGAGTATGAGTGAACTGTGGGAGTAGTGGGGCGGCTCGTCGACTTCCCTCACGGAGGGGGTCTTGACCCCCAATGTCCTCCTACGCCCTAGCGTGGCTAGACGTCCGCTCGCCCTTGTCGTCTTATGTGGATATGGATCTGAAGAGGACTACAGCTTTTGTGGTGGGTGTTGAACTCGGGTCCGGGGTGATGGTTATCGACGGTGTTGCGGTGCCGGATCTTTCTCGCAATGGCCAGCGCAAGTTACGGACCATGATCTCTGGGATTCCTCAGGTGCGTCAGGACGTGCGGGTGGAGATCACGGCGGTGTCGGTGAGTCTGGATGACCTCGAGGATGACTTGCGATTGGCTGCCAAACGGGCCCGCGTGTTGCAGCAATACTTGTCCGAATGCGGCGTGCAGGGAACATATTCGGAGACGATTGGCATCGAGGACCAGTTGCGCACCGCGGACAAGGTGCCCCCCGCTGATGGTGTCATCGAAGGGCAAATCACTGACCACGGTACGGATCACCTACGACGCCGTCGCCTAGATGACGGCAATGCTTCGTCCACAATGATTACGGAGAGGAAAGATTGCATGCGCTTAAAGAGGTGGATGGCGGTGGCCGCTGGCTGGTCACTTGCTCTTGGGGTGGGCATGACCTCTGGCGCTTCGCCCGTTTCCGCGGCTGACTCTTTGCTACTGGATTCAAACGCAACGCTGTTCGACGGACTTGGAATCGGATCGGACAAGTACGTCGCCGCGGAGTTCACAGCGGATGGCCCAGCGACAGTTACCGAGGCCACCATCGTAGTTGGTATGGACGCAGGGGGCGGTCCCTACTCCGCTACATCCATGTCCTTCTATTCAGACACTAGTTCTCATCCGACAAGCGCTGGCAACCTCCTCGGCACTCTCACGTACGACTCAGATTCCCCATATTCCGCCGATCCAAGACAGGATCGTCTCCGCTTCACCGGTTCGGTGAGCATCCCGTCTTCCGGAACCTATTGGCTGAAGCTGTCGACAGGAATGGCGAGCGGCATTAAGGTCCGCTTTGGCACGGGGTATGCATCAAGCCCCTGGACTGCTGCCAGCGAGGGCACCAACACTCAGGGCGATGGGAATTACCAGATTCGGGGCGGGGTTGGGAACCCACTCGTATCCTATTACCCCTCCATCACGATCTCTGGCACTCCTAGCAGCGGAGGAAGCGGCGGCACGCCTAGCAGCGGAGGAAGCGGCGGCACGCCTAGCAGCGGAGGAAGCGGTGGTGGTAGTACTCGGGCCGTGCCTCAAGTGGTGAGTGTTGACCTGGATTTGGAGGCGGCTGAGCTGCCCGCATCGTGGT
>CAZWIW010000182.1:0-2022 GCA_964634545.1 uncultured Rubrivirga sp.
GACCCGACCACTGGTGGCCCCTAGATCGACCGCCGCGAAACTATGACCCATCAGACCGCGGTGTATCCGCCATCGATGACGATCGACTGGCCGGTGATGTAGCCGGAATCGGCCGAGGCGAGGAAGAGTGCAGCCCCCACCAGGTCGCTCGGCTCACCCATGCGGCCGACCGGAATCATCGACTCCCAGAGCGTGGCGAGATCGGGGTTTGCGTCCATGAACTGCCGCGTCATGTCCGAGAGCGTGTAGCCCGGTTCCAGGCAGTTCACCCGAATGCCCGCTGTCGCCCACTCGACGGCGAGGGACTTGCCCAGGTGGGTGACTGCAGCCTTGGAAGCGTTGTAGGAAGCCTGGAACTGGGGAACATTAACGATCTGCCCGGACATCGAGGAAATGAAGACGGCAGATCCCTTCTTCCCTGTCGGCAGCAGTCGGCGTCCGTAGGACTGCGCTGCATAGAAGGTGCCGCTGAGATTGATGTCGATCACCTTGGACCACTCCTGCGGTGTCACATCGACGCTGTCACCCCAGATGGTGATTCCCGCCGAGGTGATCAATATGTCGGCGGTGCCTAGTTGGCCTTCTAGTTGACCGAAGGCTGCATCCAGCTCTTTCGGATCTCGAACGTCGGCGACCACTCCGGCGGTGGCTGTCTTCGTGGAATCGGCAAGCGCGGCAGCGGAATCCTCGACCTCGTCCAGGATGTCGATCAGGCCCACCGCAGCACCGCTGCCTGCGAGGGCCTGGGCGAGTGAATAGCCGATCCCTCGACCTCCACCCGTTACGACAGCAACGGAACCGCTCAGATCAGCCATCGGGTCACTCCACGTCCGAGAGTTTTCACAGCAAATGACATCGGCACGCTAGTGCTCCCCTGAGCGCGGTACAACCAAGTCATCGAAGTTCCACGATGTCGCGGTAGGGGTCTAGTCGAGGATCGCCGGGATCGAGCTCGGTGACCAGAAGGTCTATATGCGCCAAGGACACCGATCGCACAGCAGATCGCTGGGACAACTTGGTGGCGTCTGCCGCCACGATCACTCGTTGCGAAGCGTTCGCCATGGCCTGCTTTATCTCGACCTCTTCCATCGTCGGTTCCATTGTTCCAGCATCGGGGTCGATCGCACTCGAAGACAAGATGCAGCACGCCAGCGCGAAACGCTCCACTGTCTGCTGGGCGATCATCCCGACCAGACTGCCGGTGCGGGGATCGCGCTCACCGCCAGACAAGATCGTGTGCACATTCCCGTTGCCCTGCAACGCCTGGAAGGCCTCGATTCCGTAAGTCACGACCAGGAGATTGTCGACCGCCGGCATGTCTTCGGCGAGCACGTGCACCGTGCTCGAAGCGTCAAGCCCAATCGACTCATGCTCCAGCACAAGAGGTTTCAACTTGTCTGCAATCGTCTTCTTGGCGCTCAGCGCCTTGGACTGGCGAACCGTGAACTCTTCTGTGCCCACGTAGATCGCCCCGCCCCGCACCAGGCGTGCGCGGCCTGAACGCTCGAGGACTTTCAGGGCTCGGCGAATCGTCATCGGGTGGACGCCGAGCCGACGAGCCGCATCTTCGATCTCGATCCGGCCTTCTTCGCGCAGGGCATCTAGCAGAGCCGCTTGTCGCTCTTCGGCGGCCAGAGATCCCTCTACTCCCACGCGCGCTCCTCGATAAGGTGTTAGATCTAGATAAAATAACACTAAAGCACAGACTCGAGGAGAACTCCGTGACGCCGACGACGGTGACCGAACTGCTTGCCCGCTCCAACCGCCTCGGCTCGGACCGACGCAACACCAACTTCGCGGGGGGCAATACGTCGGCCAAGGGTCCGCTGATCGATCCGGTTGACGGAGCCGAGACGGAAGTGATGTGGGTCAAGGGGTCGGGTGGGGACCTCGGGACGTTGACTGAGGCGGGGCTGTCGGTTCTTCGCATGGATCGGATGCGTGCGCTGATGCAGGTGTACCCCGGTCAGGATCAAGAAGACGAGATGGTCGCGATGCTCGACTACTGCTTGCACGGGCGGG
>CAZWIW010000183.1:0-2020 GCA_964634545.1 uncultured Rubrivirga sp.
CGTGCCTGTGCGCGGAGGCGACCTGTCGGGGTGTGGTGACCGGTGCCGATTGGCGAGACCCGACACTGCAGGCGAAGTACCGGGGGTACTTCTCGCAGTACCTAGTGCGACGCATCGCTGCGCTCACCGAAGCAGTTTGATTCGGCGTCGCTACTGGGTAGTGGGGGAGTAGGGAAACCAAGAGCCGGATGACAAGTCCAAGCCACACACGTTTTCCAGCCCGAAGCGTCTGGTGTACTCACCGAGGGCTTCGTCGTATTTCGGATAGTCGATAGCTGTCGCTGGACCGAGTGGCCAATCGACCGGCTCGCCGCCGGAGTAACCGTTCAATGTTGGTACGCCCTGCGACCTCGCGATGATCTGAGCTGTCACACCCATGGCGATCGCCGAATCGATGACCGGGTCGGCCTGGTTGTCGTAGACACGCCGTGTGTCCAGGGGTGGGGCGATGAAGAAGGAGTCACACTGCATTTCCGGCTTGGCTATATCTCGTAAGGCTTGCACTGCATCCACTTCGACCTTCTGCTCCACGCGGAAGTTGAGTTGCTCGATGAGCAAGACAGTGATCACAAGCGCCGTCAGCCCGGTTGCTCGGAGGTCGGGGCGTGATGATGACTTCCACATCAGCGTGGCAACGAGGGCGAGACCGAAGACGAGAAAGAACCCCGCCACGATCTCAATACGCCCGATGGCGCGGATCGCGCTGGCACCGGGGACTTGATACACGAGCGCCCAAGGGAAGAAGGAACCCCACTTGATCGGTAGGACCCATAGGACTAGCCCGGTGCCGATCGCCGCGATGCCGGCACTCATCAGGGGACTACTACCCCGCCTTTTGATCCCAGTAAGCAGCGCGACCAGGCTGACGGCGATCAAGAATGGGGTCGGCGCCATCGCGAATTCCTCATCCCGCAGCGTGCCGAGGAGGTGACTTAACGGCAGCGACCACACCACGTTGGTCGGCGAGATTCCGAGCAGGTCCCGTGCGGTGGGAGCGAACGCAGAGACGTCCTCGAGTTCGCGAACCATCCCGGACTGGAGCAAGGGCAGGTAGGTCAACAGTGTGATCAATGCGAAGGGGAGGAATCCAGCGAACAGGGAGAGGGGTCGCAGCCAGCCCACTCGAGCGAGAATCGACCTTCGCATAGTCGATGGGGTTACGAGCAACCAGATGAGCAAGAAGAGGAACATCCCTAGTGCCAACATCCAGCCGATGTAGAACGCGCTGTACAGAATCAAGCCATACACTCCGCCGGCCAGGGATGCGAGAACGATCTGTGGGGTGCGTGACGTCGATCGAATGCTCTGCAACAGCAGAAGTAGGGCCGCGGGGAAGAGCGAAAGAGTGATGAGTTGGGGGTGCGCAGAGGCAACCAGCATGCCGTTCGAGAAGTTGACGATCAGACCTGCCGCAACGGCTATCAGCCAGGGTGATCCGACAAGTCGCATAAGCGCGAATGAAGACAGATAGCCGATAAGTGAGACGAGCAGCAAGATCAGTTGAAATGCGATGGAGGCGTCAAGGCCTAACCAGATCAGTGGTGCGGACAAGAGTCCCTGGGCGAGGAAGGTGTCGGAATACATGAGCCCCTGGCCGATCGGATAAAAAATTCCGGTGTCCAGAATCGAACCGAACTGCCAAGGATCGGACCAGTGTTGACTGATGACGGACGTCAGTCGGCCATCGAAGATGTTTCCCTGTACTAACGAAAAGCCACTTTGAAAGAAACCGCGATAGAAGTAGACGGTAGTTAGCAGCCCAACGATGACCGCGGCCAGCCACGGCAGCCAACGCGACTGCTGGGAAGTTCTCGAAATCAATACACTTCCTAGGGATCGATGGTTATTCGCTGCATGCAACGTTCCGCATATTAACCGCCTTGCGTTCGCCTCAGTGCCTCCGTGAATGCTCCGAGTGGCTGGGCGCCGGAAAGCCCGACCGCATCGTTGAACACGAAGAACGGCACCCCGCTGGCGCCGAGCTCACGTGCGCTTGCTTGATCGCTATGAACGGCATCGA
>CAZWIW010000184.1:0-2019 GCA_964634545.1 uncultured Rubrivirga sp.
ACCTTCTTGTCGATCTCCGCCGACTCCGAACGCCGTCGGTGACCGAGAAAGCATAGGGCAGGTGATCCTAGGTCAGGACACCTGGGTGGCATGCCCACAGGCGGGGGTGATGATGGGGGTGTGATCGAGGTCAGCAGCGAGGAATTCGAAGACCTGGTGGGGCAGGCGTTGGACACCCTTCCCCCCGAGTTAGCGCGGCTGATGGACAACGTTGTGGTGTTCGTGGAAGACCAAAAGCCGGGGCGCCCGCGGTTGCTGGGGCTGTACGAAGGGGTGCCGCTCACCAGCAGGGGCCACTACTACGCCGGCCACCTCCCGGACCGCATCACCATTTTCCGGAAGCCCATCCAGCGCAGTTGCCGCACCCGTGAGGAGATCGTGGAGCAGGTTCGCATCACGGTGGTGCACGAGATCGCCCATCACTTCGGCATAGAGGAAGAAAGACTTCACGAACTCGGGTACGGCTAGGCCGACTTGCGCCAAGATGAGCGGATGCGATTCAGCGGATCTGTTCTAGCCATCACCGGAGGTGCTTCCGGTCTGGGTGAAGGCGTTGCCCGACGTGCCGTGGCCGAAGGAGCTGCGGGCGTTGCCCTGCTCGATGTCAACGATCAGCGTGCATCGGACCTTGCGTCGGAGTTGGGTGCGACTGTGCTGCCCGTGCACTGCGATGTTCGTAGCGGCGACGACGTCACCGAAGCGATCGGAGCGGTCCGAGAGAAGTTCGGTCGAATCGACACGGCGGTTGCCTGCGCCGGCATCGGCTGGGCGGAGCGCACCCTGGCGAAAGACAACTCCCCAGCGGACCTCGAGGCCTACCGCCGGGTGATCGAGATCAACTTGATCGGTACCTACGATTTCGCCCGCCAAGCGGCCAGCGTCATGTCCGAGAACGAACCCAACGAGTCCGGCGAACGCGGCGTGATCGTGATGACTGCGTCGTTGGCTGCGTATGACGGTCAGGTCGGCCAGTCGGCCTACAGCGCGAGCAAGGGCGGGATCGTGGGAATGACGCTGCCGCTCGCACGCGATCTTGCACCGGTGGGTATCCGGGTGATGACCATTGCACCGGGATTGATGGACACCCCGATCTACGACCCCGTCGGTGGCGCTGAACTAAAAGACCACCTCGTGGGAGTCACCGTGTTCCCGAAGCGACTGGGAACGGCGGATGAATACGCGCACTTGGTGCAATCGATCGCCGAGAACGAGTACCTGAACGGCGAGAGCATTCGCTTGGATGCGGCCACTCGCTTACCACCGCGCTGATAACCGGCACGGCCCTATTAATGCGCAGCTCTTTGCAATCGGTCGCGGATCGCTTCAGCTAGCCCCACACCCTCGGGCGGTACGGCCACCACGCACGTCAACTCCAGGGAATCGGCTTCCCGCAGGGCTCGGTACAAAGAGGCGGCGTATTCGTCGTCGTTGTGCGGGGCGCAGAGCCGCACGATTCCTGGTGGAGTAGGCACCGATGCCAAGGCGATGATCCCCACCGTCGGGTCGGGCCCTAGTTCGGTGAGGGATTCAGGATCGGTGATCTGCACGCGAGCCCTCGGCGCGTAATGCGAAGCGAGGGTTCCTGGCGCGCGGGTGCTCGATGCAGATCCCAACGAAACCCCACCCACCGCTTCGATCTGTTCCGCCGTGATCTTTCCGGGACGCAACAGCACCGGAGCGTCCTGGCTGCAATCGATGATCGTGGACTCCACACCCACCACGCATGGTCCGGCATCGAGGATGACGTCGTCCTCGCTCAAGAGTTCACCGAGTTCCTCCTGCGCGTGTTGCGCGGTGGTGGGACTCACCCGGCCGAAACGGTTAGCGCTCGGAGCGGCGATGGCGATGCTGGAATCGGCGGTCAGTTCGCCGAGCGCCCGCAGCACTTCCCGTGCCACGGGGGAGCCGGGAACTCGCACAGCAACAGTGTCCTGCCCGCCGGTGATGAAGTCGGCCGCGCGAGTGCTGCGAGGAAGGACGAGGGTCATCGGACCGGGCCAGAACTCGCGCATCAAATTC
>CAZWIW010000185.1:0-2008 GCA_964634545.1 uncultured Rubrivirga sp.
TTCACGCGATCGCCCAGGTGCAAGCCGCCGGTGGGCTGGCGGCGTTCATCGACGCTGAGCATGCGCTCGATCCCGATTACGCGCAGGCACTGGGCGTCGACCTCGACAATCTCTACGTTTCCCAACCCGATACCGGTGAGCAGGCGCTGGAGATCACTGACACCCTCGTGCGATCCGGCGCCATCGATCTGATCGTCATCGACTCGGTCGCTGCACTGGTGCCCCGTGCGGAAATCGAGGGCGAGATGGGCGACTCCCATGTCGGGTTGCAGGCTCGCCTGATGAGCCAGGCACTGCGCAAGATGGCCGGTGCGCTCAGCAGCACGCACACCTCCGCCATCTTCATCAACCAACTCCGAGAGAAGATCGGAGTGATGTTCGGTTCTCCGGAGACGACCACCGGCGGGAAGGCGTTGAAGTTCTACTCCTCGGTCCGCTTGGACGTCCGACGCATCGAGACCCTCAAGGGCGGCACCGAAGCGGTCGGTAACCGCACTCGGGTGAAGGTTGTGAAGAACAAGGTGGCGCCACCGTTCAAGCAAGCCGAGTTCGACATCCTCTACGGCGAGGGAATTTCCCGTGAAGGTTCGCTTATCGACCTGGGTGTCGATACGGGGCTGGTGAAGAAGTCCGGCGCCTGGTACACCTACGAGGGCGATCAACTTGGGCAGGGCAAGGAGAACGCTCGAATCTTCCTAAAAGACAACCCGGATTTGTCCGATGAGATTGAAAAGCGCATCAAGGAAGCGATGGGCATCGGTCCACGGGTTGATGCTCCTGCGCCGAGCGAAACTCCGATCGACGTGGTTGCAGATGCCACGGATGTCGCGCCGCCAGCCTGAGCCGCCTACCGACAGACCTTCGGAGGATGACGATCCGGAGTCGGTCGTTCGGGCCATCGTGTTGCGCCGATTGTCGGCCGCACCACGGACTCGAGCTGAGCTCGAAACAGATCTTGCCCGCCGGGGCGCTGACCCACGAGCCAGCGCTGCGGTCCTGGATCGGTTTGAGGAAGTCGGGCTCATTGATGACGCAGCCTTTGCGAACCTCTGGGTGGAATCGCGGCATCGCGGCAAGGCGCTCGCGCGTTCGGTGCTGCGACAAGAGTTGCGGCAGCGGGGGGTCGACTCGCAGGTCATCGACGAGGCGATCGAAGCCATCGATGATGACGATGAGTGGGTACGCGCCCGGGAATTCGCCCGACGTAAGGTACGTATCAAGGCCGCAGAAGACCCCCGCAAAGCTATGAAACGCCTCGCGGGGCAGTTGGCACGTAAGGGCTATCCGGCGGGTATGTGCTTCGCCGTCGCCCGCGAGGCCTTAGCGGGTGCGCTGGAGCAGCGGCACGATGACCCGATCGATGAGTTGGGCGCAGGTGTCGTCGTCGGGGACTTCGCCGTAGATGAGTAGCCGGTGAATCACGATGGCATCGGGGATCTCGAAGATGAATGGGTCGATGGGCTGGTTGGGGATCTCTCCGCGGGTCATGGCACGCTGCAACACGCCCACCAATTCCGCTTCCATCGGCTCGGCCATGCGCGTGCGGAACTCCTGCACCAGGGCCGGATCGTGTGCCGATTCGCTGATCAACTCCCGCACCACGGTGCTCATCGACCCGCGTAGGAGTTCCGTGAAGGCGGTCATGGATCCCAGCAGATCCCCACGCAACGTTCCGGTGTCCGGGTAGGACTCCGGTACCGCCTGCGCCATCGTGGTCAAGAAGACGTCGAGGCCGAGATCGCGCACATTGGCCCATCGGCGGTACAGCGCTGCCTTGCCGGTGCCGGCGCGTCGGGCGATGCTGTCCATCGACGCTCCACGCAAGCCCTGCTCCGAGATCTCGGCGAGGGTGGCCTCGTGAACGGCGGCCAGAAGTTCCTCGCCGGTCCGGCGGTGCGCCCGCGGGTCAGCAATGGTGGTCATGACCGGAGGCTACGGCATTGTGAACAATTTTGTTCCTTGGAGCGTTGATTTGTGAACGCTTACGTTCCTTGTTAGCGTGCGATCT
>CAZWIW010000186.1:0-2005 GCA_964634545.1 uncultured Rubrivirga sp.
GTGACCTTTCCGCACTGGCGGCATGGAGCGGGACTGCACATAGGGCACTCCTTCACGTTGTGGATCCGCTGGAGGCTGGGCCGGTGGATCCGGGGTGTTCTTGTCCGGACAAGGGTACCCCGGGGGGTATGTCTCTGGCAACCCGGGTCACCCCTTTCGCTGATCGTGGTTGGCTTCGCCCGTGCGGGTGTGGTTCTTGGAAGCCGCCTATGCGGTCATCTTTTTCGCCACTTTGACGATCCTGTTCCTCGTTCCGTTCATTTCTCGCCAATATTCCCGATTCGGCCGATTCGCGGGCTGGCCAGCCTTCACTTCTGCCGCCTTCGCCCTCTACGCCTGCGCACTGGTGGCCTTCACGCTATTCCCCTTCCCGAACTTCAACGGCGGGTACTGCCGGCGCAGATCTGATGTGGACCACTGGCAACTGAACCCACTGGCTTCTTTGGACGACGTCACCGCCTACGCCGCCGACTATGGACTGCCCGCCACGCTCACCTCGTCTGTGTTCTTGCAGGTTGCCATGAACGTCGCCTTCTTCCTGCCCCTTGGCTTCTTCTTGGCGTACCGCTCACGACGTTCCCTCGCCTTCACCACACTCGCGGCTTTCGGTACTTCACTTGCGATCGAGTTGACGCAAGGCACCGGCCTGTGGGGATTGGCACCGTGCCCGTACCGTCTGGCCGACGTCGACGATCTGATCACCAACACCGCTGGCGGGATGCTCGGTTGGCTGATGGGCATCGTTGCGCTGCGGCTCCTGCCGGATGCTCGGCCGTCCAGAACTCCCGACCCTGGCCCCCCAGGAGCACCGCGCCAGATGGTCGGTGCGTTGCTTGATGTTCAGGTGTACTTACTCGTGCAAGTTGCGCTGTTTATTGCCGCTGATCAACTTGGCATCACCCTCACGGTGGACAGCGAATTCGTTGGATCGTTTTCAGGATGGGCGCAAGAGATCGACTTCGCGATCGTTTCAACACTCGTGACACTTGTGATGTTCGTTGTGATTCCGTTACTACGCCGGGATCGAGCTTCGGTGGGTTTCGCATCGGTCTCCTTGGCGCTTGTGCGGCCTGGCAATCAGCAGGCAGCAGGTGTCCTCGCGCTCCTCGGCCGATGGGCGATCCGCTGGCTTCCAGTTGTCTTGTTTGGTCTTGTTGCTCTGCTAGTCATCTTCCCAATCGAAGCCTTGGTGGTGCTACTCAATAGGCGCCGGAGGTCCTTGAGTTCGATCGTGACTCGAACCGAGTTCATCACCCGCGAAGCGGCGCTTGGCGCAAACCGGAGTGAGCCCGAACCCGCCGACCTCTAGCGTGAGCGCCGTGCACTCATCTCGGGACTGCGTGGCGGTGGCGTGCCGCGCGATGCAAAGCGCCGGTGGGCCGTTGCCGTTGGCCGAGCTCGCAATGCTCGCCGATTGCAGCCCGCGGCAGTTGCAGCGCGACTTCGAGCACGTGCTCGGTGTTTCCCCGCGGCAATACGGAGCGAGTGTGCGCGCGATGAATGCCCGTCACACATTGCGTGCCTCAAGTTCGATTACCGATGCCATTTACGACGCCGGCTACGGGTCGGTGCGCGCTTTCTATGAGCAAGCATCGAGCCGCCTGGGCATGACGCCCTCGGACTTCGCGGCCGGCGCCCCGCAGCACTTGCTGTTGTGGTCGACGTGTGATTCGGCCGTTGGCACCTTGACCTGCGTAGCCGGACCGCGAGGCATCTGCTTCCTCACCCACCCGGGAGCCGGCGCGGGTGACGTTCAAGCGCGCATCCGTGAGGAATTCCCGCACGCGCTCCTCGAGCGCGATGACGAAGCGATGCGCGATGTGATGCACGCGCTACGACTCATCGCCGAAGGCAAACCCGCGCCGGACCTCCCGGTGGACGTGACCGGCACCGCGTTCCAAGCACGAGTGTGGGCGGCGCTGCGCGAGATCCCCTACGGCGAAACCCGCACCTACGCCGACATCGCCGAGGAGATCGGCGAACCCGCGGCGATCCGCGCGGTGGG
>CAZWIW010000187.1:0-1958 GCA_964634545.1 uncultured Rubrivirga sp.
GCGGGGATGCCCGCTTCGGTCAGCGCCGTTGCCACCCCCAGGGTGTCCTCCCCACCGATAGCGATCAGCGCATCGACCCCGAGAGCCGTCATGTTCTCCTTGATGCGATCGATACCACCGTCCACCTTCAGCGGATTGGTGCGCGAAGACCCGAGGATCGTGCCGCCCCGGGGCAGGATGCCGCGCACTTGAGGTATCCCTAGATCCATCGTCAGCCCCTCGAGGGGACCCTTCCAACCGTCGCGAAAGCCCACGAAGTCGTAGCCGTACTCGGCGACGCCCTTACGGACGGCCGCGCGGATCACCGCGTTCAGGCCCGGACAATCGCCTCCGCCGGTGAGCATTCCCACGCGCATGTTGGATCCCTTCTAAACGGCCTTGCAAACGCTGTCATGACCCAACCTATCGAACCGGCATCGCAGCCAACCAGACCCGAAGGAGCTGCTGCCTGGTTATGGTCGAGCGATGCACGAAAGTCCGTTGATCGTGGCCATCGATGCCGGCACCACCGGCATCACCGCCCTCATAGTTGACCAAGACGCACAAGTGGTGTCCATCGGCTATCGCGAGTTCACCCAATATTTCCCCGCAGACGGCCGGGTGGAACACGACCTCGGCGAAATCTGGTCCGCCACTCTCGAGGCCACGCAAGAAGCGTTGTCCGGCCTCGCTGAGGGAGGTCGCGAACGCATCGTGGCGGTGGGCATCACCAACCAGCGGGAAACCTGGTGTCTGTGGGATCAGGAGACGATGGGAGCCCCGCGGCGGGCGATCGTGTGGCAAGACCGCCGGACGGCGGGGATGTGCCAATCGATGCGCGAAGAGGGCCACGAGCCCCTGGTCAAGCAGCGCACCGGGTTGCGCCTCGACCCCTACTTCAGCGCGACAAAGGCCGCATGGATCCGGCTGAACGAACCACACGTGTGGGCGCAGGTAACGAGTGGGCGCGTCGTGATGGGGACGGTGGATTCCTACCTGATCGCCCGGATGACCCGCGGGCTGGAGCACATCACCGACGCCACTAACGCATCACGCACGCTGCTCTACGACATCCACTCGGGTCGATGGGACGAAGATCTGTGTGCGCTCTTCGACGTACCGATCGATGCCCTACCCACGGTCGTGGCCTCGTATGGAAACCTCGGGCGGACCGATCCGGCCGTCTTCTGCGGACTGGACATACCTATAGCTGGCATCGCCGGAGATCAGCAAGCCGCCCTGGCCGGCCAGGCGGGGTTCACCACCGGCGCAGCCAAGTGCACCTACGGGACGGGCTCGTTCCTGCTCGTTCACACCGGCGAGAAGGCCATGCACAGCAAGCAGGGCTTGCTGACAACCGTCGCGCTGCAGCATCCGGACGGCCGACGCACCTTCGCCCTCGAAGGAGCGATCTTCGTCACCGGCTCAGCGGTGCAGTGGCTGCGCGATGGACTAGGCATCATCGAGTCCGCAGCCCACGTCGAGGAACTAGCACGCAGCGTCGAGAACTCCGGCGGCGTGGTCTTCGTGCCGGCCCTGACCGGTCTCGGTGCCCCGGACTGGGACCCAACAGCCCGCGGATTGATTATCGGAATCACCCGCGGCACGACCGATGCACACATCGCCCGCGCCACCCTGGAAGCGATCGCCTACGAAGTTCGCGACGTCGTCCAACTCATGGCGAACGAGGGTGGGGTGCACTTGAGTTCCCTGGCGATCGACGGTGGTGCAGCCGCCAACGATCTGCTGTGCCAGATGCAAGCCGATGAGTTGCAGATTCCCGTCGATCGCTCCGCCCAATTGCAGACCACCGGATTGGGTGCAGCGTTCCTCGCCGGCCTAGGTGTCGGTGTCTGGGAGTCCTTCGATGCGTTGGCGCAAACCCGGCGAAGTTCGGGGATCTTCGAGCCCGCCGATCGAGACAGCGACGGCTACAAGCGCTGGCGGCGCGCCGTCGAACGCAGTAAGGACTGGATCGA
>CAZWIW010000188.1:0-1948 GCA_964634545.1 uncultured Rubrivirga sp.
GCCATGGCGCGGGCCACCATGATGTCGTCGTTGCTGGTTCCTGCCGCGACCATCGGCCAAACCATGGCGTCCTTGTGCACGCGGAAGTCGATCACCACGGGGGCGTCGTTGATACCCATTGCCTTTTCGATGACCGAATCGACTTCATCGCTACTAGTGGCCTGAAGCCCGTAGCACCCATAGGCCTCCGCCAGCTTCACGAAATCAGGGAACGAGTGCGAGTGCAGGTCGGTGTTGGAGTAGCGCTCGTTGTAGAAGAGTGTCTGCCACTGGCGGACCATCCCCAGGCTCGAGTTGTTGATCAGCGCCACCTTGATCGGGATGTTGTTGATCGAACAGGTGGCCAGTTCCTGGTTGGTCATTTGGAAACAACCGTCCCCATCGACTGCCCACACGGTCGTGTCCGGTCGACCGACCTTCGCGCCCATCGCTGCCGGCACCGCATAACCCATCGTGCCCAGGCCACCGGAGTTGAGCCAGGTTCCCGGGTGTTCGTAGCCGATGAACTGCGCCGCCCACATCTGGTGCTGGCCAACCCCGGCGGCATAGATCGACTCCGGGCCGGAAATCTTGCCCAGCCGTTCGATCACGTACTGCGGCGACAATGTGCCGTCGTCGGGGAGGTCGTAGCCCAACGGGTAGGTATCGCGCAGACGATTCATCTGCCCCCACCAATCGGCATAGTCAGGGGCTGAACCCTCGCCGAGTTCCGCCTCGACCGCGGTGATGAGTTCAGGGATGACCTCCGCCAAGTCACCGACGATCGGGATGTCCGCGTGCCGGTTCTTGCCGATCTCCGCGGGATCGATATCCGCGTGGATGACCGAAGCGCGGGGCGCGAACGATGAGAGTTTGCCCGTCACGCGATCGTCGAACCGGGCGCCGAGCGTTATGAGCAGGTCGGACTTCTGCAAAGCCCCGACCGCTGCGACGGTTCCGTGCATCCCGGGCATGCCCAGATGCTGCGGATGGGAATCGGGGAAAGCGCCCCGAGCCATCAGCGTGGTGACCACTGGGATGCCGGTGAGTTCCGCGAAACGGCGTAGCGACTCGGTTGCGCCGGCTCGGATAACACCGCCGCCCACATACAGAACCGGCTGGCGCGCGGCCAAGATGGCGCGGGCGGCTTCGCGGATCTGCTTGGAGTGCGGGCGGGTGGTCGGGTGATAGCCGGGCATGTTGACTTCAGTCGGCCAGTCGAACTCAGTGGTGGCTTGCAGCGCGTCCTTCGAGATATCGACCAGCACCGGGCCTGGCCGGCCGGTTGCCGCGAGGTGGAAAGCCTCCGCTATCGCCTGTGGGATTTCGTCGGGATTGGTCACCAAGTAGTTGTGCTTGGTGATGGGCATCGTGATGCCGCGGATGTCGGCCTCTTGGAAGGCGTCGGTGCCGATCGCGGCGCTGGGCACCTGACCGGTGATAGCGACCATCGGCACCGAATCCATGTGCGCGTCGGCAATGGGGGTGACCAGGTTCGTCGCGCCCGGTCCGCTGGTGGCCATGCACACGCCAACCCGGCCGGTTGCCGCTGCATAGCCCTCGGCGGCGTGTCCACCGGCCTGCTCATGGCGAACCAGGATGTGTCGGACCTTGGTGGAGTCCATGAGGGGGTCGTAAGCCGGCAGGATGGCCCCGCCGGGAATGCCGAAGACCACATCGGCCTGCGCCGCCTCGAGGGACTTAACCAGGCTTTCGGCTCCGGTGATCTGCTCACCCATCGTGTCTTCCCCTGCTCTCGATCCGATTCATGCGCTTCTCAATGAAAAACCCTCCACACCCGGGTGGGTAGGAGGGAGCGCGCCGGTGACGGTGTGCGTCAGCTGGCGCGCCTGGGTACTACGAGAATTCGTGCTGTCTTGGTTGCCACGCGAGAACTGTAACCCCTCTCACCCCTTCTGTCACGGGTGGGTCCTCATCCGGACACCCCACCCCCACCGTTTCCCCCGGA
>CAZWIW010000189.1:0-1940 GCA_964634545.1 uncultured Rubrivirga sp.
ATGGCGAGGTCAAGAAGCCGGAGACCATCAACTACCGGACGCTGAAGCCGGAGAAGGATGGCCTGTTCTGCGAGAAGATCTTCGGGCCGACCCGCGACTGGGAGTGCTACTGCGGCAAGTACAAGCGCGTGCGCTTCAAGGGCATCATCTGCGAGCGCTGCGGCGTCGAGGTGACGCGGGCCAAGGTGCGACGTGAGCGGATGGGTCACATCGAGTTGGCCGCTCCGGTTACCCACATCTGGTACTTCAAGGGTGTGCCCAGCCGGCTGGGGTACCTGCTCGATCTCGCACCGAAGGACCTGGAGAAGGTCATCTACTTCGCCGCGTACATGATCACCTGGGTCGACGAGGAAGGCCGCCACGAAGCGCTGCCCAACTTGGAGAAGCAGCTCGGGGTGGAAAAGAAGCAGATCGCTTCACGTCGTGACGCCGACATCGAGGCCCGCCAGCAAAAGCTCGAAGCCGACCTCGCCGAACTCGAGGCCGAGGGCGCGAAGTCGGACGTGCGTCGCAAGGTTCGCGAATCCGGCGAGCGCGAGATGGCTGCGCTGCGCCGTCGTGCCGATCAGCAGATCGAGCGCCTGGACCGCATCTTCGACCGCTTCCGCACGCTGAAGGTCCAAGACCTCGAGGGCGACGAGATGCTGTTCCGCGAAATGCGGGACCGCTACGGCCGCTGGTTCGACGGTGGCATGGGCGCCGAGGCGATCCAGAAGCGACTGGAGTCCTTCGACCTGCAGGCCGAAGCCGAGTTGCTGAAGGACATCGTCACCAATGGCAAGGGCCAAAAGAAGACCCGCGCGCTCAAGCGCCTGAAGGTCGTCTCCGCGTTCATGAACACCACCAACTCCCCGCTGGGCATGGTGCTCGACGCGGTTCCGGTGATCCCGCCGGATCTGCGCCCGATGGTTCAGCTCGACGGTGGCCGCTTCGCTACCTCCGACCTCAACGATCTCTACCGCCGCGTGATCAACCGCAACAACCGCTTGAAGCGGCTGCTCGACCTCGGTGCGCCGGAGATCATCGTCAACAACGAAAAGCGCATGCTGCAGGAGTCGGTCGACGCACTGTTCGACAACGGCCGTCGCGGCCGCCCCGTCACCGGTCCGGGCAACCGCGCCCTTAAGTCCTTGTCCGACATGCTCAAGGGCAAGCAGGGTCGTTTCCGCCAGAACCTGCTCGGCAAGCGTGTGGACTACTCCGGTCGCTCGGTGATCGTTGTCGGTCCGCAGTTGAAGTTGCACCAGTGCGGTCTGCCCAAGCAGATGGCGCTCGAGCTGTTCAAGCCGTTCGTGATGAAGCGTCTGGTGGACTTGAACCACGCGCAGAACATCAAGAGCGCCAAGCGGATGGTCGAGCGGTCGCGCCCGGTGGTGTGGGACGTCCTCGAAGAGGTCATCGCCGAACACCCGGTGCTGTTGAACCGCGCACCAACGCTGCACCGCCTCGGCATTCAAGCCTTCGAACCACAACTGATCGAAGGCAAGGCCATCCAGATCCACCCGCTCGTGTGCACCGCGTTCAACGCGGACTTCGACGGTGACCAGATGGCAGTGCACTTGCCGTTGTCCGCTGAGGCACAGGCCGAGGCCCGGATCTTGATGCTGTCGACCAACAACATCTTGTCCCCGGCTAACGGTCGCCCGATCGCGACGCCAACCCAGGACATGGTGCTCGGCATCTACTACCTCACCACCGAGAACGGTGCGAACGCCAAGGTCAAGGACTCCGACCTCCCGAGTTTCTCCACGGTCGCCGAAGCGGTCATGGCGATGGACGTCGGATCCTTGGATCTGCAAGACAAGGTGAAGATCCGCATCGAAGGAACCGAGCCGCCCCACGGGTGGCAGGTGCCCGAAGGCTGGGAGCCCGGTCAGCCCTTCACGCTGACCACCACGCTCGGGCGCGCGTTGTTCAACGAGGCGCTGCCGGCGGACTTC
>CAZWIW010000190.1:0-1934 GCA_964634545.1 uncultured Rubrivirga sp.
CACTGCGCTCGGCATCGGTGAGCGGTGAAGTGTCAGCGAGTGCTTCGGCGAGACGTTCCCCGAATGCGCGCGCGGGCTCCTCGGTCGCTTCAGCGCCCATGCCCAGCGGGAGGTCCCACACCGGAGCGACCACGCCGCAGGCGCGGAACATACCGACGTATCGAGTGTCTTCGCCGAGATCGTCGGCGCCGGCGGCATGCAGGCGCGCGAGTGCGTTGAGTAGGTCGTTCTCGGCGGTGGGCATGATCCAGCGCAGGTGCTCCTTGGCGCCCATCTGCGTCCAGTAAGCCGACTCGACCGACTCCAACTTGGCGGTGGGGTTCGCGTATTCCTTCGCGCGCTCCAAGGACGCCCTGATGTCCGCGCCCATGTCCTCCGGATCGCCGTCGATCCAGAAATCGAAGTTCTCGTGCACCGTGATGTCCAACTTCACCGACGGGTCCAGCACGTCCTGCAATAGCGGAGTCTCGGCGGTGACGCGGCCCATGCCCACTGGCTCGCCGGCCTCAGCCGCCAGTGCATTGATCAGCGCATCGGCGTAATCGCGGGAGGCATCACCGGAGCCGGTAGTGACCTGCAGGCCCAGCAGCACCGAGCCATCGGCGCGTACCAGCGCCGGCCAAGCCATCGGCAGCACGGAGGCGAGCGTGACCGCGCGATCAGATGCGTAATCCGAAGCCAGTGTCAGCGGAGCGGTAGCCGAGGGGACCAGTTCGCGCAGCGCCACCAGATCGCACTCCGAAGCGAAGCCCTCGAACGGCCGGGCATTGGGCTGCACCCCGCGGGCGGCGTCCTTGCCGTGGCAGGCCTTGTAGCGCCGACCGGATCCGCACGGGCACGGCTCGCGCATCCCGACCACGGGCACCTCGCCCTCGATGACCGGTGTTCCTGCGCTTGCGGCCCGCTTCGCCTTCTTACCCATGTGTCACCTTCCCTCGGCCGCTGAACCTACCCACACCGTTTCCCCCGGATTCCGGGGGATCCGCTTCGCTTCCCCCAGTTTCGTCCCGATTCTGCGCACCTCCCCCGGAATCCGGGGGAAACGGTTTAGGGGTGGGGTGCCAGCCAGCCGAGGACTTTGCCCGGCCTATTGGAAATAACGACGTCCACCCCCTGATCCACGCATATCCGCAGATCGTCCTTCTCATCCACCGTCCACACATGCACCTGCCCACCGGCGGCATGCACCCGCGCCGCGTACCCCGGGTGCGCCTTCAACACATCGATCGACGGCCCGGACGCGAACACCCCCGGCGGCAGCGATCCATCCCGGTAGGGCCACCAGATGCGATCCATCAAGAACACCGTCGGCACCGCTGGCGCCAGCTTCTGCATCCGCAGCACCGCCATGCGCGAGAAGCTCATCATCCGCACTGGCGGCACACCATCGGGCCGCGGCCGATCCAACCCGAAGCGCGCCAACACATCAGCCAGTTCCCGTTCCACGTACCCGCCGTACCGCACCGGATGCTTCGTCTCGATCGCGAACTTGATATCCGCGCGCTTGTCGATCGTCGCGGTCAGCAGCGTCTCGAGCGTCAACAGCTGCGTTCGCTCCGGCTTCTCCGGGTCTTCGAAGTCATGCCAGGTGCGAAAGCTGTAATCGTGTTTGCTCAGCTCAGCCACATGCCGAGACGACACCGTGCCGCGCCCGCGCGACGTGCGATCGATACGCCGATCGTGCACACACACCAACGTGCCATCGGCCGTCAGCCGCACATCGCACTCCAGCGCATCCGCGCCATCGTCGATCGCCTGCAGGTACGCGGCAAGGGTGTGCTCGGGTTCCAGGAACGACGCCCCCCGATGCGCCACAACCTCCGGGCGATCACCGCTCACGCGCCCAGCCTTCCACGCCTGACATGATCCACGCGTGCGCCAGCCCATAAACCAGCCCAACAACAAACCCGACATCGTCTTATTCGACCTCGACG
>CAZWIW010000191.1:0-1924 GCA_964634545.1 uncultured Rubrivirga sp.
CAATTTCAATCAGACGTACGTGGGGTGCGGGGTGGCCGAAGAAGGCAGATCAGTCAACATCCATGACGTAGCGCGCCGAGCCGGTGTTGCGGTGTCATCGGTATCACGCGTGCTGAGCAATCACCCAGATGTCAGCGAACGTATGCGCACGAAAGTCGAGAGTGCGGCAAAGGAACTAGGCTATTCGCCAGACCCAGTGGCCCAGAGCCTGAGAAGCGGTGCAAGTCGCCTTATCGGATACGTCGTTCGCGACTTTATGGCTCCTTTCTTCAGCGAAGTCATCGAGGGATTGGAAGCGGTGCTCACGAAGGCCGGCTACACCTTGTTAGTAATGAACGGGGGTGGTCAACCTAGACAAGAAGTTGAGCGCATCGCTATGCTCAAACAGCGCCGAGTCGACGGACTCCTACTTTCAACCGTGATTGACGCGACCCCGAAACTTCGCAAAGCTGTTCTGGGCTTCGAAAAGCCAGTCGTGATGGTCGACAGGGACATTAATCGGGCAGACGTAGGGCGCACGCTCTTCGACCACGTAAGCGGGGTTTCCGAAGCCACTCGGGATCTAGTCACCCTGGGGCACGTGAGGCTTGCCATGATCACTGGAACCGCAGATGTTCGTCCTACACGTGAGCGCCTGAACGGATTTCGGCAGGGCCTAGAGGAAAATAGCCGTGCCTTGGGGAATCGAGTGGAGATCACAGGGGCCTTTAGCGCCTCATTCTCTCGCGCTAAGACGACTGAACTAATGAGTGGGCCGATCAGGAAAAGGCCCACAGCGATACTCGCCGGTGGCGTCCAAGCCACGATCGGAGTCCTTGAGGCGCTGTCTGATCTGGGGATTCGCCCAGGCGAAGACATCTCGCTGGTCGTAGTCGACGACCTCCCGTGGCTGCGCATCTTGCGACCCAGAATCAGCGCCGTCGCTCGGGACCCTGAGTCCATGGGACGAGTCGCAGGGGAACTCATTCTGGCCCAGATCGGTGGCGCTCCTCCGTCGACCGTGGTGCTGCCTACCCGCTACGAACCTCGCGACACTTCGAAACCCCGACTCACCGCCCATTGATGTAGCGCACTGTTAATAGTCACGATTTGGTATCGACTCTCGATTTACTGGTGACGCGGTCTCTACTTCTTGAACATACTTTCGGAATCGGTTCCAGAAACGATGCACATGAAGTGCTACCTGCAGCCGATGGCGCCCTCAAGCGCGAAAACGACGAAAGGACCACTCGTGAAGATTTCACATAAGGCTCGAGTTGGTGTCGCGGTGGCCGCGATGCTCGCACTCGGCTTATCGGCATGCAGTTCAGGCTCCGACGAGTCCTCCTCAGCAGGCGAGGACAATTCAGTTGAGGAGACAACGGAGGCCGAAGAGGAAGAAGCAGCAGGCTCATCTGAAGACGTGGCAGTTGACTGCCAGCCTGTTTCCGCCAAGGCGTCGCACCACATCTCGTCTTCATCGGCGGTTCACCGAGGACTGGAGGTGCTCGCTGAAGAGGTCAGCAACGGCACTGACGGTCGCGTGACTATCGAGATCGCATCTGATGGTCAGCTCGGTGGCTTGGCGGAGATGCCGGAGAACCTGCGTTCTGGTGCAGTCGATATCGCGTTGGTGGATGCCGGCTCGATGTCCGTGTTCGACCCCGAACTCGGTGTGACGGATCTCCCATTTCTCTGGGAGACGATGGACGAGTTCAACGACGTAATGGACAGTCCCGTCGGTGATCAGATGAACGCAAAGGTGCAAGCCATCGGTATCGAGCCGCTGTACTGGTCCGCGGTCGGGCTCAGGGACATGTTCTTCGTTGACACCCCGGCTACTTCACCCGAGCAACTGTCCGGGCTGAAGATGCGCGTTCCCGAAGCCCCCGTCTGGGTCCAGACGTTCGAGACGCTCGATGAGGCCCGAGAATACGTCAACGAA
>CAZWIW010000192.1:0-1922 GCA_964634545.1 uncultured Rubrivirga sp.
TCTACACGGCTCTGAACACTCTTTCCCTACACGACGCTCTTCCGATCTCCAGGGGTGGATCCATCCGCGCCACGATGTCCGCATCGACCACCACGCTGAGTGAGACATTCGCCTCGAGATCGCGCAAGACGAGAAATTGAGCCCTGGCCCGGGGGCGCTCCTTGAAATCGGCTACTTGCCCTTCCACCCAGACCGCACCGAGTCGGCCGATCCACTCGCCGATCTTCTGCGAAACCGTGCGAACCGGCACCGGTGAATCAGGTCCGGTATCCAAGGTCACCGGGCCAGCGTAGGTGCGCCCTTGCCGATCGGAAAGCGGTGCATACGATGGAGGGGTGACTAACGAGCGATCGACCGAACGCAAGGTTCTTCTCGCCGCCCCGCGCGGCTACTGCGCGGGGGTCGATCGAGCCGTCGTGACGGTCGAGAAAGCGCTCGATTTGTACGGGGCACCGGTCTACGTTCGCAAACAGATCGTGCACAACAAGCACGTGGTCGAGACCTTGGAATCACGCGGCGCCATCTTCGTCGACGAGGTCGAAGAAGTCCCCGAAGGAGCCACCGTGGTCTTTTCCGCGCACGGTGTGGCCCCGGAAGTCCATCATCAGGCTGCCGACCGTGGCTTGAAGACCATCGATGCCACCTGTCCTCTCGTGACGAAGGTCCACTCGGAAGCCAAGCGCTTCGCCTCCGAGGGCTACGACATCATCCTCATCGGCCACGATGGCCACGAGGAAGTGGTGGGCACGATGGGTGAAGCACCCGATTCGATGACCCTCGTAGAAGATCTCGATGCTGCGCGCTCGATCGAGGTGAAAGATCCCGAGAAACTCATCTGGCTGTCCCAGACCACGCTTTCGGTTGACGAAACCCTGGAAACGGTCGATGTGCTCAAGGAACGCTTCCCGAACTTGATGAGCCCACCGAGTGATGACATCTGCTACGCCACCCAGAACCGTCAGGTTGCGATCAAGGAGGTCGCGGAGGGAAGCGACGTAGTGATCGTTGTCGGTTCGGGGAACTCCTCCAACTCGGTTCGCCTGGTCGAGGTCGCCCTCGAAGCCGGAGCCGGTAGTGCCTATCGAGTGGATGCGGCTTCCGAGATCGATCCGCTGTGGCTGGAGAACGCCACGACGGTAGGGGTAACCAGCGGTGCATCGGTGCCGGAGATCCTCGTCAACGAGGTGCTCGACTATCTCGCCGAGAAGGGCTTCGGCACGGTCGAAGAGGTGAAGACAGCCGAAGAAACGCTGGTGTTCGCTCTGCCGCCGGAATTGCGGCGCGACATGAAAGCGGCGGCGTCAGCCGAGACGTCGTCGTAGCGCCACGATCACCAACGCGGCCACGGTCGAGCCAACGATCCAGACCCAACTAGCACCCAGCAAGAAGAACAGCGCTACAAGGCGCCCTGAGAAATCATTTGCGTTCAAGCCCACTTGTCCGGCGGTGACCGCCGCGATGAAGAATGCGATGGGTGGGGCGAAGATCGCATTCACCGCATCGCGCGTGCGAACCGCGAAGGCGGCGAAGACGGACACGACCAGCAATCCGATACCGGTGATGACTCCCGGCTCACCGCCGAAGAACAGCGTCTCACCGAAAGCCAAGATCACCGTTACGCCGATCGTGACGGCGTAGACCCCAAGCCCGGTCAAGGTTCCGCTGCTCGAAGCGACGCGTCCTTCGTCTTGGCGCTGAGACGAGCGATCCCCCCGGGGCCGCCGGGGTTGCTCGCGCTGCCCGCGCTGCTCCGCCCTGCTCGTTGCAGCCGCAGGATCCGCCATCACCTGAAGAGCGGGTGCAGGCTCGCCACTAGCGGCGACGGGTAGCGGTGCGGCGGTTGCTGGCCACTGCGGTTCGCTCGGTGGCGGTGTGGGTGCCGGTGCTGGTATCGGTTCGTCTGCTCGGGCCATGGTGCGAAG
>CAZWIW010000193.1:0-1918 GCA_964634545.1 uncultured Rubrivirga sp.
ATGATGCGATTCTCAATCTGATCGGCCATACCTAGACCATGGCGGCCACCGATCGTGTTCGCTTCGCGCACTAAGGCGACGGGGGAGTCGAAGGTCTTGCCGTTGATGGCTACCGGTCGACCTTGCTCGAACGTGACTGTGATGTCTTCGCTGGGAATCGCTACGGACGGGTCCCAGAACTTCACGCCCATGATTGGCTCTACGGTTTCCAAAGAAACGTTCAAGTGCTCGAGTGTCTTGGCCTCGTGCGTTGCGCCCCAGATGTTGGCATCGGTGGAGTAGGCCTTCTCGGCGCTGTCGCGGTACGGAAGATCGCGCGCGGTGAGCCACTCGCTCATCTCCGCGCGACCACCCAGCTCGCGAACGAATTCATCATCCAGCCACGGCTTGTAGATACGCAACGACGGATTCGCCATCAAGCCGTAGCGGTAGAAGCGTTCGATGTCGTTGCCCTTGTAGGTCGAGCCGTCGCCCCAGATCGAGACGTCGTCGTCGGCCATTGCCCGCACCAACATGGTGCCCGTGACAGCGCGACCTAGGGGAGTGGTGTTGAAGTACTGCCGCCCGCCCGAGCGAATGTGAAAGGCACCGCACGCGATAGCAGCGAGTCCTTCTTCGACAAGTGGCCCCGTGCAGTCGACCAGCCGCGAGGCCTCAGCCCCGTACTGGGTGGCCCGCCCAGGCACCGAGGCGATGTCGGGTTCGTCGTACTGACCGATGTCTGCGGTGTAAGTGAAAGGGATGGCACCCTTCTCACGCATCCAGGCAACGGCCACAGAAGTATCGAGCCCACCGGAGAACGCGATTCCTACCCGCTCACCGACAGGCAAACTCGCCAGTACTTTGGACATGACGCAAACCCTAGAGGTGCACCTGGCAGGGCTGCTGCGGGTGGATCTCATCAGTAAATCTAGTAAGCCGCAAGGTCCACCCACTTCAATCCCGCGATGCTGCCGAACCCCCTGTCCGAGGAGACAATCGACCAATCCCGGGCAAGCGCGATGGACGCCAATACGGCGTCAAACGCGCCGATTCCTAGCGTGCTTGACCACAGGCGCAACGCTGCAAGCACATCTTGTTGACCCACCACGGTCAAGGGAGCCAGAAGGCCGGCAAGACGCTCCGCTTGGGCGAGTGTGCTTGGTCGATCAAGACGCTTGCCACGAACGTGGGCATACTCCTGAAGGACCTCCGGAGTTGTAGTCGCCTGGGTCTGCTGCGCGGTGATGTCGCGCAGCAGCCGGATGGCGGGTTCACGCAGAGGGTGGTCCGTGCCGGTCGCGTAAACCAGTACGGATGTATCAACGACAAGCATCAGACCCCGAGGAATCGTTCGCCGCGAACCGAATCCAACTCGCGGGACAGCTCTTCAGGATCAGGCACCGGCATTGGCTGCTCGGCGAGAATCGCTTCCAGCAGTGCGACCTTCTGCTCATCGGGGGTATTCCAGATCTGATCCACAGCTTGCCGGACTAGTGACCCAATGCTCCGATTCTCCAACTTGGCTTGCGTCGACAGACGCGAGTACTGCTCTTCGTCCAACAAAACTTGTAGCCGATGAGTAAGAGACATGCACATATAATACCCATGTATACACATGCTTGCTTTGTGTAGGGCGGGACGCCAAACGGGTCATGGGAACGAGCACTTTCTCCGTGGCGTAAGCCGTGCCTGAGATAATCATCCGGTGACGATTCAGTACCCGGATTGGCATCCAGCAATTGAAACCCTCGAGATCCTGAGCGATCCCGAAGCAATGGCAGAGATCATCGAAGCCGAGGCCGACATCGCGGCTGGCAACACCGTTGACGTGTCCGAGATCCGCAGGAGGCCGGGCTTCCGCGCACTCGAGTATTGAGTAACCCGATAATGCACATTATGTCCGTTACGAAGGATAGGCTCCAGGCGTGACTCCCTC
>CAZWIW010000194.1:0-1894 GCA_964634545.1 uncultured Rubrivirga sp.
CAGACGTTTGCGGCACCATCGACGGCGACACCTACCCGAGCGATGCCGAGATCCCTGAGGCGCTGTTCGGGGCCTGCCTGGCCGGCTGATTGCTGGCCGCGGTTTTGCCCTAGCGGCGCGGCTGCGAGTTCGGCTGCAGATCGCGAGTGGTGTTCGCCTTCGTCAGGTTGACGGCCTTGCCCTTGCCGACCGGCACCTGCACCACATCGGAGTTCCCGGTGCGCGTGCTGGTGACGTAGATGTACTTCCCGTCGGCTGACCACGCCGGATCGGTGTTCGCACCGGAGGTGGTCAGTTGGCGCATGCCGGTGCCGTCGATGTTCATCACGTACACCTGGTCGCGGCCGGTCATGTCACTGACGAACGCGATCTGCTGACCGCTCGGGCTCCAGCTCGGTGCGAACTCCTTCTCGCCCTCGATGCTGACGAGTGCGTGCTTATCGGTGCCATCCGGGCGGATAAGGAAGATGTCGGTGTCGAGGACGGCGTCGTCGTTCACCTCATCCCCTTGATCCACACCGTCGGAGTAGGCGATCCACTCACCGTTCGGGCTCCAGGTGGGCTGCACGCCGCCCTCGGACAGTTGACGCTTGTTCGATCCGTCGGAATCCATCAGCCACAAACCGAGGCCACCTGAGCCGAACGAGACGTAGACGATGCTGCGCCCGTCGGGTGAGAACGACGGCTGGCCGTCTTCCCCTTCGGCCTCACAGGTGGTGAGATCCATGCCGGTCAAGCCGGTGCAGTCCGTTGCGTTGCGGGATAGGTTGCGCTGGTTGGAGCCATCAGCGTTCATCACGAAGATCTCGCTGTTACCGGTTCGGTTGGACGCGAAGACGATGCGCCGGCCACCCGCCGCCCAGGAGGCGTTGCCGTCGTCGCTGGTGTTGTCGGTGAGTTGTTGAATGTTCGAACCGTCGGCCGACATCGTGAAGATCTCGAAATTGCCGGTGCGGTTGGAGGTGAAGACGACGTCTCCGTTCTCACCGGGGAAGGCGCTGCCGTGGGCGGAGCCGACCAGGCCCAAGGTGAGGGCCGAACAGCCGAGTGCGATGGCGGCGATGCGCATGGGGACTCCTGAGGGGTTCGCTGGGGTTTGTGAGGCTAACGCTAGGGCCGTGTGTGTGTGAATTTCCCCGCTGAAGTGAGGGGTTAACCCGTCAATTTGCCACGGTGGAGCGCAAGCGCTCGGGCAGACCGGGCCACGAGCCGATCAAGAACAGCAGTCCGCCGACCATCGTCCCCGAGCCGACGAGTAGTGGCGAGATCTCCTCCCCGCTGGACAGCGGGACGAAGGCGCCGACGGAAGAAGCCAGGAAGCACAGCGAGCCGCCGAGGTTGAACAACGATGCGCCCTTGATGCGGTCGCGGAAGTCACCGCGTCCAGCCAGCGGATGCGTGGCGGAGACGAGCATGGCGCTGGAGATGACGAAACACAGCGAGCCGACGATGTCCGGTTCCCAGATGAAGATGTCGACGAGCAGCGGGCTAAGGCCGGGGATGAGTCCGGCGATGACCATCACCTGGAACAGAACGGCACCGAACGCCTGGATACTCGAGGCCCAGAATCTATGACGTAGGTATCCGGTCCATCCTGAGGCGTTGTTGTCCTGGGCCTCTACCGAAGCCCGCCAGCGCGCACCGTTAAGAGCTGTGGCACGGGCGTTCCACGCGTCTGCGCTAGCGCCGATCAGGTAGAGCGTGGAGCCGACGAAGAACAGCAACGCTGATGCCACGATGCTGCTCCCGGCTACCGGCACCGCGACGATGAACAGGATGGAACCGACCACGAAGGGCAGACCGATCCAACGATTGCGACCCAGGATCTGTTTCAGTGGTTCACTGGCTGAATCGGTGGACTCTTCTTCCCCCGCGCCGCCGTCCATGGATCCGA
>CAZWIW010000195.1:0-1875 GCA_964634545.1 uncultured Rubrivirga sp.
TTGTCTACGGCGTGGCCGATGTCGCGTGGATGGACGTAGGCCCGCATGACGTCAGTAAGGCTTCGATGTTGCACGAAGTGTGCGCCCGCAAGGACATCCCGGCTGAACGCGTGGTGGCTATCGGAGATAACTGGAACGACGTCCAGATGCTCAAGTGGGCCGGCCTGGGTGTGGCGATGGGTCATGCGGTTCCCGAGATCCAAGCGCAGGCGAACCTGATCACCATCGATGAGCCCGGCGATGGCGTTGCCGCGGTCCTTGAGGCCATCGCGTCCTCCTGATTACTCGAAGCCGCGCTGAATCGCCTCGGTGATCGCCTCGCGCCAGTCGCGCATTTCCGGTAGGCCAGCTTCGGCCCACCGCCGATGCCCGAGGACCGAGTAGGCAGGCCGAGGCGCTGGGCGCACAAACTGCTCGCTGGTCACCGCAATCACCCGCGCCGGATCGGCACCGATCTGCCGGAAGATCTCCTGGGTGAAGCCGTGCCAGGAAACTTCACCGGAATTGGTGCCGTGGAAGATTCCGGCAGCCGGCCTGGCGTCCACCAGCGCCACGATCTGCGTTGCGAGATCCGCCGCGTACGTGGGTTGACCGATCTGGTCGTCGACCACGTCGATCGTCTCGCGCTCGGATTCCAGGCGAAGCATGGTCTTCACGAAGTTGCTGCCCTGGTGCCCATACAGCCACGCGGTTCGCACGATGTAGTGCGCGTCAGGCAGCATCGACTGCACCGCCATCTCCCCAGCCAACTTCGTGCGTCCGTAGGCGGACCGTGGATCGGGCGAGGCATCCTCGGCGTACGGCGTGGTCGCTTCACCGGAGAACACGTAGTCGGTGGACAGTTGCACCAACCACGCACCGGTCACCCGGCAAGCCGCAGCGAGCTTCTCCGGCCCTTCGCCGTTGACCGCCATCGCAGCGGGTTCGTTCTCCTCAGCGGCATCGACGGCCGTCCAGGCAGCGCAGTTGATGACCACATCGGGCCTGAACTCCGAGACGGTATGCGCAACGGATTCGGTGGAGGTGATGTCCAACTCCGGCAAGTCGATGCCGAGGACTTCGTCGCCCGAACGCGCTGCATACAACCGCACCAACTCCGAGCCGAGTTGACCGTTTGCGCCGGTGACGAGGACACGCATGGGTTACCAGCCGTTACCGGGTCTTGGTGATCTCGGCGCGCTCCTTCAGCGGACGCCACCAGGCTTCGTTTTCGCGATACCACTGCACGGTCTCGGCGAGGCCCTCAGAGAAGGTGTGCAGTGGCTCGTAGCCGAGTTGGCGGATCCGCCCGTCGTTCACCGAGTAGCGGCGGTCGTGGCCCTTACGGTCCTCCACCGGCTGCACCGAGGACCAATCGGCGCCCATCGCCTCGAGCACCTGCTCGGTGAGCTCCTTGTTGTTCAGTTCTAGGCCGCCACCGATGTTGTAGGACTGCCCGGCCACTCCGCGAGTAGCGACGATCGCGATTCCCCGGCAGTGATCGTCCACATGCAGCCAGTCGCGCACATTCAGTCCGTCGCCATACAACGGAACCTTCTTGCCGTCGATCAAGTTCGTGACGAACAACGGAATGACTTTCTCCGGGAACTGATACGGCCCGTAGTTGTTCGAGCAGCGAGTGGAGGAAACATTCAGCCCGTACGTCACGCTGTAGGCGCGCACCAGCATCTCCGCGGCGGCTTTCGCGGCGGAGTACGGCGAGTTCGGCAACAGCGGCTCGTCTTCGGTCCACGATCCGACATCGATCGATCCGTAGACCTCATCGGTTCCGATATGCACAGTCCGCGGGATCCCATGCCGTAAGCACGCATCGAGCAGCGTTTGCGTGCCGACAACATTGGTGATGATGAAGTCTTGCGGTCCGTGGATCGATCG
>CAZWIW010000196.1:0-1862 GCA_964634545.1 uncultured Rubrivirga sp.
GCCGTTCAACCATGTGGACGTGCAGTTCTACGAAGGCAAGTCACTGGACAATGTTTCCCAGGTCGAGACGATCGATCCGATCGGCGGCCGACTCGCCGGTGATTACGCGAAGTGGACCGCCGGCACGGTAATGCTCGAGACCGCGGAGCGGCTCACGCCGGAAGAACGCGAACCGACCGTCCAGCACTATGCGCTGCTGGTCTCTGGCCTGAGATCCATGGCTGCCAGTGAGCACGAACCCACCCTCATCCTCGATGCCTATCTACTGCGCAGCCTCGCGGTGGCCGGCTGGTCGCCGTCCTTCGACGATTGCGCCCGCTGCGGTGAACCCGGCCCGCACCGCGCCTTCAACATCCAAGCCGGCGGAATGATGTGCCCGGCCTGCCGGCCACCGGGCAGCGCCGCCCCCAGCCCGCTCACCGTCGCCCTGCTCGGCGCGCTGCTCTCCGGGGACTGGGACACAGCCGACGGATCCGCCCAGCGCGAGCGCACCGAGGCCAGCGGCTTGGTGGCCGCCTTCCTCCAATGGCACCTGGAGCGCGGCCTGCGCTCCCTGCCCTTGGTTGACCGCACCTGGCACTCCCAAGCCCAGGGCCTGTAAGGATCGATCAATGGCCCGGCGAACCAATCAATCCCAGCGGAGGCCCACGCGTAATCCCAGCCCTCACCCCTCCGGCGCCACACCACCCAATCTCCCCAAAGAACTAATCCCGAAGCACGTCGCGATCGTCATGGACGGCAACGGCCGCTGGGCGAAAGAACGCGGCCTGCCGCGAACCAAAGGCCACGAGATGGGCGAAGCGAGTTTGCTCGACTGTGTGCACGGCGCCATTGAACTTGGCATCACGCACATCTCCGCGTACGCATTCAGCACCGAGAACTGGAAGCGCTCACCGGATGAAGTGAAGTTCCTAATGGGCTTCAACCGCGACGTGATCAGACGACGCCGCGATGAAATGAACGAACTCGGCGTGCGCGTGCGCTGGGCTGGTCAACGCAAGCGGTTATGGAAGTCGGTGATCGACGAACTCGAAACCGCAGAGGAACTGACCAAGGACAACAACACGCTCACTCTCACCATGTGCGTGAACTACGGCGGTCGTGCTGAGATCGCCGAAGCCGCGAAGAAGATCGCGAAGCACGTCCAAGAAAAGAAACTCGACCCGGACAAGATCGACGAACGCACGATTGCGAAGTACCTCGACGAACCCGACATGCCCGATGTCGATCTGTTCGTGCGTTCCTCCGGTGAGCAGCGCACCTCCAACTTCCTGATTTGGCAGTCCGCCTACGCGGAGATGGTGTTCTTGGACACCCTGTGGCCGGACTTCGATCGCCGCCACCTGTGGCACGCCTGCGAGATCTATGCCTCCCGGGACCGCCGGTACGGCGGAGCAGTCCCGAACCCACCGAAGTAGGGGTTTCCCTCACGAAATCCACAAGTCTCAAGCACAACTTGAGGGTTTGCAGTCAGGTGCTTGAGGGTTCGTTTTGGATTCTTTCCCTGGATGGGCATGTCCTGGCGGCGCCATGGCGAAGGTGAAGGCCATTGTGGAAATCAACGAGGATGTTCTCAAGGCTGCTCGGGCGTTCGCGGCTCACAAGGCGCTGGCTGAATCCGAGGTAGTGGAGAGCGCCCTGCGTCAGTACTTGGGGTTCGAAATCCTTGATGCGATCTGGGCTGATCAACCGGCGATTGACCCCGATGAGGCGCTGGCAATTGCCGTTGAGGAAGTGCGGGCGCACCGGGCCAGTGGCTAGGTCCGGTTGCTCGTGGCGCGGGTCTGCAATTATCCGGCTAGAACCCCTGCAATTATCCGGCTAGAACCCCTGCAATTATCCGGCTAGAACCCCTGCAATTA
>CAZWIW010000197.1:0-1831 GCA_964634545.1 uncultured Rubrivirga sp.
ACAGTTGATGAACGGCGAGGGTTACCGTCAAGAGGACCGGCGCCAATCAAGGAACTAGCACTTGTGGACGGGGACGTTCTCGTGCATCGCTCGGTGGTGCACCGGATCCCAATCCTGCACTTCCGCCATGAACGCATCGAGATCGATACGGCGTCCGCTGAGCCACGTCGCGTGGGTCTTCATGGTCGCTTGCAGCTCGGTGGGGTCCACTTCATAGGGATCATGGCTCAGTTCGACGAAGTCAGCGAACTTCCCGACGTCGATGGATCCGAGTTCGTGTTCCCGCTTTTGCTGCCAGGCGGCATTGATGGTGTGTGCGGCGAGCGCCTCATCCAAAGAGACCGCCTGCTCAGCGCCATGGACGTTGCCCGAAGCGCTACGCCGGGTCACGGCGTTTTGGATGTTCAACCACGGGAGGGGCGGTGAGAGGTAGCCGTCGTTGTGGAAGCTCGGTGTGAGTCCACCGTCGAAGGCGTCTCGGTAGGGCTGCCAGAGTGCGCCGAACTGCGGTTCGAACAGGACGCCGTCATACAGATCCCCCCAGTACAGCGCCTGGAAGGGCGACATGGAAACGGTGAGTCCGAGCTTGCCCGCACGGATGCATTGCTCGCGGCTGGGTATCGAGAAGTGTTCCAAGCGCCAGCGGTGATCGGTTTGCGTGATGCCGGCCTTCGTCAGGGCTCGCTCGTAGGCATCGATGACAGCTTCGATGCCGGCATCGCCATTCACGTGCGTGGCGATCTGGACGCCATCGCTCGCGAAGGATTCCAGCAAGGACGCGAACTGATCGATGGTGTAGTTGTCAACAGCCGTTCCCGGTGCCTTACCGGTCGGAATGTCCGCAACACGGGCAGCCGGGGAATCGAGGTAGGGAACGCTGATCGCGGCGGTGCCCAGAGTTGGACTGCCATCCATCCAGATCTTGTTGCCCTGCTTTCGGATCATCGGCTCAAGACCGCCGAAATCGAAGGTGGCGTGCGGTTCCGGGTCATACGTGACCTGGTAGAGGGAATAGCGCACCGGACAATCGCGCATACCCGCCAAGTCCTGCATCGCCGGCAACAACTTCGCGCTGAAAGCCATGTCTCCCACCGCGGTGAAACCGTTGCGCGCGAGAGTCGCGTACCAGGCGCCGAGGTTGGCGAAAGGGTTTGGAATCGCACCCGGCAGGAACGCGAAGAGCGCGGTTTGGAAGGCATCGGTTTCGAAGCCAACACCGGCTGACGTGCCATCGGATCGCCGAGTCCATCGGGCGTTCGGGGTATCGGCTGGCGGAGTGGCGTTCTTCCACCCCAACACCGTTGTCGCGCGGGAGTTGAAATAGACGGCGTGGCCGGTGATGTCGAATATCACCACCGGGTGGTCCGGGAAATAGCCGTCGAGGGAGGTTCGGTCGGGCATCGGGATCTGCAGCAAGAGGCGATCCAGCCCGTTGAACATCAGCGGAGTTCCAGCTGGAACGGTCGTCTTCACTTGGGCGAACAGCGCTTCGACGTCCGCCCACGTGGGGTAGCCGGTGAACGGTGCGATCCAGTAGGCCGGCTGTTGGCACAGTAATGCAGCAGGAACCGGATGATCATGCGCCTGGATGAGGCCCGGCATCAATACCGTGGACTCCATCCGGTGCTCGTCGGCGCCAGGGCATGCCTTTCGGCATTCCTCAAGCGAACCGACGGCTTCGATCCGGCCGGTTGCGGTATCGAAGGCAACCGCTTGCGCGCGCGGCTGCGCCTGATTCATCGTGATGACGGACTTCGGGTGCAGGATCTGCAAGGACGGCACGAGGCACGTTACGTCGAAAGATCACGATGAAGCAAGCGAACGGTGAAGG
>CAZWIW010000198.1:0-1819 GCA_964634545.1 uncultured Rubrivirga sp.
GGCCGGCAGGCCGGGCACATCATCCCGCCGGCTTGGATGTTGAAGGCGCGGTGCGGGCCGGGCTCCCCGCAGCGGGCGCAATCGTCGAACGATGGTGACCACCCGGCCACCGCGAGGCTGCGCAGTAGATAGGCGTCGAGGATGAGGGTGGGCTCGTGCTCACTGGCGGCCATGGATCTCAGGCCAGACACCAGCAGCGCGTAGTGCTGGACGGTGGGTTCGCGTTCTTCCGGCGTGAGCCGCTCCGCGGTCTCGAGCATGACCGTGCCGGCGGTCCACTTCGCGTAATCACCGGCAAGTCTGCCGCCGATCGGATCGATCGTCTCGACCTGGGAGACGTTGTCTAGAGACTTGCCTTCGTAGAACTGCACGTCCACGTGGTTGAACGGCTCGAGCCGCGCACCGATTCGACTGGATGTCTTGCGCACACCGCGCGCAACCGCCCTGACTCGGCCGTTGCCGCGGGTCAGCAAGGTGATGATGCGATCTGCTTCACCCAGTTTCTGGGTGCGCAGCACAATTCCCTCATCGCGGTACAACGGCACGGTACATTCTCACCGGCTGGCAGCGATGCGTGCAGGTGGCGCGCCCAGAGGGCCTCGGTGGGGTCGTGGATGGAGGCTTGGGATGGCTGAGGACCCCACGCCACCGGACGCGCGGGCCGAGGAATCACCGGGGCCGATTCCGCGCCGATCGGTCCAGATGGTGGCCCTGGATCCCCGCTTCCTACGTAAGACGATCGTCATCATCTTGGTGGCGATCTTGCTGTTCCAGTTGTTCGAGTGGACCGCGATCCGCCTGGCCGGCTTCTTGTTCAACATCCTGCTCGCCTGGCTGCTGGCGATCTCCTTCGACCCACTGGTCACCGGCCTCGCCCGCCGCGGGATGCGGCGCGGATTGGCAACGACGATCGTTGCCTTGGGCGTCAGCTTGGCTGTTGGGCTGTTCTTGTTCCTGTTCGGTGGAGCGCTGGCGAACCAGGCAACCGCCTTAGTGCTGAGCGTTCCGTTCTTGGTTCTCGATGTGGTCGACTGGCTGAACGGAACGTTCAACGCCGGCATTGATCCAGCAGAGATAACCTCCAATTTAAGTTTGACGACCGAACAAGTTGCCGACCTCGCGGGCTCCCTCGCCGGCGGCATCATCGGTGTGATCGCGAGCGTGTTCGGCGTCTTGTTCTCCTTCCTGACCATCTTGGTGTTCAGCTTCTACTTCTCCGCCGCCTCCCCGAAGATCAAGCGCTTCATCGCCTCCTGGCTCCCACCGGAGCGGCAGGTGGTGTTCATGGATGTCTGGGATATCTCGGTGCGCAAGGCAGGCGGGTTCGTGATCTCCCGCCTTGCGTTAGCGGTGATCTCCTCGGCCGCGCATGCGTTCTTCTTCTGGATCATTGACGTGCCCTACTGGCTGCCGATGGGCATCTTCGCCGGCTTCGTCAGCCAGTTCATCCCAACGGTCGGCACCTACATCGGCCTCATCGTCCCGGCGCTATTCGCTGCGTTCGAGAACCCGTGGAACGTGCTGTGGATCGTGATCTTCGCAACGATCTACCAGCAGATCGAGAACTACATCTTCAGCCCGCGGGTCTCCACCGCCACGATGGACATCAACTCCGGTGTGGCCCTCGGCGCCGTCTTCGTCGGCGCCGCCCTATTCGGCCCGATCGGGGCGATCATCGGCATCCCGCTCGTGGCCATCATCATCGCGATCGTCGAAACGTACGGCCGCCGCTACGAACTCCATCCCGACCTCGACGAGAGGTTCTAGTGCCACTCGCGCAACTGAATTTGGCGCTCGCGAAGTACCCACTGTCTTCTGA
>CAZWIW010000199.1:0-1795 GCA_964634545.1 uncultured Rubrivirga sp.
ACTCCTGCCGGCACTGCACGAGGCCATCGAGCGCTTCTCCTCCGGCGCGACCGCCTGGACCTCGAGCTACCTCGACGAACCGGTGCTGCCTGCCCTTCGCGAGCACCTGGAGTCCTCCTGGCCGTTTCGCGCCCAGCGCCTCACGGTGGTCGATGGCGCCCTCGATGCCCTGTCCCGCATCGTCGACCAGATCGTGGGGCTGGGCGATCGGGTGGTGATGGAGTCCCCGGGCTTCCCGCCGCTTATCGACATGCTCGATCGGGCCGGCGCCGAGGTGATTCCCGTCGCGATGGACGAGCAGGGGGTGATCCCAGCCGAACTCACCCGCGCCCTGGCATCGGCTCCGGTCGCGGTGTTCGTCCAGCCGCGGGCGCAAAACCCCACCGGCACTTCCATGACCCGCTTGCGCTCCAGCCAGTTGGCCGAAGTGCTCGCCGGTAGCCGGGCTTGGGTGATCGAGGACGACCACTGCGGGGAGATTTCCATCGCCGACGACGTAAGCATCGGCCAGTTCCTCCCCGAACGCTGCGTGCACATCCGCAGTTACTCCAAATCGCACGGTCCGGATCTGCGGATCGCTGCGGTGGGCGGAGCCGCCGAAGTGATCGACCCGCTGGTGGCCCGCCGCATGCTCGGTCCGGGGTGGACGAGCCGATTGCTGCAGGCGGTCTTGTTGGATCTGCTGACGCACGCCGATCCGCAGGAAAGCGTCAGCAACGCGCGGGTTGCCTACGCCCGACGCGGCACCTGGTTGCGCGAGAAGCTCAAGGACCGCGGCGTGGACACCAGCCCGGGCGATGGCATCAACGTGTGGGTGCCGGTGGACGACGAACGCAGTGCACTCATCACGCTGGCCGCCTCCGGAATCCGCGTTGCGCCCGGTAGCCCGTTCCTGGTCGGGGGCGATGACTCCACCAGCAACGGCCTGCGGGTCACCACCGCGATGCTTCCCGACGACGAAGCCGATATCGACGAGATCGCCGAGTCCATCGCCCGCGCGGCCGGCACCACCGCCGGCTCGGCCCGCTAGGGACCGCGCCGCAGGGTCAGGCGAACAACGCGACTGTCGCCACTCGGTCGACTTTGCCCGAATGCGTGGTGGGCAACGACGACGCCACGAAGACCGACTTCGGCTTCTTGGCACCGGAGAGTTGCTCGGCGGCGAACTCCCGCACCTGCTCTTCGCTCACGTTGCCACCGATCGCCACGCACACACGCTGGCCCCAGGTTTCATCCGGCACCCCGAACGCGACCACTTGCTGGACTCCGGGCAGGTTCGCCAGCACTCGCTCGATCTCCGCGGGGTAGACGTTCACGCCGCCGCTGATGATCAGATCGCCTTTACGTCCGTGCAAGTACACGTAACCGTCTGCATCGATGTGTCCGTAATCGCCAACGGTGAACCAATCGCCGTCCCAGGCCCCCGCTGTCTTGTCCGGGTCACCCCAGTAGGAGAACCGCCCCCAGTCGGGAGGCTTGCACCACAGCAGACCATCGGCATCGACGCGCATCTGCCGGCCCGGCCGCGCGCGCCCCACCGTTCCCGGCCGCTGCACCCATTCACGCGCCGTGCATTGGGTGAACTGCCCTTCGGTGGACCCATAGAACTCCTGCACCACATCCATGCCGAAAACTTCATGCGCCCACAGCCGCACCGCATCCGGGCACGCCGATCCCGCGTGCGCCAACAGCCGCATTCGATGCGAGATGGGTGTGTCTGCCACGTGGTCACGTAGGCGTTGCAGGTGCGCGGGAGCCATGAACGACGTTGTCACGCCTTGCTGTTCCATCGCGT
>CAZWIW010000200.1:0-1787 GCA_964634545.1 uncultured Rubrivirga sp.
ATGTCGTGCGCGGAGTTGTTCGAGCCGATCACCACCACCTTCTTGCCCACGTACGAGTCCGGGCCCGGGTGCTGGGAACTGTGGTGCTGCTCGCCTTGGAAGATGTCCTGTCCAGGGAAGGTCGGCACGTTCGCCTTGCCGGACATCCCCGTGGCGAACACCACCTGCGTGGGGTGCAGCGTCATCGGCTCGCCGTCGCGAACAATCTCCACGGTCCAGGTGCCGGTGGCGTCGTCGTACTTCGCACTCGTGCACTCAGTGGAGCCCCAATAGTTGATCTCCATGACCCGGGTGTACATCTCCAGCCAGTCGCCGAGCTTGTCCTTCGGGGTGAAGATCGGCCAGTTATCCGGGAACTTGATGTACGGCAGGTGGTCGTACCAGACCGGATCGTGCAAGCACAGTGACTTGTACCGGTTGCGCCATTGGTCGCCCGGCCGCGGGTGCTTGTCCACGACCACATGCGGGATGTTCAGTTGCTTCAACCGGGCACCGAGTGCAATGCCGCCCTGTCCCCCACCGATCACCAACACATACGGCTGGGTGGATACGCCCATCTCGGCGTTCTCGAGTTCGCGCCGTTCTTTCCAGCTAAGCCGATTGCGCTCTGCGCCGTGGTGCACACCGTGAGGTCGGTCCGGACCCTTGCCCTCCTCGAAGCCCTTGAGTTCATCGAGTGTGGTCAGGAAGGTCCAAGCACCACCTTCCTTCAAGCGGGCCAACCCACTGCCGCGACCTACAGCCGTTTCGAAGGTGAACCACGCGTCGACCACGCCATCTGCTTCGGTGGCCGGCTCGCTGAGTGCGAAGTTGGAGGGTTTGGTGTTCGCCAAGGTGTTCTGCAGCAGGTCGGTGACTCCCGCGCGCCCTTCGACCGTGGTGATGTTCCAGGTGAAAGCCACCAAGTCTCGCCAGTAGCAATCCTCGACGAACATGTCGGCTGCCGCTGCGATGTCCCCACTCGTGAGTGCCTGTTCGAACGCCTGGAACCAAGCCTCGGCATCGATAGTGGCGGGTGCTGCTACGTCTAGAACGTCGGTCATGGTTCTCCCCTCGCCGGTAGTGGCAGTGAACACCCGGCATGGCGCGCTAGCAAGCGGTTTTCCGTTTTTGCCACTGCGGATTGGTAACGTTCGAGCGCCCACGATCGGGACATGCAACACCTGGAGCAGAAGGAACGAGGAGCGCGAACGTGACCGAGCCGAATCCCTCCACCGGTCCCCGGTGGGTGGCCTTCACCATGGCCGGCATCGCTGCCGGCACCCTGCTCGCCGCGGTAACCGACACCCCACTTGGCGAGTGGTCCAACAGCAATTACTTGTTCGGCGCCATCTTGGTGTTCTTCATCGTGGCCTTCGCTATCGCCGGGATCCGCGATCGACTCAACCTCGCTGGCCGCTACAAGGGCAAGACCGTCTTGATCATCTCGATCGTCGGTGCTGCTGCTTCCATCCTCGCGATCGCCAGCAGCCTGCTGTCGGGTGAATGGAACCTCGATTCCATCCTCACCGCAGGGACCTGGCTTGCGCTACTGGTGATGTTCGGGGCGTCCATTGCGGTGGCGCGGCAGAAGATGAAGGCCGGCGACTAGCGCCTTTTCCCTACAGTCTTACAAGGTTAGGCAAGTTCAGCCGAGGCATCCTCTACCGGGGTGAAGTCGCCTGTCGACGGGCCGGCACCGATCCGAACGATGTTCTGGTGCTTGGCGACGAGCGCGGGCAGCGAAACCTTGCGGATCGTTTGATCGCCGTAGGTGCGCCAGTAGTACTCCCCCGCCTTCGGATCGC
>CAZWIW010000201.1:0-1782 GCA_964634545.1 uncultured Rubrivirga sp.
CTCCATATACATCCTCGGAAATTTTGAACCGGTAGAGTATCCCAACATACATCGCAGTAATCAGAACACTTTTGAGCAGCATATTGATAATCGGGTGAAATTCAAATTGAAACGAATAAAACAGCACCCCAACCACAAATAACAATGCGAATACTTTTACCGTTTCGGATGTAAAAGGCGATATATGGAACTTGGACCTCACGTAATACAGCTTTAGGGAATTATAAATAAAAAATGCCGAAAAACTGGCTATTGCGGCTCCGTTAATACCATACGTAGGTATAAGCCATAAATTAAAACCTATCGCCATTACTGCAAGTAAAACCCCAAAAAACAGAATAGAACGGTAGTAGTCCGAATTGTAAAGTATAGAATTATTGTTCCCCAACAGGGCATCGTACACCTTTACGAGACCAATCCAGAATACAATCATAAATCCGCCAGTATAACCTTCGGGCAAGAGTTGGTATAACTCCTCCAAATTCAATAAAATCAATAAAAACAAAAGCCCCGCAATTACAAACAAGGTCAAGGAACTTTTTTGGTATAATTGTTTAAGGGAGACCATATCGCTTTTATTCAAATATTCGGCCGTCATGGGATACGTAATCTGGTGCATGGCACGTGAGGGCACAGCTATCGTGGAGGCTATAAATCCGGCTACACCATAATAGGCCACATTTTCCAACTTTAAAAAATTATTCAGCATTACCTTATCTACTTCCATAAGCACAATAGCGGTAGAGCCTCCCAAAATTATAAGTCCACTATACGTCACAATACCTTGCCAATTAGCAGGAAGCGAAAACTGTATTTTGGGCATTCGAAGCTTGTAGGCATACAGCTTCATAATAAGCATCCGCAACAGATAAAAGCCCACTAACATAGTTATAAAGGCTTCGATTTCTATATAATCAAAATACAACAGCACTAACAAAACAGACTGACCGAGTCTACAGAAAACCTCCTTTAAAAAGTTACCAAAAACAGACTTCATTCGTATGCGGGCCCATGCATAAAAGACCTCAAAATAGGCCATGGCCATACCTGCCAAAAAAATATGCCAAACATAATCTCGTACTATCGGGTTTTTATTGGATAGCAGATTCCCTATAGCTTCATTGGCAAAATAGCTCAATAATGCAATGGGCAATATAAAGAGCAAGGGCAGCAAAAGCATCATGGTCAAAAAACCTTCTTGTTCCTTTTCCGAATTAAAACTACTGTAAAATTTTACTAAAGCGTTGGGAACTCCAAACCCGAGAACAGGCATTAAAACAGTTGCAATGGATAGGACTACCTGTACCAGACCATAGTGGTCTGCTTGCATAAAATTGGTATATAAGAACAAGGTATTTACCGCACCAATAGCAAAACCGATGTAAGTGACCACAGTGTTATTTAAAGATTGTTTTAGTATAATACCCATTAGATATACTCAGCTAGTTGACGTGTAAGTTCGCGTCTACTGTAATTATCCACATCCATGGAAGACACGTTTAAATCTTGCTTTTCAAATTGATAAAACCAGTTTAAAAGTACATTTTTAAGATCGGCATGGGAAGTATATTCAAAAATATCGCCCGTTTTAGTCTGTGCTACAATACTTGCTACCTCCCAATCCTTGGGTCCAACTCCTAAAATAGGCCGGCCTGATGCCATATATTCAAATAATTTACCAGGAATAATTCCTCTTGTTTCCGGAGAATCTATTTCTGCCAATAGTAATACTTGCGATTTTTGTTGAAACCTTATGGCTTCTTCATGACTTACGTAACCTAT
>CAZWIW010000202.1:0-1778 GCA_964634545.1 uncultured Rubrivirga sp.
TGGCCCTGAGCGATGGCGTTCTCGATCAGGTCGATCTGGCCCTGGTCGTCGCCCTCTTCCTTGCCGGAGCCGACGGTGAGGTCGACGCCCAGCTCGGACGCCTTCTCCTCGGCGCCGTTGATCATGGCAACGAAGAACGGGTTGGTCTGATCCTTGGTGATCAAGGAAACCGCAACCGTGCCTCCGGTGTCGCCACCCTCGTCGCCACCAGATTCCTCAGTGGCTTCCTCGGTGGTCTCCTCGGTTGCGGCATCGTCGCCGCCCGAGTCGCCGCTGCCGGAGTCGTCCGACCCACCGCAGGCGGCCAAAGTCACGGACAGGGCACCGGCCGCCGCAATGACGGTGAATGCCTTGCCGCGCCGTGAGCGCTTGAACATATGTGATCCCTTCGAAGGGGTAGATGGTGCATTTCCAGCTGGTTAGCCGGGGGTTACGTTTCCTTTTCTACGGTGCTCAGGCCCGTACCGCTAGGGGCGGCGCACCACTCGTTACGTAACCGTTACGGCTTCGGTGCGCAATCGCCGTTATTGCCGGCTTTACCTTCCAATCTGGGCATGACAACGTTGTCCGGAAGGCGGGCAGCGCACGGCCCCAAGGGCCGAAAGCGTATGCATGGCCGCGGCGAAGGAGAGTTGCACGGGGATGACAACGTTGTCAGGTCAAGGACCAGTCAATGACCTGGAACCTGGTCGTCAGCGTTCCACAATGCGGGACGTGGCGGCCCTCGCGGGGGTCAGCGTGAAAACGGTTTCACGGGTGATCAACGCCGAGCCGGGTGTCTCGGAGGAACTCCTCACCCGGGTCCGTCGGGCCGCCGAGCAACTGGACTACCGGCCCGATTTCAGCGCCAGCAACCTGCGTCGGGCCGACCGGCGCACCTCCACCTTGGGCCTCATGGTCGAGGACGTCGCCAACGAGTTCTCCGCCGCCGTCCACGCCGGGGTGGAGGAAGCCGCTTGGGAACGCGGTATCGCGGTGCTCACCGCGAGCATTGCCGACGATGCCACCCGCGAACGCGACGCCGTTCGAGCGCTGGCCTACCGCCGCGTGGACGGCTTGATCGTCGTTCCCTCGGGCGCCGCCGATTCCTCGTTATGGAACGAGCGCGACGCGGGCATACCGATCGTCTTCGTGGACCGGGCCCCCCGCGGCGTGGCCGCCGATTGCGTACTGACCAACAACAACGACGGCACCCGTGCGGGCATGGCCCATCTGCTGGAGCGTGGCCACCGGGATATCGCCTTCCTCGGCGGGGTCTCACACCTCGATACAGCGCAGGAGAGGTACGAAGGCTTCGCCGATGCCCTCGCTGCTGCCGGAATCCCGGTTCGACCGGACTGGGTGTTCCGGGACTTGCGCAGACCCGACGATGCAACCGATGCCGTGCGCGCGATGCTCGCGGGCGATGACCGGCCCACCGCGATCTTCGCCGCGCAGAACCTGCTGTCGATGGGCGCGTTCCGCGCGCTGCGCGAAGCCGGGGTTAACCGCAGTATCGCGCTCGTGGGCTTCGATGATTTCGCGCTCGCCGACATGCTCGATCCAACTCTCACGGTCGTTGCGCAAGATCCGCGCACCATCGGTCGGCGCGCGGCTGAACTGCTCTTCGAGCGGATGGCTGATGGGTCGGACTCCCCGCGCAGATTGGTCGTGCCATCCCGGCTTATCGTCCGCGAATCCAGCCTCATCCCCCCTCTCCCCTAAGGCCGAAAGGGTCAGGGCTGTTCTTCGGGAACAGGGAACTCCCCGGTGGTCACCTGCGGGGTGCGTGAGGTCTC
>CAZWIW010000203.1:0-1764 GCA_964634545.1 uncultured Rubrivirga sp.
GAGTCCTGCACCCGCTCGCCTTGCTTTTGCACCGCGAAGTCGATGATCGTGGTGGTGCCACCCCACGCGGCAGCGCGCGTTCCGGTCTCGAAGGTGTCCGAGGCGAAGGTGCCACCGAAGGGCAACTCCATGTGGGTATGGACGTCCACACCACCGGGGATGACGTACTTGCCCTTGGCATCGATCACCTTCTCGGCGCTGGCCTCGAGGTCACCGAGTGAGCGATCACCGGGTGCGATGACCGCGGCGATCGTCTCGCCGTCGACGAGAACATCAGCTTGATAGCTGCCGGTGCTGGCAACCACGGTGCCGTTCTTGATCAGGATGGTCATGGCGGGTACTCCTTACCTGGTTCCTGCTATCGAGTCGATCCTTACGGGCGGACGAGGTCGTCGTAGGCATCCGGGCGGCGGTCGCGGTAGAACGCCCACCGGTTGCGCACGGTGGTGATCAGATCCAAGTCCAGATCACGCACGATGAGCTCGGACTTGTACGGATCACCCTTGTCCCCAACGTAGTTGCCTTCGGGGTCCACGAAGTAGGACTGACCGTAGAAATCATCGTCCCCGAGGGGCTCGATGCCCACCCGGTTGATCGCGCCGACGTAGTACTCGTTGGCCACGGCGGCGGCCGGCTGCTCGATGCTCCACAGGTACTGGGACAGGCCACGCGAGGTTGCCGAGGGGTTGAACACGATCTGCGCACCGTTCAGGCCCAGCGCGCGCCAGCCCTCGGGGAAGTGGCGGTCGTAGCAGATGTACACGCCGACCTTGCCCACGGCGGTATCGAACACCGGGTATCCGCCGTTGCCGGGGCGGAAGTAGAACTTCTCCCAAAAGCCGTTCACGTGCGGGATGTGCTGCTTGCGGTACTTGCCGAGGTAGGAGCCATCGGCGTCGAGCACCGCGGCGGTGTTGTAGAGGAATCCGGGGCCGGCGTCTTCGTAGACCGGCAGCACCATGACCATGTTCAACTCACGCGCGAGGGCCTGGAAGCGCTCGACCACGGGGCCGGGTACCGCCTCGGCGTACTCGTAGAACTGGGTGTCTTGGACCTGGCAGAAGTACGGGCCGTAGAAGAGTTCTTGGAAGCAGATCACCTGCACGCCTTGCCCGGCGGCCTCGCGGGCGTATTCCTCGTGCTTGACGATCATCGACTCCTTGTCGCCGGTCCAATCGGTCTGCACTAGTGCGGCGCGCACGATGCTCATGGGGTCTCCTGCCTGGCTCATGGAGCGCTCATCTGGCGCTCGCGTGGTTTTGTGATTTCGAACCCTAGACGCAAGACATTGTGTTACAACACCGTTTTGACAAACTTGTTACAACGCTGTTCCAACGGGGAAACGTCGGCAACGGAAGGTGGCCGCATGACCGTCTCGATTCCGGCTTCTGGCACCAACGTGCCGGCCGCATCGGTGGTTGCCTTCGTGGAGGACAAATCCCCTCGGGGCATCGCCGCGGCCGTTCACCGGATGATCCGAGCCGAGCAGATCGGACCGGGGGACCGGCTGCCCACCGTCCGGGAGTTGGCTATGGCGCTGAGCATCAGCCCGGCCACCGTCAGCGAGGCCTGGCAGGCCCTCGGATCGGTCGGGGCGATCCAGGCCCGCGGTAGGGCCGGCACCTTCGTGCGCGATGTCGCCGAACCGACCCGGCCCACCCGATACTTGGGCATCGGCGGCGCTCCGAGCGATGGCACCGCCATCGACCTGTCCACCGGCACCCCCGATCCCCGCTTGCTCCCGGCGCTGCACGAGGCCATCGA
>CAZWIW010000204.1:0-1761 GCA_964634545.1 uncultured Rubrivirga sp.
GCCCGGAGCTGCCCCCGGTCCCGGAGCGACAGACGGTCCGCCACGGCCGAGGACGGCCCTGAACTCACCAGGCGCTGCTTTGGCGACTCGGTGGTGTGGGTGCCATGGCGACGGCCCGGCTTTCAACTCGGCTTGGATATTGCCGCAATCCAGCACGACAACCCACAAGCGATCGGCTGCATCTTGGGCGGGCACGGGATAACGGCGTGGGGTGCAACCGCACAGGAGTGCGAAGACAATTCACTGTCGATCATCCGAACGGCGGAACAGTTCATCGCCGAACACGGTTCTCCCGAGCCCTTCGGCCCACTCGTTGTCGGAATGCAGGCGCTTGGTGAAGAGCAGCGAAGGGAAATGGCCGCTCGGCTCGCTCCCATCTTGCGGGGACTGGCATCTCGCGACCGCCGCATGGTGGGTCATTTCTATGAAGGACCGGAAGTCTTGGATTTCCTCGCCCGCGAACACCACCCACGCTTGGCGGCCTTGGGAACCTCGTGCCCCGATCATTCCCTACGTACCAAGGTCCGGCCGATGGTTCTCGATCTAAAGCCATCGGCACCCTTCGAAGAGATTGTCACCCGATTGCACGAACTCCACGAGGAGTACCGCCGCGAGTACACGGCCTACTACGAGCGTTGGGCGGATGTCGACAGCCCCGCTCTGCGAGGTGCCGATCCGGCGATCATCTTGATTCCTGGAGTCGGCATGTTCTCCTTCGGCGCGAACAAACAGACCGCCCGCGTTGCCGGCGAGTTCTACGTCAACGCCATCAACGTGATGCGAGGTGCCGAGGCACTGTCCACGTATCGACCGATCGATGAGCGAGAGAAGTTCCGCATCGAGTACTGGGCATTGGAAGAGGCCAAGCTCCAACGCCTACCCAAACCGAAGACTCACGCCGGCCGAGTCGCACTGGTCACCGGCGGCGCCAGCGGCATCGGCCGTGCGACCGTGCAAGAACTGTCCTCTCACGGGGCTTGCGTGGTCATTGCCGATCGGAATATCGACGCCGCGGCTGAACTTGCGGCCATTCTCGGCGGGCCGGATGTGGCGATCGCGGTGGAGATGGATGTCGTGGACGAGGAATCGGTGAAGCGTGCGCTGGCCGAGGCGGCGCTGGCCTTCGGTGGAGTGGACCTGGTGGTCAACAATGCGGGGCTGTCGCTGAGCAAGCCGTTGCTGGAAACGTCCGTCGACGATTGGGACCTCCAGCACGATGTGATGGCACGCGGGTCCTTCTTGGTAGCCCGGGAAGCGGCGCGGGTGATGATCGACCAGGGCATCGGCGGGGACATCGTCTATGTGACCAGCAAGAACGCATCCTTCGCCGGACCGTCCAACATCGCTTACAGCGCCGCCAAGGCAGATCAGGCGCATCAGGTCCGCCTGCTGGCGGTGGAGCTCGGGGAGTACGGCATCCGGGTCAACGCGGTCGCACCAGATGGAGTGGTCCAAGGATCAGGGATCTTCGCCGGGGGCTGGGGTGCCAACCGCGCGGCCGTCTACGGGGTGCCAGAGAAGGAACTCGGAGCCTTCTACGCCCAGCGGACGATCTTGAAGCGTGAGGTTGTGCCAGAGAACGTGGCGACGGTCGTTGCCGCCTTGGCATCGGAGGAATTCACCCGCACCACGGGCACGGTGGTTCCGGTCGATTCGGGTGTGGCCGCCGCGTTCGTTCGATAAAGCAAAGTGGCGCTGGCAGAACCAGCGCCACTCATGCTTGGCGACCCCGACGGGACTCGAACCCGCGACCTCCGCCGT
>CAZWIW010000205.1:0-1760 GCA_964634545.1 uncultured Rubrivirga sp.
CACCTTCGCGCTCTCGATGGTCGCCCTCGCCTGGGTCGCATCCGACCTCGCTGGACGCTGGGTGAAGGAACACACCTCCAGACGCGCCGCCCAGGTCGCAACACTCATAGCCGCAGCAACCACCGGAACATGGCTCCTGCTCGGCTCCCCGCAGTTCCTCTACAACTCCGGCTTCACCAACTTCGTGATGGGTGTCGCCGTGGTCACCACCGCCAGCTACCTGTCGATCAGAAGCGTGACATCGTCTCGAACCCTCGGCTGGTTCCTCGTCCCGCTTGCTGCCATCGCCGCGATCGGGTTGTGGACTCCGCTCGCAATAGCGCTCATCCCCGCCGGGGTGATCGTTGCCATCTCGCTGATCCGCTGGAAGCCGGCACTGGGTATCGCGTGGCTGGTGGCCAACGCGATCGTGGGCGGGGTTCTCGCTTGGCAGCAGGGACGAGCCATCCTCGCCGCGGAAGACGGCGCCAGCGCGAATGAGTTCGCCGAAAGCATCGGCGCGGTGGGCACCGGCATGGCGCCCTTCAACATCGCCGCCGGGATCGCCGCGCCCTTCCTCGCCCTGGCTATTGCGGTAGCACTGCGCCATAACCGGCCGCTGGCATTCGGGCTCGCCGGTCCGAGCGTGCTCATCGGCGTCCTGGCTCTGGCTTTCATCCCGGGAACCGATGCTGCGGGTGTCAGCCGGATCCAGTCCTACTACGTCTTGAAATCCTTGGATGCCTCGCTACTGGCCACCGCTCCGCTTCTCGCCGCTGCCGCGGCCACCGCTTTCGTTGTCCTCCTTCGACACCTCAGCACCACCACCGCGATCGCCGCGACCAGCGCCGCAGCCCTGATGGGAATTGCCGCATTCGGTTACGTTGGATCGGTCCCGCAAACGTTGTCCGGTGGCTTCACCGTGGCCCCCGGAGTCCAAGCGGGAATCGACCGGGCAAAGGGTGTCGACGATCAGCTAATCGGGGATTCCATCCTCGGGACCGTGAACGCCACCGCCGAACTCCCCGGCTTCACCCCGATGATGTGGGACGGCGCCGGAACCCTGCCGAACCTGTGGGCGGCCAGCTTGCACGAGACCTTGTCCGCCGATCAGCAAGCGTTCTATGCCGGCTTGCCGCAATTCCCCTACGGCACCGACACAGCCGAATACCTGCGCAACAGTCTCGCCGCCGACCGCGAATTGCGCCTAGCCATCACCTGGTTCCGTGAGGTAAGTGGGGACTTCCTGCGCCTTCGTTTCGGGACAGACGACCCGCGCCGGGTCCAGGTGGTGCAAGTGCCCCTGCGGCAGTCGCTACTGTGCCCGGAGTGCACCGGATGATCAGACCACTAACCGAGGTGAGACGTGCTCGCTAGCGTCAAGAGTGCGCTCGCGCTGCTCGATCGCCGCAGCAAGCGCATCCTGCTGATCCTCGTCCTCATCCAGATCCTCATCGCTGGCTTGGACTTGCTCGGCGTGCTGCTGTTCGGTGTGGTCGCGGCCCTGAGCGCCTCGGCGATCGCCGGGGATCGCTCCGCAACCATCGACCAGGTCCTCGGCTTCACCGGGTTGGACCAATACGACGAGGTGTACCTGGCGATCTTCCTGGCCGCTGCGGCCGGCCTGGTCTTCATCATCAAGAGCGTTGTCGCATTCCTGCTGCTTCGCCGCTCGCTGCGGTTCCTCGCCAACCGCCAAGCGATGATCTCCAGTCGGCTTGCTGAACGGCTGCTGTCTCGTCCCCTACTGGACGTGCAACGCAATTCCAGTCAACACAATG
>CAZWIW010000206.1:0-1753 GCA_964634545.1 uncultured Rubrivirga sp.
GAGCGGCGGGCGATGTAGATCTTGCTGATGGCGTCGTCGTCCTCCAATGGGATGAAGGTGACATTGGGCAGTCGGATCGCGGTGAGCGCTTGCGGGACGATGGCGATGCCGGCGTTGCTGGAGACCAAACCCAAGATCGTGGCGAACTGCACGGCGCGTTCGGTGATCACCGGGGTGAAGCCGGCTCGGTTGCATAACTGATGGATCAGATCGTGCAGGTAGGAAACCCGGGTGCGCGGGAACATGATGAAGCCCTCGTCGCGCAGTTCGGCGATCGCGACGGTCTCCTCTTTGCTGAGCCGGTGGGTGTTGGGGACGGCTACGAGTAACCGTTCGGTTTCCAGCGGCTGAATGACCAAGCCGGGGAACTGCTGGATCTCGCGCATTACGCCGACATCGATATCCCCGGACTTCAACTGCGGGATCTGCTCTTCGGATGTGACCTCGGTCAGGGATAGGCGCAGGCCGGGGGCGTGCTCGTGGGCGAGGGCAGCCAGGCGCGGGACGATTCCCAGCGCGGCGGAGGCCACGAAGCCCAGGCGCACGATCCCCTCCTCGCCGCGCACCACATTGGCCATCTTTTCCTCGGCGAGCCGGTGGGCCTGCAGCAGTTCGCGGGCGTTGTCCAGGAAGGCTTCGCCGACATCGGTCAAGGAGACCGACCGGGTGGTGCGGTCGATCAGGCGCCCGCCGATCGTGGTCTCCAGGTTCTTGACGATCTGGGAGAGCCCCGATTGGGTGATGCCTAGGCGCTTGGCGGCCTTGCCGAAATGGCCTTCCTCGGCGACCGCGACGAACGCTTGCAGGGCCTTGGGGTTCACCTATTCATCATATTTACTTCTTAATAACGAATCTATTTTTTCCTTGATGTTCATGAACTCCCCTCCCTAGCGTGGCGCTTATTCCCGTGGAGCGTGCGCGCTGGCAGGGGGCGGAGCGAGGCTAAGAGGTGCTTTCGTGGCAGCTACGGAGTTCACATCGGCAACGCCGGCGAACCTGATCGCCGGGGAGTGGCGGGCCGGCGGCGGAGACGAAGCCACCAGCGTGAACCCCGCGCGACCCGATGATGTGGTGGCGCGATACCGGTTGGCCGATGCAGGGGACATCGATGCCGCGGTCACCGCGGCCGTTGCTTCGCAGGGTGAATGGGAAGCGCTCGGTTCGATCCGCCGCGGCGCGATCTTGCGCGATGCAGCGGACTTGCTGGCTCAGCGCCGGGAGTGCGTCGCGGAGTTGATGACCCGAGACCAGGGCAAGACGCTCGCCGAATCCTTGGTGGAAGTCGACGGATCGGTGGAGACGATCCGCTACCACGCGGCCAAGGGGCGGGATCCAAACGGGCGGACCTTCCCGTCGAGCTTCCCCGGCGAGCACATCGAAACCGTCCGGCAGGCGCTCGGGGTGGTTGGGGTGATCACGCCGTGGAACTTCCCTACGCAGATCCCGGCTTGGAAGATCGCGCCGGCGTTGCTGCACGGAAACGCGGTGGTGTGGAAGCCGGCCGGTGATGTCCCGGCGGTGAGCTTCGCCTTCGCCGAAGCCTTGCACGATGCGGGAGTGCCCGCGGGGGCGCTCTCGATGGTGCTGGCCCCCGGCTCGGTGGCCGGCCGCTTGGTGGAAGACCCGCGGGTTGCGGGCATCACTTTCACCGGGTCGGTGGGAGTGGGCAAGCAGATCGCCGCGGTGGCTGCCGCTCGCGGCGCGAAGGTGCAGTTGGAACTCGGCGGTCACAACGCCGCGATCGTGATGCCGG
>CAZWIW010000207.1:0-1753 GCA_964634545.1 uncultured Rubrivirga sp.
CTTCCTGGTTCATGGCGAGGAAGAGGCCGCCGCTGATCTGGCTGCGACGATCCGACGCGAGTTGGGAATACCTGCAGTGGTCGCCGAGCATGGCCAAACGATCGAGGTGTCCCCACGCGACGTGCGTGGCTAACTCAGTCGCGTAGTTCGCGCCCGCGGGTCTCGATCCGGAAGAAGAAAGTCACTACTGCGCCGAGCACGGCGAACACGGCGATAACTCCGATGGTCGGACTCAGGCCCACGGAAGCCGTAGCGATCGGGAGCAAGAAGGTGCCGACCACGGCACCGACCTTGCCGGCAGCCGCGGCTACGCCGTGTCCAGTCGCGCGAAGTCGGGTCGGGAAGACTTCAGCAGGCAACAGGTACGTGGTGGCGTTCGGCCCCATGTTCACCATGGTGTTGAACACGATGAAGGAGCCCAACAGAATCCACAGCGGTCCCCCGCTTCCGACCACCGCCAACGTGCCCAGTCCCACAGCCATGCCCAAGAAGCCAACGATCTGCAGTTGGATGCGACCTGCTCGCTCTACCAAGATCATGTTGAGCACGAAACCGATGATCAGGAACAGGTCGGTGAAGGCCGCCTGCCCGGTCGCGGCGATATCGGCGGCGATGAAATCGTCCTTCGCCATGTGCGTGTTCGGGTCCGCGCCGGTCAGACCGGCGAGGATCGTGGGAGTGAACAGTCCAATGCCGTACAACGCGATATCCATCAAGAACCACGGCACAGTCGTCAAGATCAAGGCTCGACGCCGAACCGGAGCCCACAGATCCTTGAAGGTCATTCGTGGCTGCGGACCGGCGTCGTACACCTGGGCGAAGGCAATGTCCTCTTCGGTCACGGTCGGCATTTGGCCCGTCAGCCACTGGGTGTCTTGCTCTGCCTGGTCGAGGTTGCCGCGTTCGGCCTCCCAACGAGGACTCTCCGGGATTCGCAGCCGCAAGATCGCCACGATGACCGCCGGAACCACACCCGAGAGCAGCATCCAACGCCACGTTGTTTCTTCCGGCATCCATGTCAGCAGCAAGAATCCGGCTCCGGCACCGAGAACCATGCCGATGGCTTGGAAGGAGAAAGCTCCGGTCATCCACACGCCACGCTTTCGAGCCGGCATCACCTCGCTGACCATGGAGGCGCTCAGCGGGTATTCGGCGCCGACCGCGGCCCCTTGGAGGAATCGGAACACCGCCAACGACCACACGTCCCAAGCAAAAGCCGACAAGATCGCCGTCACGATGAAGAGGACGAGATCGATCTTCAACATCGCCCGGCGCCCAATGCGGTCGGCAATCCGCCCCGACAGCAGCGCACCGGGAACCGCACCGAGGACCGCAGCACCCACCGCCACCGAGTCCTGCCAACTACTCAATCCCAGATCGGCGACGATCAGCGGGCCGGCCACGCTCATGATGAACAGGTCGTAGCCATCGAGACCGATTCCCGATGCAGCCAGTGCCCAGACACCTAGCCGGCGACGGCTGACGGGGGCTTCGTCGAGGACGCGAGCAACAGCGTGCTTGCGGGCCAGCGCCGGTGCCATTCGACGTCTCCTCGGTGGGTGGTTCGCGGGGTCAAGGTAGGACATGTCGATCCTCGGAGCGGAAGCATTCCGAGCCGACGTGACCAGTAGGTGTCCGGGGCGTGAACTCCCCTGGACGCTTAGCCGAGCAAACCCTCGCGGTCTTCGCTAGCGCAACGGCCCGTCGGTCATCCCCGACGCCGCATCGGGAACAGCCTGCAGGCCCAACTCCA
>CAZWIW010000208.1:0-1736 GCA_964634545.1 uncultured Rubrivirga sp.
AAGCAAGCGCCGCGGCAATCGCGAGGGCCGCGAGTAGAGGCCCGGTCTTCTCGACTCCTCCGCCCGCTGCGAAGAGGGTGGAATCGAAGATCGTGAAGATGGGTCCGCGGGTAACGAAGCTGGCAGCCACGCCCGCTCCGGCACCACCAAGTGCCTCAAAGGATGTGTCGGTCACGAAGGCCAAAGACGAGCGCATGGGTTGCCAGATGGCGATGGCCACCACAACTGTGAGCGCCAGTCCGATCGCGTCCCAACTCGCACCACGAATCCCTCGTTGAATCAGGATGACGAGCCATCCGATGATGAGTACACCGGCTATGGCGTTCATGGGTAGCCACACGGTCATGCCTGCGGCGACCGCCAAAGACGTCAGGAGTCGCGCCCGCGGAACCGGCGAATTCACCAGGAAGGTGGCGATCCACAACGTGACGATCACAGCGATGAGTTGCCATGTCAGGTGCCCGTATGCCGTTGCCATCAACACACCGGAAACCAGGACCACCGCACCGGTCCACACGAACGGAGTTGGGATACGTGTCCCGTCTTGCGGCGCTCCGCGACGAGGAATCTTCGCCTCTGCTAGGGGTGCAAGAGCCAGGGGCGCTAGCGCCACAAGCGCGTACTGACCGTAGATCACCGTGTTTCCCGCGACCATCACTTGATTAACGCCGCCGTACACGATCTGTGAGACCACCGCCATCAGCGTTGAGATCGCAACCAGGAACAACTGAAGAGGCCCACCCAGGGGCACCGCTTGTTCGATCGGATTGCCCGTTGCCATGAGGGCGGCGAAGTCCAGCCACTTCGCGTTGTCCTCTGCAAGGGCATGACCCATGAGGTAACTAACCGGGGTTTGGAAAGCCGGAACCTGCGTCCACCAGGTGGTCATCACAAACAGGAAACCGGTCAGCAGCAGAACCGGCAGTCCGATCGCGATGAGTTGGCGCCGGCGTGGAGCATCGCGGCGCGCTGGCGCCAGGAACGCCAGACCGGCAGGCACCAGCAGAGCAACGAGCATCGTGATCTGCAGCCACAGCCAGGTGACTGGCGTGAAGTGGTCGATCACGAAGTTGATACCCACCCCGAAGATCGACACCGAGCCAACGGTGTAGATGACGGTCCACGAAATCGACCGCGAGCGCCACCAGGCCAGCAAGGGCAGCGCCACGTAGGCGACGAGGAAAAAGGCGTGCACCGGCTCCCTACCCTCTGTCGCGTCCGCTATGCGGGATCGTGGATCCCCATTCAACCAGCCACTGGGTCATTTCCTGGGTCATCCGTTCCAGCGTGAGTTCACTTGTCCACCCCTGGCCAGCAAGGAAGCCAGGAGCCATCAACCACGAGGAGTTCGGGGATTCGGTTCCGAATGAGGCCTGCACTTCCAGCAAACCGGCTTTCGCACACGCGGAAATCGACGCTTCTCCAAGATCTCTCAGCGTGACGACGGCACCCGGCCCAGCGACAACCGTCCTGCGGGCTGATTCAGAGGCCACCATGACTTCAACGGCTCGAGCCACATCATCGGAATCGACGAACTCCTTCGAAGTGTCTTCACGGGAGCGAACACCGATGTGGCCGGTTTGCCAACCTTCGAGCAGTAAGGACCACGGCAAGAGTTTGGCTTGCGGTGAGTCCACTGACGTGGGCGAGCAGAAGAAGTTCACGAGCCTCAGCACCCAACCGTGGGGTGCCTCGAGCCACAGCTGCTCATGCTCCGAATTCACCCGACCGTAGGG
>CAZWIW010000209.1:0-1706 GCA_964634545.1 uncultured Rubrivirga sp.
TACTCGAATGCCGAGATCGCACGCCGGATAGTCGTGACCGAACCGGGAGTAGCGAAGGCGATCGGTCGGTTGGTCAAACAGCTGGGCATCGAGGCAGGTCCGGACACCAACGTCCGCGTCCGCATCACGCAGGCCTACTACTCGATGGTTGGTTTCGGTCGGACGAGCACCTGATCGTCTTCGATCCGAGGAAGCAGCACATCGAGTGTCGATCCATTCGTGCCGATCGAGAGATCGAAATCCAGTGCGGTCGCTCGGAGTAGTCGGGTGCCGAGACCGGGTGGGCCGACGGTCTCAGTCGAACCGTTGTCGGTGACGCGGATGCGTATCCCCGATGGCTCTTCGCGCATCTCGATCAGCGCGGTGCTCGCCTGCCCGTGGTGGTAGGCATTCGACAGTGCCTCGAGTACCACATCGGCGATCGATTCACCCATCGGTCTATCTGCCAGGGCCGGGTCAATCTCGATGGAGATCTCCAGGAATCCTTTCCAGGTTGCGATGACTTCGGCCAGCACTTGGGACAGCGGCATGGTTGCGGCTTGGGACGGGGAACTCGCCTTGCCCAGCGCATTCATCGCCGCAGCGACGGCCGCGTCGATTGCCGCAGTGTCCCGGGTCTCGGCAGCGCGTTCGATTTCAGCCGCGCAGACCCGCAAGGTGCTTTGCACGGGGCCGTGGAGGCGCCGGGCCACGGTGGCAATGGCGCGAGCCTCAGCCAGTCGGGTGGCCTCGGTGAGCAGGACCTCCTCATTCAGCTTGGTGAGTACTTCACGGCGTTCCCTTTGCAGTGTGGCGACGAAGGAAACGAGCAGGAACCCGGAAACTAGTGCGACGAGGATGGATCCGATCTCACCTGGCACCTGGGAAGTCAGCGGAGCCGGCAGTATCGCGAAGCCGATGACCGCCAGCGCGGTACCAGCGAAAGCAAGCAGGAAGGTCGGCCATCGACTAAGTGTTAGTCGGCCGACCAGGCGCATCCACCACCACACAGCGATTCCCAACAACACCGTCATCGGAAGCCCCCACCACAGACCGAAGTTGCGGACCGCAACAGTCGGTACGCCGAGCGCGACCAAGACCGCCATGGGTGCCGGCCAGATGCGAGGTGACTTCAAGGCCATGAGGAGAGTTCGCCCGATCGCGGGGGTTGCGCCCCGAACAGCCGCCTCCCACATCTGATGGCTCGAGCCTCGGGCGCCGAGGTCTGCGGCGGAATCGATCGTCAGTGCCAGATCCTTGGCGGCGGGAACCGACCCCCGTGAGTTTCGCGCCTTTTGCGCGGCACTACGAATGGCGGTTAGGTGGGCTTCGATCGAGGACTCCAGCCACGGAGCCAATGCATCCTCGCTCTCTTCCAATCGCGTGGCCTGCTGACGTGATCTCTCTTGCTCGGCTACTAAGTCCTCGATGAGGTTGTCGCGCTCCTGGCGGAACCGCGAGCGACCTTCGAGGATCAGGGCCACACCGATGCCCCACGTAATGCTCACCAACATGGCGTCGAAGCCGCGCAGAACGAACGGGATGCTGCTAGGGGAGCCGGCCACCGCGTCGGAAATCTGGATCCCGATCGAATACAGCAATCCTCCGACCGCATAGAACACCAGGAACGTTGTCAGGGAGACAGGGCGGATATGACGGTTGCGGAAGACGGTTACGTGGGCGAGGTACCCGTACAGGAAACTGACGAGAACCGTCGCGGCCGAGAT
>CAZWIW010000210.1:0-1689 GCA_964634545.1 uncultured Rubrivirga sp.
TCCGGACTGCGCCACCTTGTTGTTATCGACAAACTCGGGCAGAGCGTCGGGGTGCTCAGCGACCGCAACATCCTCGCCGAGGTTCCCGCCACCGCCGAGCACCTGTCCGGCAAGCGAGTTTCCGATGTGCTTGCCCGCGTGCCGGTCTCCTCCATCGGACCTCAGGCCGATCCGCGTGAAGCCGCGAATGTAATGTCGCATTCGACCACCGAAGCGGTGCCCGTAGTCGAGCACGACGGCCGACTCGTTGGCATTGTTACCGAATCCGACCTCGTTCGCTGGCTCGGCGACTAACGCGCATCCCACCCCTCTAGGGTGGAGCGGTGAGCGAGGAACAAGCGGAAACGACCAACCCAGCACCGAACGGCCGCATGGTCTGGATCGACTGCGAGATGACGGGCCTGGATCCCACGACCGACCAAATCGTCGAGATCGCCGCGATCGTCACCGAAGCCGACCTCACCGAACTCGACGAAGGCATCACCATCGTCATCAAGCCCGACGACGAACCACTAGCCAACATGGACGAAGTGGTCGTCAAGATGCACAACGAATCCGGCCTCATCCACGAGATCCCGAATGGCACCACCCTCACCGACGCGCAAACCCGCGTTCTGGAGTACGTGCAGGGACACATCCCTGAAGCGCGCAAGGCCGTGCTAGCCGGGTCCAGCGTGTACGTCGATCGCATGTTCCTCGCCAACTACATGCCCGAGCTCGACGCCCATCTGCATTACCGCCTCGTGGACGTCTCCTCCATCAAGGAACTCACCAAGCGCTGGTACCCCAAGGCCTACTACAACACCCCCGAAAAGACCGGAAACCACCGAGCCCTCGCGGACATCCGCGAGTCCATCGCCGAGCTGCGCTACTACCGCGATGCCGTCATGGTTCCGCCCCCAGGACCGGATACCTCAACGGCGAAGGAACTCGGCAACAACCACGTGGTGGACCACGGGTAGACTTCCCCAGCGCTCTCGAAAGAGAGCCGCGGTGGGTGTAGCTCAGCTGGTAGAGCGCCGCGTTGTGGTCGCGGATGCCGCGGGTTCAAGTCCCGTCACTCACCCCAAAGCCAGTCCATGTTCGTGTCACAGAGCCAGTTTGACCCCGGATGCAACAGCCGCTCGAGACAACTGCCGATCAAGGGTCGCGAGCGGTAGCGCGCGATCCTTGGCGAGCAGGAGATAGCTGGTGTCGTAGGAAGTGAGATCATGGGCGTGCGCTTGCAGCGTCAGCCGTTGAACCTGATTGCCCACTGCGTCGGTGCGAATATCCAGTTGATCGAGTTGTTCACAGACGCCGACGACGAATTCCTCGTCGATCCGACCGGCTCGAACAGCGGAGCGCAAAGCATTCGCCATCTCGGCGTGCCACAACTCCGGTACGAGAACAAATCCAGTTGAGACGAGTTCGTCGATTCGTTCTTCATCCTCAGGTTTGCCGTCTCGGAGGACCCACGTGACCGCAGCCGACGCATCCAGCACCACGCCGCCCTGGATGCTCAATTAGCGACGACCTTCGTCGATCAAATCGCGCGCCGACTTCTCATTCGGCGACCTGCGCACCGTGTCCCCCAGCGCATGAATCGCGGCAACTGCGGCCACCCGATCCTCCATGCCAGGGGTGGTAACCGGCGCAATGCGTGCAATAGGGTGACCGTGCTTGGTGACGGTCACCTCTTTACCCGCA
>CAZWIW010000211.1:0-1684 GCA_964634545.1 uncultured Rubrivirga sp.
GACCCGGACTCAGGTGGAGTTGAGGTGCTCGGGCGCGTTCCAGCACCCCCGACATCCTGAGGACCCATTGGAGTCGGGAAAGGAGCGCATGCTTGGGCATCCCAAGAGGGCGGACAATCGGCGACTCTTCGTTGTGTTTGCGTGGGCTAGTTCGACCATACGCAATAGAAGGTTGGAGCCGCGGTGACGTGTGCGGCGCCGCCAGTGGGTATGAATATCGATGAAAGGCGTCCAGCCTCATCGTAGAATTCATATGCGCCCCACCCGTTGTCTACTTGGCGCCGAGCGATGGAGACGGGGAAGGCGTCTGTGGTCGCGTACCCGAGCAGAGTGTCGCCGACCCTGTTCACCGGAACCGCTACTTCGGTGTCGGACGGGAGACTTATCCACTCGCCTAGTTGGACCGTGGGGTCCCAGGAGTCAGACGTTGCCGGGCATCCCTGATCGAACGAGATGACCTGCTGCACGGATTGTTTCCACTTTCGGTGTTGAGTTCGGGCCTGAATGGAAGGCTCTGGACATGCCACGCAAGTACCCGGATGAGTTCCGTGCCCGTGCTGTTGCCTTGGTGCGGTCAGGGCAGACGGTCACGAAGACAGCCGAGGATCTAGGGATTACTGATTCTTGCCTGTATGGCTGGGTGAAGCAGGATCGGATAGACCGCGGCGAGATCGAAGGGGTCTCTCGAGCGGAGTCCCGCGAACTGCGGAAGGCCAAACGCAGGATTCGAGAACTCGAGGACGAGGTCGAGATCCTGCGACGGGCTAATGCGCTGCTGGGCAGTTCGGCCCAGCACCCAAAAGGATCCACCCGGTGATCGACGCCCTTGTTGACGCCGGGTTCTCGGTCAAGGTCTGCTGCAAAGTGCTAGGGGTTTCCCGTCAGGGTTACTACCGCTACCGGCAACGCCACATGTCGCCGACGATGATGCGCCGCGAATGGCTCACGGCGCTGATCACGCAAGTCCATGCCGAGTCTCGGGGAACCTACGGTTCACGGCGGGTGCGTGCTGAACTGATCCAAGGACGCGGCATTGGGGTCAGCGAGCGGCTGGTCTGGCGGCTGATGCATGACGCTGGTCTCTATGGGCTTCCTGGCCCTGCCAAGGCCCGCAAGAACACAGGCATACCCACAAGTGATGATCTGGTCGAACGCCGCTTCGCCCGATCACGACTGAATGAACTCTGGGTTAGTGACATCACGGAACATCCCACGCGGGAAGGCAAGGTTTACTGCTGCTGCGTGATGGATACCTGCAGCCGCAGGATCGTCGGGTGGTCCATCGACACCGTCCAGGATTCCCAACTGGTCATCAACGCCCTCGACATGGCGATCAACCAACGCACCGTGCGCACCGGAGGCATCGTGCATGCCGACCACGGAGTCCAGTTCACCTCCTGGGCATTCACCGAGAAAGTCCGCAGCGCTGGTCTCATGCCCTCCTTCGGATCAGTCGGTGACGCTCTTGATAACGCGATGATGGAATCCTTTTGGTCATCCATGCAAAACGAGCTCCTCGACCGCAAGCGCTGGACCACCCGCGTCGAACTGTCCAACGCCATGTTCGACTACATCGAAGTGTTCTACAACCGCAGTCGCCGACACTCGAAACTGGGCTATGTTTCACCAATCGAATACGAGCGCACGCTCAACCTGGAAACCTCCTGACTCAACAGACATGGTG
>CAZWIW010000212.1:0-1677 GCA_964634545.1 uncultured Rubrivirga sp.
TCCAGGATGCGGACCTTGTAGTCGATGAGTTCCAGCGGCTCGAGTTGCGGATACAACGACGTCACCGCGGAGCGCAGAGCCTTGTCCAGGGCGTTCACCGGACCATTACCCTCCGCGGTGCTGATCATCCGTTCACCCTTGGCCTGCACCTTCACGGTCGCTTCGGTGCGCACCTCCCCTGTTGCGTCTTGCTCGACGATGGTGCGCCAAGACTCCACCTCGAAACGCCGTTCCTGCTCATCGGCGCCCATCAGGATCAATTCGAAGGACGCATCGGCCGCCTCGAAGGTCCAACCCTTGGATTCCAGATCCTTGACGGTCTCGACAACGCGGGTGACCCGGTCCTTGTCCGCAGACAGGTCATAGCCCAGTTCCCTACCCTTCATCTCCACCGAGGCACGCCCTGCCATCTCGGTCACGAGCACCCGCTGGTCACCGCCCACCAACGCCGGATCAATGTGGTTGTACAACTCCGGGTTCACCTTCAGCGCCGAGGCGTGCAGTCCGGCTTTGTGCGCGAAGGACGACACACCTGCGTACGCCTGATGGGTATCGGGGGCGATGTTCGCGATCTCGGCGATCGCGTGGGACACCCGCCGCGTTTCGGCGAGCTTGCCCTCCGGCAGGCACTCGATGCCCATCTTCAGCTGCAGGTTCGCCACCACCGGGAACAGATCGGCGTTTCCGGTTCGCTCTCCGTACCCGTTCGCGGTGCACTGCACGTGCGTCACACCGGCAGAAACAGCACTTACCGTGTTCGCTACTGCGCATCCGGTGTCGTCCTGGCAGTGGATGCCGAGTCGAACACCCGAACGCGCCGCTACGTCACCGACGACCTCCATCATTCCCAGCGGCAACATCCCGCCATTCGTGTCGCACAGCACGCCCACGGAAGCTCCAGCTTCGGCAGCCGCCACCAACAACCGCACCCCGTAGTCCGCGTCGTGCTTGTACCCATCGAAGAAGTGCTCCATGTCCACGAACACGCGCCGGCCTTCACCCACCAGGAAGGCCACCGTGTCGCGGATCATCGCCTCGTTCTCATCGAGCGTGGTCTTCAGTGCCTGCTCCACGTGCCACACGTCCGATTTGGCCACGAGAGTGATCACCGGTGCACCTGAGTCCAACAGCGCGCGGACTTGCTGGTCCTCCGCAACGGCAACTCCGGCCTTGCGGGTAGCACCGAAGGCAACGAGCTGCGCGTTTTTCAACGAAAGTTCGCTTTGCGCCCGCGCGAAGAACTCGGTGTCCTTCGGCAGTGCCCCGGGCCAGCCACCCTCGATGAAGCCCACGCCGTAGTCGTCCAGCAGCCGCGCTACCGCGAGCTTGTCGTTCACCGAGTACGAAATGCCCTCGCGCTGGGCACCATCGCGCAGCGTGGTGTCGTACACGTGGAACGAATCCGGCCTGCTCATGCTTCCTTCTCTCTTCCCCATCAAAAAAGCCCCTCGCTGGGCGAAGGGCTGCGCGTCGAGGAGACTCGACGCGCTAGGTAATGATGATGATGCTGGCGATAGCCGCACAGGACTGCACGGCGATCGAGGTGCTGTTCACGCCCCACATCCTGCCACACCCCGCGAACTCGCAGGATTGTGTTATCGAAACTGCAGAAATATGTGCTTGAACTTGCGGAATTGTGTGCTTGAACATGCAGTTCTGCACGGTTGACTTGGCGCG
>CAZWIW010000213.1:0-1667 GCA_964634545.1 uncultured Rubrivirga sp.
GCCCACCATGGGTGGGCTGCGGTGGGGGCTGCCGCCCGCTGGCTGGTGTCGGTCACGACCGGCCTTTCAGGGATCGGGTAGGGATCGATTTCATGGGTGAGAAGTCGGGAGAAACTGTGTCATAGAGGTGGCCGCTTTGGAGTTAGGCCGTCCGCGTGGCGATGTACAAGCGGCGCCGGAAGCGGCTCAGGGTTATGTAGATCGGTCGCGAATATAGGCGCTCGGAACGAAGCCTCGTGCGTAGTACCGCTGCAAAGTGAAAAAGATGACCAGCGGGATCACCATCGCGACGAAGGCGGCAGCGGTCAGCAGGTGTTCGTTCTGACTGAATCCACCCTTGAGATAGGCAACGTACGCCGTAATCGGAGCCACATTGGAACCACTCCCCACGAACGTGATCGCGATCAACAGATCATTCCAGACCCACAGGAACTGGAAGATGGCCAATGTCGCCAGAGCGGGACTCATGAGAGGCAAGTAGAGGCGCCGGAAAATCAAGAAATGACTGGCTCCGTCGATTTGCGCAGCGTCAATGACCTCGCGCGACAGCCTGCTGCCGAAGCTGTACATCAAGAAGATGCACAAGGGAAGCGCAAACATCGTGTGGACGATCCACAGCGTGATGAACCGCCCAGCAAGCAGGGATCTACCGGTTTGCGGATCCACCAGGTTGGGCACGATCGGAACCGGACCAATAGACCAGCCACTGTTGAATAACTCAAGGAGTGGCAACAGCGTCATCTGCAGCGGGATGATCTGTAGAGCCACAATCGCAATGAGCATAGAAGCGGCACCCCGAAAACGCATTGCGGTCATGGCATACGCGACCATCGCACCGAGGATGATTGGAAACACGGTCGCCGGCACAGCGATGGCCAGGGAATTGAACAAGTAGGGCGAGATGCCATCTGGCAACACATCCCCGCCAGTAAGAACAACCCGGTAGTTCTCCAAAGTGGCAACAGGATCTTGGAAGAACGTCCACCAGCCGGTGTAGTGCGCTTCCCATGGGGGACGCAACGACGTCACGAGCAGACCGAATGTCGGCACAGTCCACAGGACCGCGATGGCTGTGACGATCACGGCGGCCATGGGATGCCGCAGTTTGGTCACGCGTTCACGGTAGTCGGCATCGTCGGGGTCCACGACCTCTTCGCACCCGACTATTACCGCTCGCACGTGGATCTCGCCCCCCGTAAGCGAGGGCCCGACTCCTATGGGAGTCGGGCCCTCGCGAGCAAATCAGTGTTACACGGAAACTAGCTACAACCGGAGGTGCTTCCGCATCCTTCGCAGACGTAGCAGCTGCCCGCCGGGCGCATCTTGATCCCGCAGGTCATGCACAGCGGGGCGTCCGATGCGGTACCGGTGATCTCCTCTAGGAGTTCGGCGCTGGAGTGCGCCTTGCTCTCCTTCGGCGCGGGTGTGGCGGTTTCGGCTTGCGCCGTCTCCTCCTCCACGACGAGGTCGGCAGCCGGGGCCGCTGAGACCTGCGGGGTCTCGTAGTTCGATGCCACGGTGGCTGCGCGCTCATCGGCGGTGAAGATGCCTAGCGCTTCGCGCTTTTCCAGCGGCAGGTAGTCAAGAGCCAACCGGCGGAAGATGTAGTCCATGATCGACTGGCTCATCCGGATGTCCGGATCGTCGGTCATGCCTGCCGGCTCGAA
>CAZWIW010000214.1:0-1655 GCA_964634545.1 uncultured Rubrivirga sp.
CGAAGGACAGTCCGCCCACCAGCCACGGGAATCCCGAACCCGTGCGGATTTCCACGCGCTTCACGAAGGCAGCAACCACCACCACGAGCACCAGGACCGCCGCTGCCGACCATGCCAACGGCAGGTAACCGGCCGCCGAGGTGTTCTCCTGATCGGTGATGCTGACAAGGACCAGCACCAGGGCCACCCCACCCGCCAGCAGTACTCCAGCGATCCCGGCAGCGGCAACACGCGACCAGGTACGCACCACCGCGTCACTGGCCACGGTTCGCGATACTAACTTCCGTGCAGCCGTTGGTCTCGATTGTCGTGCCCGTCTTCAATGGCATGCCGCATCTGCGTGACCTCACCCAGGCGCTGCAGCAGTTGACTTATCCGAACCTGGAAATCGTCTTCACCGAAGGTGGCGGATCGGATGACGGCTGGGAATACCTCGAACAAGTAGCCGACTCCCGCTTCCGACTGATCGAGATGCCACCGGGAACCACCGCCGCCGCGAACTGGACCGCGGCCTCGATGCAGGCACGAGGCGAATTCACCAAGTTGGTGTGTCAAGACGATCTGCTCTACCCCAGCGCCATCGATCAGCAAGTGCGCGACCTCGTAGCGAACCCGTCCGCGGCCATGGCCATCGCCCAACGCGACATCGTCGATGCGCGGGGCACCATCTTGTTTCGCAAGCGCGGACTCTCGGGACTGCCGAAGACGGCAACCCTCGTTCCCGGAGAGCAGGTGATGCACGCCTGCTACCTGCAAGGAACCAACGTCCTCGGCGAACCGCTCGCTGTGCTGTTTCGCACCGAGCACCTGCAATCAGCGATGCCCTGGGATGACACCGATCCCCTCATGCTCGATCTGTCGACTTACCAGAAGATCGCACCCACCACCGATGTCGCTTTGCGCTGGGAATCGATCGGTGCTTTTCGCGTGAGTGACACCTCCTGGTCCACCCGCATTGCGCACGAGCAACTCGAGCAAACCAAACGCTGGCAGGACAACTACCGCAACGCTTCCCCCACCCCATTCACCCGCACGGAACAACTTCGAGCCACAGCCGGCCGGCACCTCAGCACCAACCTGCGCCGCGCCGCCTACACCTCCTTGCGCCTAAAGGGCAGTCTGCGCTCCTCACCGGAACACCCATGAGCACCCGACACCGCATCGGCTCGATCGATTTCACGGTCATGTCCCTGCACAACGCAGTCCAACTGGTGCTGGACCTTCCAAACCAACTTCCCACGAAAGGTCACCCCGGTATCGGTGTGCATTTCGCCAATGCCTACAACGTCGCCATCGCACGCAACAACGCCCAATACGCGCAACTCCTGAACCAATCCGACTACGTTTTCAGCGACGGTGTCCCCATCACCTGGGTGGGCAAACGCGCATACCCGCACCTGGCCCGCAACTGGGAACGTGTCTACGGCCCCGACGTCATGACGATGGTCCTGGAAAGCTCGCAGCCTGAGACATCTCGCCACTACCTCCTCGGCTCCACCCCGGACGTCATCGAAGCCCTCAGAACAAAGATCTCACAACGGTTCCTGAACGCAACAATCATCGGCACCGAAAGCCCGCCATTCCACGAGCCCTCGCCAACTGAGCTTGCGGAAAGGGACCAACGCATCCGCGAATCTGGTGCAACGCACGTCTGG
>CAZWIW010000215.1:0-1634 GCA_964634545.1 uncultured Rubrivirga sp.
TGGACGGCGGCGACATCCGACTGCGCAACGGCGGTGGCTCCGGACTGATGGATCTCGACATCAGCGCACCCGTGCGTGCGGGCCAGTTACTGCTGGCTACGTCGAACGTGCAGTTGGACCTGACTGTTGCGTTGGACAAGGTGAAGACCGGAAACTTCCTCACCGAGCACGCAGCCCGCGCCTTCATCGCCGGATACCGCGCTCACGATCTGGTCTATGTCGGATCCGGTGGATTGTCCGATGATTCCTCGAGTGTCCGTGGCTCTGCGAAGGCGGGCACGCTGGATGTGGAAATCGAACTCACCCTTACCCCGGTGGACGAGGACTGGGATGCGATGTCGGAAGTGGAACTCGTTGGCAGCGCGGGCTTCGGCAAGGTCACCATCCCGATCCCGGGAATCGGAACCGTGGACAACCTTGTTGTCGACATCGACGCCAAACTGAAGGTGACCCGGCAGGGGAATTAGGCTGCCGAACGTCGCAATACGGCGGCTTTGTCACCGGAAAATATTGAGGGGCGTTTCACTTGAATACACGAAAGACGATGCGGGCAGCAGTGGCCACTGGAGTGGCGGCGGTGCTCGGGCTAGCGGGGGCTGGATCGGCGCTAGCGGCGCCGACCACCGAGCAGCTGACTCGAGCTGTGGGCACCATGCTCACGCGAGCGGATATCCCGGAGAACATCCGGGTCAGTTCCAACGGGTACTCATTCACCTCCTCAGAGGGCATTGGCCCCCAGCCTTGGCTGTGCTCCACGGAGAACAAGGTCCGCCTAGGCCCGCCTGCGGTCCAGCAGTATCAGGTGGAACTCGGTGATCTCGACCTCAAGCGCGATGCTGCGATTCAGCAGAACTTGTACCTGTACGGCTCGGTCGAGGCTGCCCAGGAAGCCTGGGAGAAGGTCAAGACCCGCGCGGCCAGGTGCGCCGGGGATACCCGCGAGACCGATGGTGAGGGCGACGATCGCTACACGTGGAAGCAGCGGCTGCGCAACGGCACCACCCAGTTCGAGACCTTCGGTGTGCCCGGTGTGTGGATCCACTCCAACAGCGACAACAAGAGCAAGGACTACGAATTCATCGACGACGAATACATCGTGATGTACCTCGTTGGCAATGCCATCCAAACGCTCGAGTACGACCGCGACTACAAGCAGAACATCACTGCTGCGGAACGAGCCACACTTCAAGCACTCGGCAAGGCCTTGGCAGAACGTTGGGCGGGCTGAGACCCACGCACGTGAGAAAGCCCTGATGCTCTACTGAGCATCAGGGCATTCTCGTCTCAATTTGCTCAGTTGTGTCGGATGGGGATGCTCTGGGCCGGAGTGGTCGGCTCCTTCAACGGAATGCTGATCTCCAGGATGCCGTCGCGGTAGTCGGCTTGGATGTCCTCGCTCTTGGTCCCTGAAGGGAGTCGCAATGTGCGAAGGAAAGTTCCGTAGAAGAACTCGGAGCGCTGATCCGTCTCGCTGTGTTCCTCGCGCTTCCCCTCGATAGTCAACATCCCATCTTTGACCTTGAGTTGGACGTCCTCATCCGGATCGATTCCTGGCATCTCTGCGCGGATCATCAATGCGCCGTCGCGGGTGAACTCCTCGATCCTGATCGAATGCGGAAACCCTGTTCGCCAAT
>CAZWIW010000216.1:0-1593 GCA_964634545.1 uncultured Rubrivirga sp.
GTGGGGCGCTTGGTGGCCGGTCCCTTGCGAGGCATCAGCCCTTCTCCTTCTTCGCTCCGTAGCGCGAACGCGCTTGCTTGCGGTTCTTCACGGCTTGGGTGTCCAGCGCTCCGCGGATGACCTTGTAGCGCACGCCGGGCAGGTCGCGAACGCGGCCGCCACGAACGAGGACGATCGAGTGCTCTTGCAGGTTGTGGCCGACACCGGGGATGTAGGCCGTGACCTCGATGCCGGAGGTGAGCCGCACGCGGGCGACCTTGCGCAGCGCGGAGTTCGGCTTCTTGGGGGTGGTGGTGTAGACGCGCGTGCAGACCCCACGACGTTGCGGGCTGCCCTTCAGGGCAGGTGCCTTGGTCTTGTCGACCTTGTCCTGGCGGCCCTTGCGGACCAGCTGCTGGATGGTGGGCACGAGGCGCCTCTCCTACCTTCTCGACTTCGGTTCTCCGCCTCCTGAAGATCCGACCCACGCGGTCGGGCGTGTCGCGGGCTTTCGAGCGCGCGAAACGTCCGTCTCATCGTCGGTGGATCCTGGCCTATCGGGTCGAATCGGTTCGAACCCTCAGGTCCCGCGCATCTCTTCGAGGGGAAGTCGTGCGCAGCAGGATGTGCCCGGTTCCGGACACGAGGTGAAACAGTACCCGGTGGCCTTGGCAGCGTCAAAACCGGGTCCCCCACCTCCCCGTTCCGGCGTCGGTTGTGGCCGCAAATTCGGTCGAATCGCGGCCACAACCGACGCCGGAACGGGGAAGGGAAGGGGCGCGAGCGTGGGTTAGGCGAGGGCGCCGCCGGCGGCGGCAAGCAGGAAGACGATGAGCAAGATGGCCAAGATCGCGGCGTACAGGCCGATGTTGATCCAGGCGACGATCTTCGACGCGGTGACCAATCCCCCGCCGGTCACCCAGCCGTTGCTGGCCGCGATCTCCTTATCGGCCTTGTTCGCGAAGACCAAAGCCACAATCGCCGGGATGATCGGGCAGATGACCCAGGACACGATCGAGAGCACCAAAGCGACGATCGCCGAGTTCGACGTTTGCGGGACCGGTCCGTAGGGCGGAGCCGGTGGCGGAGGTCCGGCCGGTGGGTACGCCGGCGGTGTCGTGGACTCTTGCCCCCCGGCAGATGGCCACTGCGGAGTCGCAGACGGCTGCTCTGGAGTGGTGCCCTCTGCGGGTTCATTCGGCTGCGTCATAGCCCCAGCATGCCATGAACCCACGCATCGACCGGCAGTATTGACCGGTGACCACCTGGCCGGCCGCGGTGCTGTTCGACATGGACGGCACCTTGATCGAATCGCATGCCAACGTCGAGCGGGCCTGGACCACCTGGGCGATCGCGCGCGACCTCGACCCCGCCGCGGTTCTCGCGCAGGCCCACGGCCTACCGGCGGAAGTGACCGTTGCTCGCTGGCTTCCCGACGCCGACGACGACACCATCGCAGCTGCCGCTGCCGAGCAGTTGGCTATCCAGTACGACGACGTCACTGGCATCACGCCCATCGACGGCGTACCCGAGCTACTCGCGTTCTTGACCGAGAGTGCAGTCCCGTGGGCAGTGCACACCAGCGCGGACACTCGTCTTGCCCAGGTCCGACTC
>CAZWIW010000217.1:0-1590 GCA_964634545.1 uncultured Rubrivirga sp.
GCGATCCGTCACTTGCCCTCCCCGCTCTCCGGGGTTGAGGGTAGGCGAATACGCGTTGACTGGTGAGCCGAATCGCTGTGCGGCTCGATCAGTTGAGGAAGATCATCGGCTTCACCTCGTCCACTGCGGCATTTCGCCGAGTGCGGGCGACGAGGCCGGTCAATGTCACCGCAACCAGACCGAACATGAACAAGATCAGCAGATCCTGGGACACGTAGGGCTGAATGTCCGTAGAGGCAGTACTTCGTCGAATCGCATCCACGGAGAAACTCATCGGAAGGTAGGGATGTATCCACTGCAGAAGATCCGGGAAAGTGGGAATCGGATACGCCCCCTCATCTCCAGTTACCTGCAACACAAGTAGCGCCACCGCGAGCCCGTCCCCGATGAGCCCGAAGGTTGCCTTCAGCAATTGGATGATGGCGAAGTACGCCAGGCTGGAAACCAACAGTGAGACGTACACCCATACCGGTGAGGCGGTCGCTAGCCCCAGTCCGAACTTCAAGGCAGCCCACAGGGCGGTCGTCTGCACGAAGCCGATTACCGCGAGTGGTGCGAAGCTTCCGAGCGCGACCTTCCACGCGGGCATGCCCGACATCCGCCCGGCGATATTCAGTGGTGCGACGAACAACAATGCGACGAGTGCCCCGACCCATAGTGCTAGTGGCACGAAATACGGCGCGAAACCATCACCGAACTTCGGTACCTCGTTCAGGACGTTTCGGTCTACCTTGATGGGGGAGGACAGCACGGTGGTGAAGTCCTTGCGGTTGGCATCGACGATCCCCGGGGTGTTGTCTTCAGCCTTCTTCGTTGTTTCCGCGAGTTGTTCGGTACCAGGTGCGATCTCGGTGACCAGCGCGGTGGACAGTTCCGATGCCCCGGAGGCGAGCTTTTCGCTGCCGCTGGCGAGTTCGGTGATCTTGCTATCGGCGTCTTTCACTGCCGTTTCGACATCGCTCACCCCCTGGGTGATCACCGATTGTCCGGAGGCAAGTGAATTTGCCCGAGTGGCGATAGCGTCGAGCGGCCCTTGCACGTCCGCGGACAGCGTGCTGGTGACTCCTTCGAGGCTCGCCGCAAGTGGCGGCAGAGTTCGCTGCACGCGGGCCTCCAGATCGCGCAGATCCGCAGCGATCGTGGTCACCTCCGCTTCCACGCCATTCAAGTTCGTCGCCACGGTCTCCAGGTCGCTGGCCACCTTCGTCAGCACTCCGGGGAGCGCCTGCGCATCTGCCGTGATGGTGTCCAGAAGATCCGTGCTGCCATCCACCAACGTGGTCAGTTCATCGGCCTGGGCTCGGATGAGGGTGTTGTAGGAGTTCTGGACCGCCGTGCATCGGGCACTGGGGAACTCGGCGCACAGCGCAGCGAGGTCGGCTGCGAAAAGATCGACGTCCTGATCGAGTGCGTCTTGGATCTCTCGGACGTCGTCGGCGAACGCATCGACACCGGAAAGGTCGTCACCGATCCGTTCGATCAAGGGGGTGGCTTGGGCCACCAGGTCGGCGAATCCTTGGTCGATCTCCTGGATCGCCTGAAGTGGTATCAGGACTTCGGTTTCCAGATCCGAGATGAGTTGGGCGGCCG
>CAZWIW010000218.1:0-1584 GCA_964634545.1 uncultured Rubrivirga sp.
ATCGAACGAAACACCGCCGTCGCGGCATCAACCACACCTTCCTCGTAAGCGCCGGTAAGGACGAGCACTCCCGGTCCGCTATCGAGCACTGAAGCGAACTCGGCGAGGACGCGGCGCCGAGACTCTGCTTCATTGAGCCGTGAACGCAGCGCATTGCTGTTGTAGACGACGATCCCGTCAACAACTGATTCAGCGTGCGAGTAGTCCTCTACTCGAACCGGCTCTTGCACCAGATCAGCGAAGTCAGCGAGCTGGCAATCAGCCGCTGTGAACCACGACGGTCGAGCGTTGGCCATTGCGCTCCTTTGGCCACCGAGGACATTCGCGAGCTGGCACCCGTCACCCGCATCGCCCACCCGGCGCCGATTCAGCACACTACCGAAGCCGCATCTGCTGCACTTACCCGCTGATCGGTGCGCTGCCGCCGTCAAGGAGTTCCACCTGCTGCGCATTCGCACCTTCAGCCCGCACGGATCCGCCAATGCTCATGGCCTCGACCGAGCCGCCCTCGACCGAGAATGCGGTGATTTCCTCTCCATGGGTGACGATGCTTCCGCCAACCTCCAGCGTGGAGACAGAACCCCCGGGCTTGACGCTGAAGCCGATCGCCGGAAGATCCATGATCACGCCCTTCACCAGGCTTGGCCCCTGGCTCCCGTGAGTGACCAGGTCTGTGTCGATAGTGATTCTTCCGACGGGCTTGGACACCTGGATCCCGATCGATCCATCGCCGAAGGTGGTGATGGATCGAAAACGGATGTCTGAGACAGTGCCGTCGTACTGGTTGAAACCACGCGCACCGAGTCCGTGCGTCTCCACGACATCTTCGGCGACGAAGGAGTCCACCGTGCCGAAGTTCACGAACCCGATTCCCGACGGCCCCCAGGAACGAATCGGCCCGCGGCAAACCCAGGAATCCACTGTTCCCCAGTTGTCCAGCACCATGTCGTTGACTCCGTAGGTTTCACACTCGGCCGCGCATTCCAACGACGTCACATGCGCCCCTGCGAGAACGAATACTCCCCCGGTGATGAAGTCCGCCGTCCCGAAGGTCAACAGGCCCGTTGAATGAACTGAACCGCAGGTGAGCGTGTCCACCTCGATCCGTCCTCCGGTGTCACTGAAGCCGGAGACGAAGATGCCTGAGCCGAGCACTGGAGCGTTCGCCGATCCGACGGAGATGTTCGTCAAAGTGGCGTTCAGTTGAGATTGCGGGTCGCTATTGAAGTTGTAAACCGTGAATGCCCCCTGCAGGACGTTCACTCCATACTTTTGTGGTTGCTCGTTGTAGGCCCGCGCATCACACACCGCCACGTGCACCTTGTCAGCCACGATGCGACCGGACATCGTGCCGAGCCGGGCAATGAGCCCGACTTGGCCGCTCACGGTCAGATCGTGCAAGCGAATAGTCCCCAGATCCCGGTGCCCAGCCACTAGTTGGATCGCTCGATCAGCTGCTGGGGCGACTTCGCGTCAGCCGAGTCGACTTCATCGAGGAGATCGTGCTGTTCGAGCAGCGCCCGGACATGCTTCCGACTTACGCCGGGCAGTTCCTGGTTGACTTCGAACACCGTCGCGGCCTCG
>CAZWIW010000219.1:0-1531 GCA_964634545.1 uncultured Rubrivirga sp.
CGTTCTTCAACAACTACCGTCCGCAGTTCTACTTCCGGACGACCGACGTCACCGGCGTCGTGCACCTGCCCGAGGGCAAGGACATGGTTATGCCGGGCGACAACACCGACATGCGCGCTGAGCTGATCCAGCCCATCGCCATGGAAGAGGGTCTGCGCTTCGCGATCCGTGAAGGTGGCCGCACCGTTGGTGCCGGTCGCGTCACGAAGATCCTGAAGTAGCAACCCACCAACCGGCCCCGTGGCGGGCGGTGCAATCCACCGCCCGCCACGTGTCACCGGTTTTGCACCACCCGGCTAGAACGAGACGCAGTAACGAGACGAAGGACGGCAAGCCACCATGGCGGCACAAAAGATCCGCATCAGGCTAAAGGCCTATGACCACGAGGTGATCGACTCCTCGGCGAAGAAGATCGTCGAGACGGTCACCCGCACCGGCGCGCAGGTCGCCGGTCCCGTGCCGTTGCCGACGGAGAAGAACGTCTACTGCGTGATCCGTTCGCCGCATAAGTACAAGGACAGCCGCGAGCACTTCGAGATGCGCACGCACAAGCGCCTGATCGACATCCTCGATCCGACGCCCAAGACGGTGGACTCCCTCATGCGCCTCGACCTGCCGGCCGGCGTCGACATCGAGATCAAGCTGTAGGGGATCTGCCATGGCGAAGACGATGAAGGGAGTGCTGGGCTCCAAGCTCGGCATGACCCAGATGTGGGACGAGAACAACAGGGTCGTCCCGGTGACCGTGGTGCAGGTTGGGCCATGTGTTGTTACCCAGGTGCGTACCCCGGAGAGCGACGGTTACAACGCCGTGCAACTCGGTTTCGGAGCGATCGACCCCCGCAAGGTCAACAAGCCGATGAGCGGGCACTTCGCCAAGGCGGGCGTGACCCCACGCCGGCACCTGGTGGAATTGCGTACCGACGACGCTTCGGAGTACACCCTCGGCCAGGAACTCGGAGCCGACGTCTTCGAGGCAGGGCAGCGGGTGGACATCACCGGCACCACCAAGGGCAAGGGTTTCGCGGGCGCCATGAAGCGGCACGGCTTCCACGGTCTGCGCGCCTCGCACGGCGTCAAGCGCAAGCACCGCTCCCCGGGCTCTATCGGTGGCTGTGCTACCCCCGGCCGGGTATTCAAGGGCTTGCGGATGGCCGGGCGAATGGGCGGCGATGTGCAAACCACGCAGAACCTGACCGTGGCGGGTGTGGACACCGACAAGGGGCTGCTGCTCGTCAAGGGTGCCGTGCCGGGGCCCAAGGGTGGACTAGTGCTGATCACCACCGCTGTGAAGGACGCCCTGAAGGAGGCCAGCGCATGACCTCGGTAGACGTGCTCGACCCCGCGGGCAAGACCACCGGTTCGGTTGAACTGCCAGCAGAGATCTTCGATGTGCAGGTGAACGTCCCGCTGATCCACCAGGTAGTGGTTGCGCAACTCGCAGCTGCCCGGCAGGGATCGCACGACACCAAGACCCGCGCGGAGGTTCGCGGCGGTGGCCGCAAGCCGTACAAGCAAAAGGGCACCGGTC
>CAZWIW010000220.1:0-1523 GCA_964634545.1 uncultured Rubrivirga sp.
GAGACGCTCTGCCGACTGAGCTATTGGGGCGTGAAGCCGGTAAAGCGTACCGGGGCGCACCTAGGCCGCCCACCCCAGCCCCGGGCTGCCTACCACCTGCAAGTGGGATTGACTAGCGGCATGACAGGCTCAGCAAGCTCAACAAGCACATCCGGAAGCGGCGCCCGCTGGAGCGTCGCCGATATGCCGGACCTGACCGGGCGCACCGCCATCGTGACCGGGGCCAATTCCGGCCTGGGCTTCTACACCGCCCAAGCCCTGGCCCGAAGCGGTGCGGCCGTCACCATGGCGGTTCGCGATGTCGCCAAGGGCAACGCAGCCCGCGAAGCGATGGGCCCCGCAGCACAGGGCATCGAGGTGTGGCGGCTGGACCTTGCCGACCTGTCCTCGGTGCGCACCTTCGCCGAGTCCTGGTCCGAGATCCATGAGAAGGGTCTGGACCTACTGATCAACAACGCCGGAGTGATGGCCATCCCCCGCCGCGAGAGCGCGGATGGCCACGAGATGCAGTTCGCCACCAACCACCTCGGGCACTTCGCCCTGACCGGACTCCTGCTTCCCGCTCTCATCGCTATTCCGCACTCGCGGGTGGTGAATGTCTCCTCCGGTGCGCATCGCATGGCTCGCAAGATCAACTTCGACGACCTCATGGGTGAGAAGAAGTACAGCAAGTGGAGTGCCTACGGTCAAAGCAAACTGGCGAACCTGCTGTTCACCTCCGAACTGCAGCGGCGCCTTGCCGCGAACGACCTCACCGTGACGAGTTCTGCCGCCCACCCGGGCTACTCCGCCACGAACCTGCAAAGCGTCGGGCCGGCGATGGCCGGTAAGTCACTCGAGGGCAAGTTCACTGCAGTTGCCAACAAAGTCATCGCTCAGTCCCCACAGATGGGCGCGCTGCCCACCTTGTTCGCGGCCACCATGCCTGGATTACCCGGCAATTCCTACGTGGGCCCTGGCGGCCTCGGGGAAATGCGCGGCTACCCCAAACTTGTCGACCGGTCAGAAGCAGCGAAGGATCCGACACAGGCGCGGTTGCTGTGGGATGCCAGCGAAGACCTCACCGGCGTGGTCTACCCGCTGGATTGAGCGGGAAGAAACGTGGCAGGTGCAGGATTCGAACCTGCGTAGGCTTTCGCCGACGGATTTACAGTCCGCTCCCATTGGCCGCTCGGGCAACCTGCCGTGCTGAGAACAGCGCGCGTAAGACTACATGCCGAGCCTGCGGGCACTTCCCCGAGTCCTGGGCCTACCGCCGATCCAACAAGCCGAGCGATACCAGTGCATCTCGCATCGTCGGGGCGAACCCGATACGACCGGCGAATTCAGTACCGAAACCGTCGGCAGGCACTCCCACGAAAGCGCTCCCCGCAGCGAGTGCGGCCGCGGCATCCCAGGTCGAGTCCCCGATCATCGCGGCCTCATCGGGTGAGACTTCGAGCCGGCGGGAAGCCTCTTGGACGCCATCGGGCTCGGGCTTCGGGCGGATCGCAGGGTCGCGACCGATCACGATGTCGATCTCC
>CAZWIW010000221.1:0-1515 GCA_964634545.1 uncultured Rubrivirga sp.
CCTTGACACCAAACGGGAGGCACCATGGCCGAGCAGGATCTCAAGGACCGCGTTGCGCTGATCACGGGTGCTTCCCGAGGCATCGGCAAGGCTATTGCCGAGGAGTACGCCGCACGCGGCTGTGCTGTGGCGCTAGCCGCACGGACACCTGATGCGATCCAGCAGGTTGCTGACGGCATCAACGCCGGAGGCGGACGGGCGGTTGCTTTCGCGGCAGACGTGACCGACGAAGAAGCCGCCGAGCGACTCGTGACGGAGACGGTCGCGGCGCTCGGGCGCTTGGACATCTTGGTAAACAACGCGGGCGGAAACAGTTTCTCCGTGCCCGTGGCCTCGATGCGGCTGAGCGGCTGGTCGAAGACGATGGGATTGAATGTCGAGGCGACAGTCCGCTTGATCCAACAGGCGTTGCCGCACTTGGTGGAGTCTGAGCATGGTGTGGTGATCAATGTGGGTTCGGTGGCTGGGCTGCGCGGCGCGCCTCTGATGTCGCACTACGGCGCGGCGAAAGCTGCAGTCGCTTCCTTGACGCGCAGTTTGGCCGTGGAAGTTGCGCACCAGGGAGTACGCGTCAACTCGCTGGTGCCTGGCTGGATTGAAACAGACTTGACGGATTTCCTGCGCGGTGACGATGCCACTGAGCAATCGGTCCTCAGTCGAGTGCCGATGGCGCGTTGGGGACGCAGCGAGGAGATCGCTCAGGCCGCGGTGTTCTTGGCCAGCGATGCTTCGTCGTTCATGACCGGCCAAGAGTTGATCGTCGACGGTGGTCTTTCAGCGATGCCGTAGGCGCGCGGTGACACCTCGTCCATCACGCGGCTTTGGAAGCAAGTCCAACTGCGGGACGCCCACCTAGCACGCTGCCTCAGTGCGAGACGAGATCGTCACCGATGCGGGTCCAGATGCGATAGCCGAGGCCTTCCGCCTGCGTGATCGGCCGTAGTGTCGCGGTGTGGACTACGCGACCCTCTATCCATGGCCGAGCGAGCCGTGGCTGCGCACCATGATGGTCATGACCCTCGATGGCGCCACGACCGGCGTCGATGGACTTAGCGGAACGATCTCCGGGCCAGCCGATAAGCGGGTCTTCATGGAAACACGACGGCTGAGCGATGCCGTGCTCGTGGGCGCGGGGACTATCCGAGCGGAGCGCTACCGCCCCATGCTGGTCAAGGCCGAGTGGCAAGAAGCGAGGCAGGCTGCCGGCTTGGCTGTAGCACCGCAAGTGGTGGTGGTCAGCGGCCGCTTGGACCTGCCCTGGGAGGAACCGATGTTCCGTGAGTCGGCGCTGCCGGTGATCGTTGCAACCACCAACACGGTGGACGACGCGGCCCTCGAGCGTGCGCGCGCACATGCCGAAGTGGTTGCCTTCGGCGACGACTCCGTCGATGTTCGGGCCCTCGTTGCGTGGTTGCATGGGCGAGGATTGGGTCGCATCGTGTGTGAAGGCGGTGAAGCGCTGTTGGACACGCTGGTGCGGGCCGATCTCGTCGATGAGATGGATGTGACTATCTC